>NZ_JACJDW010000059.1:0-11212 GCF_014163745.1 Pseudoalteromonas sp. SR44-2 | reverse complement strand
CAAGTGTTGCTTGCAGTGCTTGTTCTATATTCACAAAAAATCCGTAGTTAGTTTCCTAACTACGGATTTTGCATGATCGCTTGGATCGGTCAACCGGTCATTTTCTTAACTGATCGGCATTAGCCTTGAGGCTCCTTTTTAATAAACTAAGTAAATAGCTTAAGCGATAAACGCCCTAATAGCGGTTAATATTCCTTGCTCGCCTAATCCCATTTCATCGTGCATTTCATCTTGCGTGCCGTGTTTAATAAACTCATCTGGAATACCTAAGTTAAGGATATTAATATCAGCCTTTTGCGTTGCCAAGTATTCGTTAACTGCAGAGCCGGCACCGCCAGCAATAGCATTATCTTCAAGGGTTACAATTACATCGTGGCTAGTTGCAAGCTCATTTAAAAGTGCAGTATCAAGTGGTTTAATAAAACGCATATTAACAAGCGTTGCATCTAATTCGTTAGCTGCAAGCTGTGCGTTTTCAAGCAATGTACCAAATGATAAAATAGCAATTTTAGCACCTTGCTTAATTGTATCTGCTTTACCTATTTCAAGCAGTTGCATAGTGCTTTCAATGTCTGCAGTACCTGCGCTACCTCGAGGATAACGAACTGCAACAGGGCAGTTTGCTTTATAACCGGTGTATAGCATTTGGCGACATTCGTTGGTGTCGCTTGGTGCCATAATTACCATATTTGGAATACAGCGCATAAAGCTTAAATCGTACGCACCTTGGTGAGTTTCACCATCGGCTCCAACAATGCCAGCGCGGTCAATGGCAAATAATACAGGTAAGTTTTGCAGTGCAACATCATGTATTAATTGGTCATACGCACGTTGTAAAAAGCTCGAGTAAATAGCAACAACAGGTTTTAAACCTTCACAAGCAAAACCAGCCGCTAAAGTAACTGCATGCTGCTCTGCAATGGCCACATCAAAGTATTGATCTGGAAACTCTTTAGAAAAACGTACCATGCCAGAGCCTTCGCGCATTGCTGGCGTAATAGCCATTAACTTGCTGTCTTGCTTTGCCATGTCGCATAACCAATCGCCAAAAACTTTTGAAAAAGTAGCAGCGCTAGGTTTAGATTTAGGCAGGCTAGTTGTGCTTGGGTCGAATTTTGGTACACCATGGTAGCCAATAGGATCGGCTTCAGCCGGTTTGTAGCCCTTACCTTTTTGCGTTTTTATATGTAAAAGCTGTGGGCCTTTTAAATTACGCATATTACGTAATGTATCTACAAGCATGTTTACATCGTGACCATCAATTGGGCCTATGTAATTTAGGCCTAATTCTTCAAAGAAGGTCCCCGGGATCATCATGCCCTTAATGTGCTCTTCCATTTTACTGGCAAGTTGCTTTACCGGAGGCACACCTGAGAGTAACTTTTTACTGCCTTCACGAATGTTAGTATAAAAGCTACCTGATAAAATTCGGGCAAAGTGATTTGTTAATGCGCCAACATTTTCTGAAATCGACATTTCGTTATCATTTAAAATAATAAGCATGTCTGATTTTACATCACCTAAATGATTCATCGCTTCAAATGCCATGCCTGCGGTGATAGCTCCGTCACCAATAATGGCTACAGATTTTCGACCTTTGCCTTCTTTTTGGGCGGCAATAGACATACCTAAGGCAGCTGAAATAGAGGTGCTTGAATGGCCTACGCTAAACGTATCGTATTGGCTTTCATCGCGAAAAGGAAAAGGGTGCAAACCGTCTTTTTGGCGAATAGTGTGCATTTGGTCGCGACGACCTGTAAGGATTTTATGTGGATAAGCTTGGTGACCCACATCCCAAACTAGGCGATCGTCTGGAGTGTTATAAACATAATGTAGCGCAACGGTTAGTTCAACCGTCCCTAAACCAGACGCTAGATGACCGCTACTTTGCGATACTGAGTTGAGTAAATAATCGCGCAGCTCATTGCTAAATGCAGGGAGTTTGTCTTGCGCTAAGTCACGCAATTGGGCTGGCTCGTCAACCAAATTAAGTAATGGATACTTGCTACTATCAAGTGTCATGGTTTTATATATATCCTTCGCTAACATTAATTCATTCAAAGCTTTTACGAATAATTAATGTTGAGTAATAATGTCAGTGCTAATTGCAATACGTATGAGCAAAAATTAGTGGTCACGCTCAATTAGGTAATTTGCTAGCGACGCAAGAAGTGTTGTGTCAGCATCTATATTTGCCAACGCTTCATGGGCTTGTTGTATTAAATTTTGCGCCTTTTCTTTAGCGCCTAGCATACCTAATAACGCCGGATATGTCGCTTTATTCGCGGCAATATCGGAGCCTTGTGGTTTACCTAAAGTAACCGTATCGCCTTCAACATCTAAAATGTCGTCGTGTACTTGAAACGCCAGCCCTATAGCATACCCAAAAATGCTTAAATTTTCTAAGGTTTGTTGATCTGCCTTTTCGCTGCACAGTGCACCAAGTGTAATTGCGCAATTAATTAAAGCTCCGGTTTTTAGCTTATGTATTCGCTCAAGCTCTTGTACGGTAATTACTTTATCTGTTGCTGCTATGTCAAGACCTTGTCCGCCTACCATGCCCTCAAGGCCTGATGCGTTGGCAAGCGTAGCAATCATTTTTATTTGTGTTTGCGACGAGCATGTAAATTTGTGATTCGCAATAAGCTCAAAGGCGAGTGTTTGTAGGGCATCACCGGCTAAAATTGCATTTGCCTCGCCAAATTCTATATGGCAAGTAGGGCGGCCACGGCGTAAGTCGTCATCGTCCATAGCGGGCAAATCATCATGAACTAGCGAATAGCTATGGATACACTCAATTGCAGCTGCAAGTACATGTAAGTCTTGCTGGTTTGCACCGAGCATTTTACCTGTGGCATAAACTAAAAATGGACGTAATCTTTTACCGCCATTAAATAATCCATACTGGGTGGCGTTCTTGACTGTTTCTTCAGTATCGAGAGGCTGTTTAAAATGCTGTTGTAAGGTCGCTACTACATCTTTTTGAGCACGTTCGATATAATTATTTATGCTCACAGCTATTCCATATCATTATCAAAATTCGTAAGAACTGACTTTTCGCCATTCCCCATCAAAATTGATACTTTTTGTTCTGCTTGCTGTAATTTACCTGATGAAGCACTTGCTAATCCAATTCCACGCTCAAATTGCTTTAACGATTGCTCAAGCGATAAGTCACCTTGTTCCATGTCACTAACGATTGTAGATAATTCTTCTAGTGCTTGTTCGAAACTTAAGTTTTCAGGTTTTTTAGTCGCCATCTTTATTTCAGCTTACATAATAAATTTAGGGGTCAATTTTAGGGGGAATGCTAAACTAGGTCAAAGGATGATATTGGTTTTTTACCTTTATAACGTTAAATTATATTTCAAGTGTATTAATAAAGCCTTAATAGCGGTCTGTTAGTTTAATAAATCAATTGATAATTAGGTAGCCCTTATAACTTGATCTAAAATAGTGCTAAAGGCTGCTTTTTATGTTTATTTATAAAAATGGCTTAAGCAATTCAATATGTTGCCGATAAGCAGTTAATAATAAAAGTTTATGATAAGGCCATTAAGCATGAAACTTCTGGAGGAAATGTGGATTTAGCAACCATAATCGGGATCCTAGGCGCAATTGGCTTAATAGTCATGTCTATGTTTATGAGTAGTAGCGGTGAAATGGCTATGTTTGCCGATGCTCCTTCTAGTGTAATTGTATTTGGTGGTTCACTTTTTATTGTTTTATCAAATTTCACCATGTCGCAGTTTTTGGGTATAGGTAAAGTTGTTGCTAAAGCGTTTATGTTTAAAATTGAAACGCCAGAAGAACTTATTGAAAAAGCAGTAGAGCTTGCTGATTCAGCTCGTAAAGGGGGCTTTTTAGCACTCGAAGAAGCTGAAATCCCAAATCCATTTATGCGCAAAGGCGTCGACATGCTTGTTGATGGCCATGACGCAGATGTTGTTCGCGCCACACTTCAAAAAGACATCTCTTTAACCACGACTCGACATGAAATGGGCGCAGGCTTATTTAAGTCATTAGCCGATATTGCACCAGCAATGGGAATGATTGGTACTCTAATTGGCTTAGTTGCAATGTTATCTAACATGGATGACCCAAAAGCAATTGGCCCAGCAATGGCGGTAGCGCTTTTAACAACTTTATATGGTGCGTTTTTAGCCAATGTTGTGGCAATTCCTATTCAGGTAAAACTTGAACTGCGTAAAGACGAAGAGGCTATGAATCAGCGTTTAATTTTGGATGCTATTTTAGGTATACAAGATGGCCAAAATCCAAAAGTAATCGAAGGTATTTTGAAAAATTACTTAGCTGAATCTAAACGTAAAGTGGATACCGAGGAGTAATTATGTCTGATCAAGAGTGCAAATGCCCACCACCAGGCCTACCAGCATGGATGGGAACGTTTGCCGATTTAATGTCACTGTTAATGTGCTTTTTTGTACTCTTGCTTGCGTTTTCAGAAATGGATGTACTTAAGTTTAAACAAATTGCGGGCTCTATGAAGTTTGCTTTTGGTGTGCAGAATAAAATTGAAGTAAAAGATATCCCTAAAGGTACCTCTGTTATTGCTATGGAGTTTACCCCAGGCAAACCAGAACCCACTCCAATAGAAACTATTCAACAACAAACAGTAGAAATGACTCAACAAATGTTAGAGTTTCAGGCTGGAGATGAAAGCTCAGCTGGCGGCAGGCAAGAACAACGCGGGGACAAACGTGGTGGAGAATCTCGTAGCACTTCTCAAGAGCAATCGTCAGAGCAAGCAACTTCAGCAGCCGATCAGGAACAAACTAACGAGCTCGTTAAAAAAATCGCGCAGCAGCTTGAAAAGCAAATAATAGATGGTGCAATTGAACTTGAATCTTTAGGGCAGCAAATAATTATTCGTATTAGAGAGAATGGCTCATTTCCCTCGGGTAGTGCGTTTTTACAACCTAAATTTAAACCTATTATTCAAGATATTGGTGAGCTGCTAAAAGATGTACCTGGCGAAATTACTGTTTCGGGGCATACCGATGATTTTCAGGTTTCAAACGAGTTATATATTAATAATTGGGACTTATCGTCAAAGCGTGCTGTAGCAGTTGCAAGCGAACTACAAACAGTGCAAGGGTTTGATAAAAACCGCATGATGGTAGTAGGGCGCGCCGATACTCGCCCACTTGTACCAAACGATTCAAATGAAGACCGCCGAAGAAACCGTCGTGTAGAAATATCAATTCTACAAGGTAAGGCTAAAGAGTCTGATCCGATTGATGTGCGTTAAGCTAGAGCTTGACGCTATCGCTTATTGAATAAGTTTCACTTTAAGGTACTTTGTTCGTTTAAGTACCTTGGCAATCCTATTGTTTTAGCTTAAAGTACATTTCCTTAACATGTGTGATGGAGTTTCTGTGAAAATAATCAATAAATATTGTGGCATGCCAGGTAATGGTGATGGTACAGATGACGATAAAAAAACAAAGTAAGGCTGAGTGTTTTGCCTGAATGGTTTTTGTATATTGTTAGTATTTTAAGTAAAAGCTGGGTTTTAATGCTAAGCCCAGCTATTTTTATATTTTTTGTATTTAAAGATCGCCTAGCCTTTCGATTTGTATTACTGACCGCAGCTTTTTTCCTCTTTGGTAACCTAACTGCTTCAAGCCTAAGAGGGTTTGATGACATTTATATTTATCGTTATTTAGTTTGGGCGCTAACAGATATTATTTGGATGGCACTTATCGCTTACTGGGGGATAAAAGATAAAGTGTACCTATGGCAATGTGCTATTGGTCAATTGGTAGTTATTGGTGCACCTATATTGCAACTATTCCGCTTAGTTGATCGTCATTTATGGGATTTAGCTTACAGTACTGCTGTTTATCAGACTCTAATACCATTTATCAACATAGCCACAGTTGTTGTGTGTTATTTACCTCTAATTATTCTTTTCACTAAACAAGGTAGTTTTAGGGCAAAAGATAAAACTCCCCACCTTTAAAATAGCTGTGCTAAACTACTGTTTATATGAACAGTGAGTGAGCGGCTCCCATGAAACTCTACATTGCAGAAAAACCATCATTAGGCAGAGCAATTGCCGATGCCTTACCAAAACCACATAAAAAACATGATGGCTATATAGAAGTAGCTAATGGTGATTGTGTTTCATGGTGTATAGGGCACTTACTTGAGCAAGCAGAGCCCGATGATTACGATGAGCGCTTTAAAAAGTGGCAGTTTGATCACTTACCTATAATACCTGAGCAGTGGAAGTTAAAAGCCAAAACCAAAACTCGCAAACAGCTCACTGTTTTAAAAAAATTAATTAAACAAGCTTCACAACTTATTCATGCTGGCGATCCAGACCGTGAAGGCCAGCTTCTGGTCGACCAAGTAATAGAAGAAGCTAAAATAAGTCAGGCTAAAAAACAAAGTGCGCAACGTTTACTCATTAGTGATTTAAACTTATCGGCGGTAAAGAAATCATTGGGCGCAATGCGTTCTAATCGAGATTTTGTTCCGTTAAGTGTATCTGCTTTAGCGCGCTCTCGTGCGGATTGGCTATTTGGTATGAATTTAACACGTGCATACACACTAGCTGGGCAAAAAGCAGGGTTTGGTAATGTGCTTTCGGTAGGGCGAGTACAAACCCCTATTTTAGGTCTTGTTGTTAATAGAGATAACGAAATAGCGAACTTTGTATCTAAGCCTTTTTACGATGTATTGGCGCATTTGCTTACTCCAGATAATCAACCATTCATAGCTAAGTGGGTGCCAAGCAAAGCATGTGAGCCACATCAAGATGAAGAAGGGCGAATACTTAACAAAGCTCTTGCAGAAAATGTTGCTTCACGTATTACAAAGCAAAGTGCTGAGCTTACTTCTCTCGACCAAAAACAAAAAAAGCAAAGTGCTCCATTACCTTATAATTTATCTGCACTACAAATCGATGCGGCTAAAGCATTTGGTATGCCAGCTCAAAAAGTATTGGATATTTGCCAAATGCTTTACGAACGTCATAAATTAATAACTTACCCACGCTCAGACAATCGTTATTTACCTAAAGATCACCATCAAGAAGCATCTGCTATTTTAAAGGCAATAAGTGCTAATGGGGGGCAAAGTAGTGAATTAGTAAACGGGGCTGATGTAAAAAAGCGTAGTAAATGTTTTAACGATTCAAAAGTAGCTGCCCATCATGCCATTGTGCCTACGGCTAAGCAGTTAAAGTCAACGAGTTTGAGCGGTGATGAAGCAAAGGTATATCAATTAATAAGCCGTCATTACTTAATTCAGTTTTATCCCGACTATATATATAACGAAACTAAAGCTGAGGTCATTATTGCAGGTGGGCTTTTTAAGGCAAATGCAAAGCAAGATGTAAGCTTGGGTTTTAAGGTGTTAATGGGTAAATCTGAATTAAAAGATGAAGCCTCGCTACCTCCTTTAACAAAAGGTATGCCTCTTTTTTGTGATAAAGGCGAAGTAGTCGAAAAGCATACATCACCCCCTGCTTATTTTACCGATGCTACATTATTGGCTGCGATGACCGGTATTAGTCGTTATGTTAAAGATCAACAAATTAAAAAAGTATTAAAAGACACCGATGGTTTAGGTACGGAGGCAACACGTGCGGGAATAATCGAGTTGCTATTTAAGCGGCGTTTTTTAAAACGTGAAGGTAAGTCAATTAGAGCGACCGAAACGGGACTTGCTCTTATTAGCGTATTACCACAAGGTTTAGCGAGTCCTGATTTAACCGCAAAGTGGGAGTCGAGCTTAGGTGATATTGCACAGCAGGCAATGAGTTATCAGCAGTTTTTACAGCCTTTACTTGCTGACCTAAATGGGTTTGTTCAATTAGCAGCAAACTGCGATAGCAATGCATTTGCGAAGTTACCAAAAAGCTCACCTAAAAAACGTTTTGCTAAACGAGGTGGAAAAGCGACCTTTAAAAAGTCGAGTTATAAAAAAAGCTCTGTTGCTAGTTAGCAACAGAGCTTTTTTTATTAAACCATATTACTTAATGTTGAATTGGTATTACTTAACCTAAACTTAGGTTACTTATTAAATAAGGCAACAGCAGCGTTACTCATTGCTTTTATTCCAGTAGGAATGGCAACTTTATAATCAGGTGCGAATTTACTAGAGTGTAGGGAAGGGAGAACCTCACCTGTTTTTATCGAATCTACATATTGTGCTTGGTTTACACCACCTAGCCAAAATAAGGTAATAGGGATATTTTCATCGGTGCGTCCGTATAGGCCAAAATCTTCACCTGCCATTACAGCTTGTGTTTCAAGTACATTAGTATCGCCAATTGCGCTGGCAATAGAGTTTCTAACAATGTCTGTTTGTGCAGGGTTATTATAAGTAGACGGAATAGATTCATCTTCATGTACATATACAACAGGGTAGCTTGATTCATCTAATCCAGCACTTTGTGCAATACCTGCGGTGATTCGTTTTATTGCAGCTATTTGAGCGCTTCTTACATCGGGGTTATAGCTTCTGAGAGTGAGTTGTAGTTTTACTTCATCCGAAATCACATTATGTTTTGAACCACCATGAATAGACCCCACTGTAATAACAGATGGCTCAAGCGGTGAAAGCTCTCGGCTTGTGATTGTTTGCAAAGCAAGTACAGTGCGTGCAGCTATAACCACTGGGTCTATAGTTGTATGCGGATAAGCACCATGACCACCTTTACCTTTAATTGTAATATCGACAGAATCTACACTTGCCATCGTGTATTCATTTTTCATTGATACCTTACCAGCGGGGACGCTAGCGCTTACATGTAAAGCAATTATATGATCAGGTTTTGCATATTTACTAAATAGTCCTTCGCTTAACATCGCTTTAGCACCCCCACCTACTTCTTCTGCAGGCTGTGCAACCATCATTAATGTACCTTGCCACTGTTTTTTATGAGCAATTAACTGCTCTGCAGTTCCAATAAAAGAGCTCATGTGGATATCGTGGCCACAGCCGTGCATTACACCTACTTTTGCACCGTGCTCATCTATTACTTTGACTTTTGAGGCATAGGATTTTCCTGTTTGCTCTATAATAGGTAAGCCATCAGTATCAGTGCGGATCATTACTGTCGGCCCCTCACCATTTTTATAAATACCAACTACACCAAAGCCACCTACATTACTTGTTACTTTAAAACCCAGCTGAGTTAATCTATCTGCTATCTTTTTACCTGTTTTTTGTTCGTGATAAGAGAGCTCTGGGGATTGGTGTAAGTCGAGGTAAAACTTTTCAATAGCTGGCATGGCTTTGCTTAAATTCAAATCGAGTCCATTTGCTTGTACTAATCGGCTTGCTAATAAAAGTATTGCACTTAGGTAAGTTAATTTCATATTTTCCCTTATTGTTGAATATGTATACCGAGTGATTTAGGTATATGACTTGTAATTATTATGTTCACCACCATATAAAAACCTAAATAGACGAATATGGCAATCAATTCAATGAGCAACATAGTTAGTATTAATGCGCAAAACCTTCAACAAGTACTCGGTGAAACATCACAACAAAAATTGGTGTTGCTTAACTTTTTCTCTCCTCAAAGTCCTGACTGTATAGGACAGGCTGCAATTTTAGATAAAGTAGCAGCAGAATATGCAAGCTATATAGTAGTAGCAAACCTAGATTGCGATGCAGAACAAGCACTCGCTTCTCAACTTGCGCAACAAGTTGGTCTGCAAACACTGCCTACGCTTGTATTATTAAAAGACTCCGCACCAGTAGATTTACTTGCAGGTGTTCAAAGCGAAGCGCAAATACGCGAAGCCCTAGCAAAGCATTTACCTGCGCAACAAGACTTACTGTTAGAGCAAGCAAAGCAAGCGTTATTAAAGTCAGATTTAAATGCTGCATTTAATTATGCAAAGCAAGCTTATGAAATAGACAGCGGTAATGCACGTATCAAGTTAGTGCTAGCAGACATATGTATTCAAATTCACAAGGTAGATGAAGCGCAAGCGCTTATAAATACAATAGGTGCACAAGAGCAAGATGCTTACTTTAATAATATTAAAGCAAAATGCGAAGCCGCGCTTGAAGCAAAAGACTCACCAGAGATTAAAGAAAAGCAACAACAAGTAGAAAAGTATCCAAATGACTTAGAACTAAAAGAAGAGCTCAGTATTTTACTTAATGAAGCAGGCAGAAAAGAAGAGGCATTGGATGTACTGTTTACAGTTCTACAAAAAGATCTGAACTTCAACGAAGCAAAACCAAGCTTTTTAGCCATTATTGCCTCTTTACCTGATGGCGACGCACTCGCAGCTAAGTATCGCCGCAAGTTATATAGTATTTTATACTAGGGTCTGTTGCTCTTTGCAGATTAAAATTTGTTCAAACTAGGGGGGTGTTTAATCGCGGCGCGAGATTTGTAACCTAGTGGGCTAAGTAAAAACCGAGTAACAAAGAGTAAATAGCCCCTAGGAAGAACCCTTTGGGCAGCGCCTGTTTGGCATTAATGCTACGTTATCGCCTATTTATGGGGAGTAACCACACTACATAGGCTCTGCCTTGCCTGAATACCAAACAGGCTGCTGCAAATTTAACCTTGAAAGATAAACAGACCCTAGATTCTAATAACTATTACTTTTGAGAAGCACCTACACAAGGTGCTTTTTGCATTTTTAAGGTTTTAATTAATAGCTTTAGTATGGTTTATCTATGTAAAAACAAGAGTTATCAACAGGGTCTTGTGGGTAACTTGTGTTTATCGTGTGTGCTTGCTTGGGGCTTAATTTTAATTACTATTTTATGCAAATAACGCTTGCGTAAAATCCGCCGCTCCCTATAATGCGACCCCACTGAGACGGGATATGGCGACGCGCAGCGGACAACGCATAGCGAGGCGCGAACTACTCAGAGAGTTAAGTAAAACTTCGGTTTTAAATCTTCCAAAAGAAAATTTAAAACAAAGTGTTGACTCGAAAAATAAAGGGTGTATTATTCTCATCCCTTGAGACGCTAAAGCGACTCAAAACGTTCTTTAACAATATAAAGCAATCATCTGTGTGGGCACTCGTACAGATTGAGTTCTAACAGCCAACCTACTTAGGTAGCGAGGCAAGCAAATTAGAGTCTCAATTGAAAACTGAGTGACCAACAGAAGTAACTTATTTATAAGTTGCTTCGGCACAGTCAATTCAATATCGAAAGATATTAAAAAATTCAGAATTCATTGAGCTGTCGAAAG
>NZ_JACJDW010000058.1:3363-13653 GCF_014163745.1 Pseudoalteromonas sp. SR44-2 | reverse complement strand
CATGTTTGGTATTTATGCTGCGTTATCGCCTATTCATGGGGAATAACCACACTACATAGGCTCCGCCTTGCCTAAAAACCAAACATACTGCTGCAAATTCACCCACCAAAGATCAACACGCCCTAATTATTAGTTTTATGTAATGAAATTACAATAGGTTAAATAAGAGTTTTGAAATCGTGGAATAAAACAGCGCTAAAGTAGCGCCATAGCAGTAAATTTAAGTGTAAACGTTAAAGCTCAAAGTAAGCTTTCACAATGTACTGTATATAAATACAGTGCATTGCTTTTTGCTAACTTTTAATAACACGAAGCTGCTTAATTGATGACACAGCTATGTGCGTTTGATAATAATATTTATTAGTGGCTCTACCACGGCTCATAAAATCGATAGTTACTCGTTTAGCTTCGCCTGTTACTTCTATTGTTTTATTAATAAAAAAGGTGTCTGCTGGTTGTCTGTATTTACTTTGAAGCTCTGCTACCACATTGGGCTGTATTGATATCGTAATAGAACGCCTATCACGATAATCAGTTTCTGTATTTAAATACAACCAACTCCCCTGAGCTCCCGCCGCTTTAATATGAAACTGGTAAGTGCCAGCAACACCCTTTGGTGCACTTTGCTCAGTTAAAGCAATAAGGTTCATATTTGCAGCCGTACTTTGGCTCACTTCAACTTTATGGGGAACAGAACTACATGCACTAAGCATAAGCACACTTAGTAAGGCTAGATATTTCAAGACACAATTTCCTTGTTTCTTACACCAATACGCATAATTCAGTGATCTATTTTGAGACAAGAAAATCGTGTGGAAAACACAGCAAAAATTTCGTTATTAAGATGTTGTACATCAGAAACTTTTAATGCAGTTAGCGATTTAATCCCTTAAATTGATTAACTATTATTGCGAATTGGTATTATGCATTATTAAAAATATGTAGCGTTAATGATACCACTATATGCAGCCATGTTTCTATAATCAATCCAAACAATTAGTTAGCGGATATTAAGGCGCATTGCGCTGAGAAGGATCTGTTTTAAAGCTTTTTAGCAAACTTTGTGGGTCAACCACCTCGATATGCTCTTTAGCAGCCTGCGCCCACCATACTAGTTGGCCAAACGTGCGTGAGAAATAATTAAACCACGATGATTGACTCTCTCCTGCAACAGGTTTGCCATCCTCACTAAACACATCTTGCGCTTTTGGCACGTGGATCATAGCCGATACTGGCAAACAGCCAAGTTCAGATAAAAACGTGCACATACTAATGGCCGCTCTTACACCACCCCACTGTCCTGCTGAGTAAGTTACCCGCGCCGTTAAACATATTTTATCGTGTGTTACTATTTGATCCTAAGATCGATTTAATCATGCAGCAAGAGTTTTACCCAGTAGGCTCTGAACTGCCTAAAAGTAAAACACACTGCTTCAAACTCAACCTTGAAAAAGTACGCCCTAGTATTGATAACTCAGCCCTACACCACCCCAAAATATATTTCGAAGTGTCTCGTCACCTGCAAAGCGTTTTTCATCTTTATTAACTGCAATGCTATAGCTTGTATATGTGTAAAGGGCTAACTGATTAAAAAGCTGATACGACAAGTTTGCAGTAAACTTAACGTTGTTTACTCCGTTGTGCCCATCACTAACATACCCCGCATTAAACCCCACGCCCGATTGAATATCTACTGTTAGTAAATCGTTAATATAAAAACCTTTTTGTACTGCCATCTCCAAAAATGTACCGCTGGCATCAAATGAATGATAAACACTACTTAATAACTGAATATCGTCCGCATAAAAATACGCAACGTCGAGGCTTAGCTCATTATCGTGAGCATCAATGCCTTCTTCGCGAGCTTTAATATAGTTATAACCTACATACATCTCTATCTGCTCAGATAAGTGAGCGGTATAAATAGCATTTAAATTAAGCTCTGAATAATCACTACTAATACCTTTGGCCGCCCAAGGGATCACCGCAAAGTTTTTATAGTTAACCTCAGTAGCAATTGATGCAATGCCATTACCGGGAAGGTTATCTCGACCTTCGGTAACATATCGGCTCTCCCATAATGGGTGAATATGTAAATCAAACTCTTTATTTTTATAATTTACGTCAGTATGGGTATGCTTAATATTTCCGCCTACGCCCACTTCAAGCTCTTGGTAGTGCTCTTGTGTTTTTGCTTGTGCGTAAGCTGTATTTGCTACCGCGAGAGTCGTAATAACAAATACATATTTTAAATAGTGAGTCATTTATTAAGTCCAAAACCATCATAAATGGTAAAAAGTGGCGCATAGTATTGTTATAAAACGCGTTAGCGCAATATATAGATGCATATATATTGTTTTATTTATTAGATTTTAAGTATTTACTAAGTATTACCCATAAACTACAAGTTGCAATTAGCTCGGATTTAAACCAATAAACCAAAGCTATATACGCACCGAGCAACGCTCTAGCAGGTACTTAATTTAATAGCTAAAATGATAGTTATAGTACTCACGGTGAGGTGTTTCCTATTGCAAAAACAGGAAAGGTATAAGTAGGAAGTGTAAAAAAGTGCGGTAACGGGAAAGACATAAGCAGCAACAACTCAATAGGCTCCTTATTCTTAACCTAATTTATTAGCAAATTTAATGACTTAAATAAGCCATAACGGCAATGAGTGCAACATAAAAACCAAAACCTAGTAAGAAGGTTAAGTCGACTCTTCTAGCTTTACTGGCTTTATAAGATGCAAAGTCTTTAAACTCGCTTTTATACAGCCCAAACGTAACCACTTTTAATAGTAGCCAACCGGTCGAGTAAAATAAAAAGCTTAAGCCAGTATCAACTATTAGCCAAATAAAAATCTCAAATGCAATACTCATTAACTATGTCCATTAGTTTGGAATACAAAAACTATATCAGCTACGTGTTTAAAATACAGCCGGCTTAGTTAATTAAGGTGTAACAGTAAATTTCGTTAAACCTATTAACTGACCTGATTCGGTGACTACTTTTACCTGCCACTTACCAACAGAGTCGCTAGGAAAATTTACCTTGTGGGTCCATGCTCTGTAACCTAGCTCTCTCCCGCCGTTTATATTTAACGTGATCCGATCAACTTCCTTTTTATTATGAAGCCACACATGAAATATTTTTTCATTTAAGCCTCTTGGTGCTTTAACAGCGGTCCAACTATATAAACCTTGATGATGCAGTGTATAAGAGTCTAACTGTTTAATACTACCAACTGGCTTTTTATGCTGTAAATCAACTTCATGAGCTAACGTAATATCGGTTAATCGCAGCGCAGCAGGAGGCACATAGCTTCTTAACTGCCACACAGCAGTGCTCAAAGCACATAAAATCAATACAAGAATAGGAAAGCGCCACCAGCGTGCATTAGGCATTAAATTGTTTAAACTCGGAAGAGTAACCACTACAGCCGTTACAAGGGCTGCAGCTAAACTTTGGCTCGTGGTAAGGTTTAACAAAATAGGTAAGGTAACAAGTAAAACAACGAATAAAGCAAAGTTATGAAACACACTAAATAACGTACGGTTTTTAGCAAGCTTCTTATAATAAAAGGGGTCGATTACCGATATAACCGCACATATCACAATGAGGGAGGTAAAAAACGCTTGAGGATGGTCCCACTGCGTAACCGCTAAAAAAAACGGCAAAGCAAAAAATAGACTTTCTTGTTGTACCATTTGTAGAGCAAAACGCATTACATTAGGAGATACAGCCACACCAAATTTTTCTTCTACTTTGTCTCGTAGCCAATTATCAATAATTAGCCACAACCAACTAATAAGTAAAAATATCGCAATAACTTGCGAAAAAGACTCTTTTCTATCTACAAGTGCAAAGCTGGCTACGCCCGACAAAAACGCCAATACAGCCAATAATCCAGGCCGCTTTTGCATCGCGCTTATAAATTTAGTGATTATATTTTTACAGTAATCCATGTATGCGTGTTTCCGTACGGGTATGTACTTTATTATTTTTATTCAGAGTATGATTAGTTTAACCAAGTTTAAATGAACAACAGATAGACGGATGGATTTAAACGCGCCATTTAACAGTACATCAAACTAACCATCTTTAATTAAATAAAAGCTCAGCATAGCGCGTCATTGGGACGTTTATTAATTTTTGTAACGCGTAAGCCTTAGCAAGTAATTCGTCCTCACTAAGTACAGGCATTTTATTGTTAAAAGCAAAAACAATTTTATTGCCGCCTTCAATAATAAAACTAAAAATCTTTCCTGCAAATTCTTTCTCAAGTAGTTGATCAAACGCTTCTCTTTGCCCAACTTTGGTATGGCAAATATTAAGTACTAAAACACCATCAAAAATGAGCGCATTTTTACAATCACGTAAGTAGGATAATTGCACCTGATCTGATTCCATCCCATCTGAGCTGTATAAATCAGAAAAAATAACATCCGTTTTTATCTGCGTTTTTTTCATGTAGTTTGCCGCATCGTCAATATGAATAAACAAACGTTCTGACACGGGAACTTCAAAATATTTTATAGCCATATCAGCCACGGCTTTACGGTATTCAACGGTATGTATGGTCAGTGCAGGAAACGCATGATAAAGACTTTTTGCTATAGAGCCCGCCCCAAGCCCCATTATCATCGCGGTTTTTAAATTTGGTATAAAAAAAAGCGCAGCCATCATAGCTTGCGTATAAGCTAAGCTTAACCCGTTAATATTATTTAATTTAATACAGCTTTGATAAATTTTTCCGTCAAAGCTGAGAATTAGATTCTTTTTTGTTTGATATACATAAACAGGGCCATGCTCATCAATAGTTGATGCAATACAAGTGCCTTTGATATCCACGAATACTCAATAGGTGAGGTGATGAAAAACGAGTATAACTTAGTTAACGTACTACCATTGCTACTAACTATGGCTAATAACGCTTTTATTAATTTACAAGCATTTATACGTACTCAAAAAAGTCGGTTTATCATTTAGGTTAGATGAGCTGAAGTATCTGCCTTTATAGCTAATTAAAACTTTCCCAGTGATGGCTCTTAGTACAAACAACGACTTAACATACTAAAAATTTGGCTAATGTACTGTTATAGCTATAAAAAAAACCTTTGAATATTCCTCATGTTTAACATGAATAAAGTGCACGCCGCCACAAAAGAAGTCTAAACGGCTAAACATCTATCCGTTATTTTTACTGATTTGTGCCTTTTTTTCGTCAACTGCTACGTAATCGAATCTAACAATAATGATTAATGAATATGACTCATGTTTTATGTGAAATTAAACCGTTTTTCTTCATATACAAATCAACGTATAAATTACTCATCACTTAGCGCTAAACACTATTTAACAACTTAAAGCTGCTGAATACCTAAACCAGCTAAGCCAGCTAAGTAAGTTGCAAGGTTAATAAAGCGCAAAGCATCAATCAGGTTTAAATTATAAAATTGGATATAAACACGATGAAAAAAGATTTTACATTTAATATAAAGAGCGTTTCACTCGACGAAAATTATCATCCATCAACTAATACGCGTATCACAACCAACTTTGCTAATTTAGCCAGAGGTGAATACCGCAAAGCAAACTTGCGTAACGCCTTAAACATGATTAACAACCGTTTTAATGCCCTAGCCCATTGGGATAACACCAAAGGTGAGCGTTATGCTGTTGAGCTTGAAATTATCTCTGTTGAAATAGGTATTGAAGATGGCGGCGAAAGCTTCCCATCAATCGAAATATTAAAAACAAACATTGTTGATCATAAAACTAATAAGCGCATTGAAGGCATTGTAGGAAACAACTTTTCATCGTATGTACGCGACTACGACTTTAGCGTACTCCTACAAGAGCACAATAAAGGCAAGTCTCAATTTAGTATTCCTGATGACTTTGGGGTATTACATGGCAAGCTATTTCAGTCATTCGTAAATTCGGGTACATACAAACAAAACTTTAAAAAACCACCGGTTATATGCCTAAGTGTGTCAGATAACAAAACCTATAACCGCACCGAAAACCAACACCCGGTACTTGGCGTTGAATACGAGCCAAATGAATCGTCTTTAACTGAGCAATACTTCAAAAAAATGGGCTTGCAGGTACGTTACTTTATGCCGCCAAATAGTGCAGCGCCTTTAGCATTGTTTTTCTTTGGTGATTTACTTAATGATTACAGCAATCTTGAGCTTATAAGCACTATTAGTACGATGGAAACGTTTCAAAAAATCTACAGACCAGAGATTTATAATGCCAACGCAATAGCGGGTAAATCATATAAACCAAACTTAAAAAACTTGGATCACTCACTAACGCAAATTGTGTATGACCGAGAAGAGCGCGGCAAGTTAGCAAACGAGCAAGGCAAGTTTGCTCAAGAGCATTTTATCAAGCCGTACCAAAGAGTTCTTGAGCAATTCTCTACTAGCTATCTGTCATAACAACTAATAGTAACAAGCAGTAATAACGCGCTTAACGATACGTTTAATAATTAACTGAAATATACGGCATTATTTATTATGAAAAAATTACTACCTACATCTACCGCTGGCAGTTTACCAAAGCCTTTATGGCTTGCAGAGCCAGAAACACTTTGGTCACCTTGGAAATTACAAGGTGATGAATTAACCCAAGGAAAACACGACGCCCTACGCTTGTCATTATTCGACCAGCAACAAGCAGGCATTGATATTGTTAGCGATGGCGAGCAAACAAGGCAGCATTTTGTAACTACATTCATAGAGCATCTAAACGGTGTTGACTTTGAAAAACGTAAAACAGTAAAAATTCGTGACCGATACGACGCAAGTGTACCCACTGTTGTTGGCCCTGTTAGCCGTCAAAAGTCTGTGTTTGTTGAAGACGCTAAATTTTTACGCAAGCAAACCAAGCAACCAATAAAATGGGCATTGCCAGGCCCAATGACAATGATAGACACGCTTTACGACGATCATTATAAAAGCCGCGAAAAACTAGCATGGGAATTTGCCATAATTCTCAATCAAGAAGCAAAAGAATTAGAAGCCGCCGGCGTTGATATCATCCAATTTGACGAGCCCGCGTTTAACGTATTTTTTGATGAAGTGAACGACTGGGGAATTGCCTGTTTAGAGCGAGCAATTGAAGGGCTTAAATGCGAAACCGCAGTGCATATTTGCTATGGCTACGGCATTAAAGCAAATACAGATTGGAAAAAAACATTAGGATCTGAATGGCGACAGTACGAAGAAGCATTCCCTAAGCTTCAGCAATCTAATATCGATATTATCTCACTAGAGTGCCATAACTCGCATGTACCAATGGATTTACTAGAACTCATTCGCGGTAAAAAAGTAATGGTAGGCGCAATTGATGTAGCAAATCACACTATCGAAACGCCAGAAGAAGTAGCTAATACGCTACGTAAAGCACTGCAATTTGTAGATGCCGAAAAACTCTACCCGTGTACCAACTGCGGCATGGCTCCACTACCTCACCATATAGCCAGAGGTAAACTAAATGCCTTGAGCGCTGGGGCTGAAATTATAAGAAAAGAATTATTAGAAAAGAACTAGAAAAGTAGCTTTGAAATACAAATTGTAAACAATAACAGCTGTCGCACCATGCCATAGTTAAATCCATAAACATGGTGCGTTAGATAAAATTTAAAGCACCAAGTTTAGGTTAGTTATTTAATTTTTTTATTAAAAAGCTCCAACCTATTTTTTGAAAAATCAATAACTGCTTGGTATTGAGTAAAAAAGGGAGAGCCTAACAAGCCATGTACTCCCTTTTCACCACCCGCCACCTGAACATGGTCAAGATTAAGTGACACAAAGGCAGGACTTTCAAACAAGGCACTACCAAACTCAATTGAATCAACTTCTATATCTCCCATAGCGTGATCCGAAGTGCCCAAGCCTGCTGCATTCTCAACATTGAGTGTCTCTTCAATGCCTAATTCACTTAGGCATCCCCTGTCTAAAACAGATGTCCCAGCGCCAGTATCTAAAATAAAACGTAACAATTTACCGTTAATTTTAGCTTCAACAATTTGGTGGCCTGTTTCTGATATTTCAAACTCAATTACAGTTTTGTTCTCAAATAAATTCATATACGTTCCTTGTTATAGAGTTTCTAAAATATTACTTACTATTTCCAGCTTCCCACAATTAATAGCCAAATTTTACTAGTCGCCCACCTCAGCGCGTTTTGTTAGGTAACGTTTATCACCTGAGGCTCAATATTTGTTAAAACATGAATGATTTCATTTGTAGTCATTACTGAATAATGAAACAGCTTATTGTTGTTTAAACTGAAAGTATTCGTTTTAGTTTGAGCATACTCCAATAAGCTTGAATCAGAATACACGCCGATTACGCCCGAATCACGGTTTTGATGATAGTCATGAAAATGGGTACTTTCATCATAAGTTTCAAATAAAACGGTATTTGTAAACACAACCATAAACCTTACGGGATCATCGCCTTTTATATAAGTTTTAAGGTTCAGTGTTAGTAACCCATCAACATACGATAATTTGTCTAAGCTCCAGTCTTGGTAATTATTTGTGACTTCATCAATGGCAGTATTCATTTAATTACCTAACGAGCCTGTAGATTAACTCGTTTCTATTTGTTTTTATTGATAAACAAACCATAGCTGAGTTCCTATTTTGGTTCAATCTATTAGTGTTTTCATAAAATTTAGAATGGGTGTCTAGTTTATTTAAGAATGGGGATACGCTTTTATTATTTCCCTAAGTCTTTTTATTATTAGGGTTTTCAAAAGCACCAGCAAGAGCTTGAAATACCATTTCAGGCTCACCAGATTCAATATTAATCCGACTAAAATACCTTGCTTGCCAATGCCAAAATTCAACTTCAAAATATTTTGCTAAATATCTAGAATCCGCCTCTTTAATATCTACCATAAAATTTAACTTTTTATAGAAATGTTCAATTTTAGATATTTTTTGCCACTCTTCCGTAGATAGTTTTCGGTAAAGACTATCCCAAGATGGGCTTTCAATTTCTAGCATCGACTTTTTAAGTGCTTTACTTGCATCATTACGAATCTGAATGTAATCCGGAGAACTGTATTCTTGTATCAGATCAAGAGCTCTATTTTTTTCTTTCACGATTAGTTTCATGGATAACTATTAAAGTTGCAGAAAGTCCTGCACCAATACCCGCTCCTAGGAGTGCAGCCCCAAGACTACCTGTTAATGCACCGACTACCGCACTAAAAACACTCGTAATTGTTATTGCTTCCATTACCCCTCCAAGGGATCAATTAATACCGACCAAACCAGACAGCCACTTTAATTGAACAAACAAAACTGTGCCACAAAATTAGCTCTTCAGGTTCATAATTAACCTTTTATTACTGGGTCGCTTTCATTTCATCTATTAAATAAGTCATTACATTTTTAAACCCAAATTACACGCATGAAAATAACTCCGTATGGCATTTTTAACTTTTACTGAACTGTTTTAATTTATGCGAGTAGCTTTTCGCAATTGCTAATATTTGATCGCCGTTTACGCTTTAAATTTTCACAGTAACTTGCCTGTGAAGTGGGTCTGCCTACTGCACCATGAAATACGCGCGTAAATTGCGTAGTGAGTTTTAACCAGTTCTCTGGGGATATATTAAGCCTTTCTAACAAATGAGTGTTCATATTATCAATATGCCCGCGTTTATCCTCTCGTATTATTCGCCCTGTTAGCTCAACAAGTTCAAGGTACGATTTAAGCTCAAACGGCAGCCCTTTAGGCATAATCTGACGTGGCATACCTGCAAAACGTAGTAACTGTTTAGGCTGTTTACCTTCTGCCCCACATGTTAAGCGCTTTTGTACGCTGGTATGGTCTGATTCTTCTGGTGTGTTAGCCATTTTAGCCCTAATGGGATTTAAATCGACATAGGCCATACACGCTGCAAGTGCTGCTTCATCTAGTAATGCCTGCGATTTGAATCTACCCTCCCAGAACCTCCCAGTGCAGTTATCTTCTTTATTTGCTCTGCGCGCAATGTCTTCATTTAAGAGCCGCATAAACCAGCTGATACTTGATAAGCGTTCGCGGTATTGTTTAACCGTTTGGTTGAAAAAGATGAGCTCAACTTTACTTAACTTTTCACCTTGTACATATTTCTGCGTTAACACTGTGCCTTTACACAGTTTATGCCAGCGAATAACAATCGCTTTATCATTCAGTCTGTTTGCTTTCTTATCATCTACATATAGTACCAAATGGGTGTGATTACTCATTACGGCATAAGCACATACATCAATAC
>NZ_JACJDW010000058.1:0-3263 GCF_014163745.1 Pseudoalteromonas sp. SR44-2 | reverse complement strand
AGACTTATTTGACGCTTTCTTGCAATTGCCATAAGAAACCCTGCTTGTTTTTTGCACTAAATAAAGGCTAGCCTCTAACTCCATAAAGTGCAAAATTTAGGATGGGTGTCTTGTTTATTTTAATTAAAAGTTGCAATTAATAGACAAATTTTACTAGTTGCCCACCCCAGGACGTTTTGTTATATGTACATTAATTCAAGTCTATTTCAGGGTGTTCTTTAATCCCGTACATTTTTTCCATTATTTTTAAGTAAAAATCTAAAGAGGGCATATTCATTTCTTCACGCCGTTTATCTACATTAGTTTCATCTTCTATAGGGCTAAACATAACTTTACCTTCACTCACGTCAGCTTGAGTACCATAGATTTGTTTCTTTCCTTGTGCAATAAGAGCTCTATCAGTTAAAAGAGCAACTTGTTGTCCGCTAACACCTTCGCCATTCAAATATGATTGCTTTAAATAAGGAAGCATTTTTACTTTAAATGCAACATCAGGTGAATGCTGGATGACTAAAAATGCTGCTCCAACTCCTTTAACTCCGACTAAATCCCTTGTTACCCAATGATGCTTTTTAATGATAGCTTTAAGTTTTCCTGTATTACTTTCATCTATTTTCATCATTTGTTCTAGGAGTGCTTTAGGCGGGTTTTGCCACCCAGCTTCTCCTATTTTGTTTCGAATATGTTGATCTTCAATTTCCATTTCAATTAGTTCTTTTTGCAGAGGAAGGTTAATTTCGGCAAAAGAATAAAAAGGTATAATCAACAGTAAAAATAGGTAACGCATCAACTGAACTCTCCTTGTACATATAACGAGCCATAACGAGCCTTTAGATTAACTCGTTTTTTATTTATTTTTATTGATAAACAAACCATAGCTGAGTTCCTATTTTGGTTCAATCGATTACTGTATTTTTACGCAGAATATAAAAAGGTTTGTTGTTTTAATTGGCGTTTTGGAAGGGGTTGCGGCTGGTTGAGTAGCTTTAATTTAGGGTAAAAGGGCCTCCATTTCTTAATGCATCGTCTTTTGCAGCTTTTCTATATTATGAACAAGGCAATACAGTTGCCACACAATAAAGTAAAGGCATTCACTTTCGCTTGACCCCGTAAGGTCAATTTATTCATGCCTTTATTCACTGTAATATTCCACTTTTTATTTAAAGGAAAGCCGGTTAGATACAGCCGAGCCGTTTGCCATTCTTTAATAAACAGCTATCGTAGCTCGATTGAGCTGTCTATTGTTACTTTCATTTTGTCTACATAGCTCAGCTTTTTGCGTGATTCATTATTTATAACAATACACTCTTCACACTGTTTTTGTTGGCTTTTTTTCTAATGATTAGGATGGGTGTCATTCTAATCATTATTTGATATTGTTTTAATTGACGTTTTGGAAGGGATTAAGGGTGGTTGAGTGGCTTTTATTTAGGGTAAAAGGGCTTACCCTTCTTAATGCATCGTGTTTTGCAGCTTTTCTATATTATGAACAAGGCAATACAGTTGCCGCAGTGTAAAGTAAAGGCATTCACTTTTGTTTGACCCCGTAAGGTCAATTTATTCATGCCTTTATTCACTGTAATGTTCCGCTTTTTATTTAAAGGAAAGCCGGTTTAATACAGCCGAGTCGTTTGCCATTCTTTAATAAACAGCTATCGTAGCCCGATTGGGCTGTCTATTTTTACTTTCATTTTGTCTACATAGCTCAGCTTTTTGCGTGATTCATTATTTATAATAATGCACTCTTCATACTGTTTTTGTTGGCTTTTTTCCTAATGATTAGGATGGGTGTCATCCTAATCATTATGAGGATGGGTGTCATCCTAATCATTATGAGGATGGGTGTCATCCTAATCATTATGATGGGTGGTGTGGGGGCTGGAGGTTAGAGACCTCCGGCTACCCGATTAGGTCTGTGCTATCGACTAAGCCCTGAATTCACTGCACCAGCTAATAAAGTAATAGCCACACCTGATCCGATTGGTAAGTAATAGGCTACTTTTTCTAGAGAATTGAACTTTCTTAATAAGGGGTAAATTAAGCAAATAACCAAGTAGATATAGAACATCACGTCATTCTTTTGTGCCTCATTACTATTACCTGTTAGAAATACAAGAAAACCCAGTGTCATCAGCATTGATGAACCAGAGATGATTCTCATACCGGTTTCAGATGTCACCCAAACTTTTCTATATATCGCAGCCATAAACAAAGCTGTGAGAATAAGGAAATGACTTTCAGAATTATCAATGTGCAATCCAAAATGATTAGCCGATTGTTGCATGGGGAGAATAACCCACGCTTTATATACATTGATACCGTCGAGAATGAAGCCTTTCCACGCAAAGACTATATTAGATAGTGATGCAATAGAACCAGAAGCTAGAAATGTAGAAAGAACAATACCAATTTTTGTAAAGAGCGTTCCGTTTTCCCACAAATTTTTGGCTGATTTTAAATCATCGATTAATGCCACGTTTAGTTATTTCCCCTTTAAGACCTAACACCAAATTAAGCGGCAGTTTGGTGCTCTTCCAAAATGTCCGTCTTCAATTTTTTTGTTAGGTGGCATGCGAGCGAACACCTATAAAAGCTATCAAAACCCCAGAAAGCAAACCTGATAAAACAGCTGCAACTTGCCATTCAACTTCTCCTGAGAATAGCGTCGGCAAGCTACACAGAATTCCAGCTAGAATATAATGATGCCTGCGATAAAACCTCAACTTACGCATAATTAATAACGCGGCCCCACCTACTATTGCCAAATATATTGCTATAAAAGCACCTGTTACAAGAAACAAGGGCATTAATTCTACAATGCTAGAAACAGAGAAGTTTATACCATCCCATTTAAATGCGGCTGAATGAACAACAGTTGCTACCAACCAACTAAGTAAAATCGAAAAAAACAATCTCAACTCTGACACCTAACAATTTTGTCTACGACATTTGTCGTTTTATCAACCGACAAATGTCCATATATTACAGTGCATTTATCTTAACCATCAAATAAACACCTGTAAACAATTAGTTAACTGGAAATTATTTTTAATCAATGCACAAATGCACCGAAATGGTGGAGATCAGTAATATTGGACAAAACAACAAGCACTGTTTATATATACAGTTAACTTTTACTAGGGCGTGTTGATCTTTGGTGGGTGAATTTGCAGCAGTATGTTTGGTTTTTAGGCAAGGCGGAGCCTATGTAGTGTGGTTATTCCCCATGAATAGGCGATAACGCAGCATAAATACCAAACATG
>NZ_JACJDW010000057.1:0-13961 GCF_014163745.1 Pseudoalteromonas sp. SR44-2 | reverse complement strand
AGTATGTTCGTTAATCATAATGTGCCCTCAAACAAGATTTGAAGATCTGATCATGAAATTGAGATTTAGTTCAAAAAAATCCCCGCTAATTTCTTAGCAGGGATTTGTGTATAAGAGACAGCTATAAAGCGGCTTTTTTGTATTTAGTTGGATGGAGCTTTACGCCCAACCTTCGTAGCGCTTACGACGTGACAGCACTATCGTTAATATAATACCTAAAAACAGGCCTAAAAACGCAATAGCACCACCGTAAGTAAGTAGCTGGCGTTTCTCTTTTGAGCTAGCTGCTTCTTTTTGAGTGCGCTCTTGCTCTAGCGTTGTTTTAAGCTTAGTAATTTGAGCAGATAACTGCAGATTTTGATCTGTTAAAGTTTGATTTTGTTCTTGTAGCTGTGGAAGTTCTATTTGAGCTTGGCGTAGCTTTTCTTGCATAGTGCTCATTTCGCTACTTAGTGTTTTGTACTGTTGGTGTAAGCCAGCTGTTTTAGTAATAAACTTAGTTTCTATCCAGCCTTCGCGGTCTTTATCATCTTTAATTTTTATAAAGCCGTTTTCTTCATTTGATAACAAGGTTAACTTTGTTCCAGCATCTACAGAGCCGAGTAGTCGATAATTTTTACTCGCCCCAGAGCGCATAAAAGTGTATAGATTATCGATAATATAAGCGGTGTTTGCATTCGTTGAATTTGCAGGTTGTGCTTCTTGTGCATAACTCATGAATGTGGTGGCTGTTAAAAGTAGCCCTAATAAACAATGTTTTAGCATTTATCTACCTTGTTGATCTAACTGCGTCCGTTATGAACGTGATTTTTATTTCACATAAGTAGTTAGATAGTATGGATTAAATAGATCAATAGCAAGACTGATATTGTAACCCAGTACGGTAACGCAGGAGTAGTTATCGAGTCCACTAGGTTACAAACCTCACGCTGTGATTAAATTGCCCCTAGATAGAACGAATTTAAATCCGCAAAGGTCATCAGGCCCTAAAATAAGGTTAAAAAATTTGCATTGTTAAGGCGCTTTGTTTATTTTGAGCACTTATTTATTTTAAAGGTAATCCGCAAACCGAATGGATACTGAGATAGAACTGAAATTTTTGGTATCAGATGCCGTTATTCCACTGATCCCCTCATTAATTACTCAATTTGCAAAAACGGTGAAGAATAAACCGTCTCGCAGCTTACAAAATGCATACTACGATACGCCAAGCAGAGAGCTTAGAGCGCTTGATATAGGCTTTAGAACGCGTTGTTCTGACAGCGAATGCGAGCAAACTATAAAGCTTGCAGGTGAAGTGGTAGGTGGTTTACACCAACGTCCAGAGTACAATTTACCAATTGAATCAAGCCGCCCTAATTTAATGGCGTTTGATGCTGATATTTGGCCTCATGGCATGCAAATAAGCGCCATCTCAAAAAACCTGTATCCAATATTTAGTACTAACTTTATTCGTCGTACTTGGTTAATTGAAACCGAAAGTGGCGCTAAAATTGAAGTCGTACTCGATAAAGGTGAAATTGCGGCTTCGGGTAAAATTGAAATTATTAGCGAGCTAGAAATTGAGCTTGTTGAGGGCAGTCGTAATGAGCTGTTTGCATTTGCAGATATACTAGTTAGCCAAAACTGCATACGCTTAGGTTTGTATTCTAAGGCCGCGCGTGGTTATCGACTTGCTGATGAAAAACCTTTAATGCCAAGCAAATCTATTGGTTTTGTACAATTACCAAAGTCGACTACTCAAGAGCGTGCTTTAGTTGAAGCCATGAACTTTGGTATTCGCTTTGTACAAAAGCACGAGCAGTGCTATTTCGATAAGCCAAGTTTAAAAACACTTAAACGCGTAACTGACGGCATCAGTTTAATCCGCCATACTTTTTGGCTATACGACGATATAGTATCTAAAGAAAGTACAGAGCACTTACGTACCGAACTTAAATGGTTATTAAGTGAGTTAGCGTGGGTAGAAAACGCGATTCAATTAAAAACGTACACGTCTAAACGCCATGCTTTTTATAAAAAAATTAATGCGGCGCCAGCACTTGCTCAAGTCATTGGCGACTTAAAAGAGTTACAGCCAAGCATTGACGATATAAATGCACTGTTTCACAGCGCACGTTATAATCGTTTGTTACTGTCGTTAACTACCTGGTTAATCGATAAGCAATGGCGTAAAGACTGGGGGCAAGCAGAGCTTCAAGCGGCTGAGCAAAATGTATCGTCTATTGCCAATAGGCTTTTTAATAAAGACTGGAAAAACCTGCACGAGTTGCTTCCAAAGGAGCAAACACTCGATGTCGCTTCGTATTTAAACCTGCGAACTCAGCTTGAAAATAGCCTACTGAGCGGTAACTGTTTAGGATCGTTATTTGATAAAGAAGAACGCCTAGAGTTTAGATTGCCTTGGCTTGATATTTCTCATGGTATTTATGAATTAAGTACGCTTGAGTATTTAAAGCAATTATGTGCAGGGCAAGAAGACGAACAGCTTGCTAAAATCCAGTCATGGCTTGAACAAAAGTCTGAATATTTGGTCAGTGCCATGGAGCAAAGTCGCCTTGCTTCACTTGACATAGAACCTTACTGGCAAAAATAAATGATGCGCTTTTGTAATAAAATTCAGTTGCAAAAGTGTTTATTCGTTATTTTTTTATTAGTTAGTTTTAACACTTACGCTGAGCCCATATGGCATTTGTATAAAAACAAAAATGGCGTAAGTGTGTATTATCAAAGCCACAGTGATAATACCTTTGAAGTAAAAGCGCAGATGAGCGTGAAAGGCGTATCCACCAATGAGTTTTTAGAATTACTTAGTGATACCGGTGCCGCACCCCAATGGCTCGAAAATATATCTCAGGTAAAGGTTATTAAGCACATAAGCCCATCAGAAAATTTAGTGTACAGTTATTTTAATTCCCCTTGGCCTGTTAGAGATAGAGATAGCATTACTTATTCTTGTTATTCACAGTTAACTGCAAATAAAAGCCAATTGCTTATTAGTGCTCGCCCTAATAAGCAGCCCAAAAACAATGGCGTTATAAGAATTACTACTTTAAATGCACGCTGGCTACTGAGTGAGGACAAAGGCCGCCTTGATATTGAGTACCAAGTATATGCTTTGCCTGATGGGGCAATACCTACTTGGCTAAGCAATAAGGTCGGATTGAAAAGTACTTACACCACATTTATGAACTTGCATCATATGCTCACAGATAAAAAATACACTCCAAAACTACCTGTAATCAAAGCAGGTCAATGCTAAATATCGAATATATAATAATTTAATGGTGTGTTGAGTAGTCTTTAACTACGCTTAAGCAATAATGACACGCTATTATTTGGAGAATTGATGAAGTATTTAGTGGCTATATTATGTTTGATACACAGCTCATTCTTATTAGCTCAAGAATATACCTTTGGTGTAGTGCCGCAATACGAGCCGCAAAAGCTAAATACTATTTGGCAACCTTTGTTAAAGCAAGTAAGTAAGCAAACGGGAGTAACAATAAAGCTAATTACAGTTGAGTCTATTCCTGTATTTGAAAAAGCCTTTGCTAATGGTGAGTACGACTTTGCATATATGAACCCATGGCATAGTGTTGTAGCATACGAAAAACAGGGATATTTACCACTAATAAAAGATGCAGGGCGAAAGCTGCAAGGTATTTTGCTCGTAAACAAAGACAGTGATATTGATAATTTAAGCCAACTAGAGGGCGCTGAAATAGCATTCCCTGCACCTAACGCATTAGGTGCGTCATTATTAATGAGAGCTGATTTAGCATTGTTATACGGGCTAACAATAAAGCCTGTATATGTCCAAACTCATCCATCGGTATATTTAAATGTAGCACTGCACTCAACAATGGCGGGCGGTGGTGTAATGGGCACATTTAAACAACAACCAGAAAGCTTACAAAATAAACTCAAAATTCTTTATAAAACGCGTGAAATTAGTCGCCACCCAATTGTCGCCCACCCAAGGGTTGATGCTGCAATACAGTTAAAAGTGCAACAAGCTATTTTAGATATAGGGCAAAGCCCAGAGCATAAACATTTGCTTGCAGGTATCCCAATTATTAAACCTAGTATTGCAACTTTAGCTGAGTATCAGCAGTTAACTCAGTGGGGCTTACGCTCTTTTTATGTTGAAAATTAGTGGGTTTCGTAGCCTAAGAGCACAAAGCTTTATTGTGGTATTGCTTTGTGGCTTGCTTATGGCCTGTCTTTTTATGTTTTACGCCTTACCGGAACAAGCGCGCTGGGTAAACGATGGCCTTTCAAAGGCTGCTCAGCGTTCTTTAGCGCAGTTATCGACTTCTATAACGACTCCGTTGTTAACTAGGCAATATGCAGAGCTATATGAAGAGATAGACAGTCAACTTCAAACTCGCCCTAATTGGAAAAGTATTAAAATTGTTGATGTTGATTCAAAAAACCAATTGTATCCGCTTGATAATTGGGTTGGAGCAAATGAAAACGGCGACATGCTGTTATCTCAACAGGTGGTATTTTTAGACAAACCGCTGGCTAATATTAGCTTGGTTGTTAATTTTACGAATGAAATTAACGAATCTTCAAAACTTCATTACACCTTAATATATATACAATTTATTATTTTAGTTATCGTTTTTATAGGTTTAGCTTGGCTAGTGGATTACAGGGTTACATCGCCTTTGAGGACGCTAAAACTTGGGTTTTCACGTTTAGCCAAAGGCGACTTTGATTGCCATATAGATAAACAACAACAAAATGAAGTGGGCAGTGTAATAAATGCATTTAATAATATGGTTGATGAGGTTGCGAATAACCATCAAAAATTAAATGCATTACGAATTCAAGCTGAGTCTGCAAGTAAAGCAAAGTCAGATTTTATGGCCAGTATGAGCCACGAATTAAGAACTCCATTAAATGCAATTTTAGGCTTAGCCCAGCTGTATGGATATGATGAGAGTGCTAATAAAGTACAAAAAGAAAACGCGAAAAGCATTTATCAAGCTGGAGAGCATTTACTATTACTCATAGACGATGTGCTTGATTTAACAGCTATTGAGTCGGGTAATATGCAGTTTAGTTTTTCTTATGTGCCTATTAAAAGCATATTAGAAGAGTCAGTAGAGCTTGTCACTGAGCTAATTAAAGGGCAATCAATAACACTGCAAACTCACGGTTTTGAGTCCTTAGAAGGATTGAGTATTTACATTGATCAGCGCCGCTTTAAACAAGTGATGCTTAACTTGCTTTCAAATGCGATTAAATACAACAAACTAAATGGCAGCATTAATATTAATTGTCGGGTGTTAAGTAATAAACAATGCGAAATAGATGTAATAGATACCGGATGTGGATTTTCTCCAGATGACATTTCTCGCCTATTTAAACCTTTTGACCGCTTAGGAGCTGAAACCAGTAAAGTAAATGGGACCGGTATTGGTTTAGTGATAACTAAGCAGCTGGTAGAGCGTATGCAAGGGTCTTTGAGCGCGCAGAGCGAGCAGCACAAAGGTTCTTGTTTTACGCTAAACTTTAACAGTTTTGATCAAACTGACTTGCCAGCACAAGTGCAAGCCCCTCAAATAACACAGCAAAGCTTAAATGCGGTAACGCTTCCTACGCTTGAGGTTTTAGTGGCAGAAGATCAAGTTACAAATCAGCAAGTGTTAAAACAGCAATTAACTATGCTTGGAGTGTGCTCTACTTTTGTAAGTAACGGTGAGCAAGCTTGGGAGGCCATACAAAATAAACGCTTTGATATTTTACTAACCGACATTCAAATGCCCTTACTCGATGGGTTAGGGTTAGCCAAAAAAATACGAGAAAACACTCATTTTGATGAACTGATTATAATTGCAATTACGGCCAACATTACCAAAAACAACATAGATAATTGTTATGCTTGTGGAATGAATGGCTTTTTAACAAAGCCCATTGAGCTTGTTAAATTAAAGTCGTTATTGATGGAGCATTCTCAAACTATGGTCAATACACGTTCAGAAAAATCAGATGGTGAAAATATAGCTTCAGATAGTTTTGATCAATTAGATATTACGCTACTAAAAGCAATGCTTGGTGATGATCCTAGCGTACATTGCATGGTATTTAATGCGTTTTTACAAACAGCAGGGGAGCAAATTAAATTAGCTAACGCGTATGCTAAGAGTAAAAACTATGTTGATTTAGCTTTTCAGGCTCATGCATTAAAGTCGTCTTCAAAGTCTGTGGGGGCTATTGAGTTGGCAAATATATGCCAGCAGATAGAAACACAGGCAGGGAGTGAAATAGTTAAAGGTGATTATATACAGCAGCTGGAAGAGTGCTTTAACGATGTAGTCACACAACTTAAAAGCTATTGTTTACGATATGAAAAACGCACATAAAAAATGGCTCTTAAAGAGCCATTTTTTGTTTTGGGTATATTAGTATTTAGCCGCTTGCCCTTTTTTGGGTAAAGCGTGCTGTATAAAGTCACGCAAATCGTTATTAGAGCTTTCTAAATCAGCGTGGCGAAGGTACATCATGTGTCCGCTTCTGTAGCCTTTAAAGCTCAAACGGTCTTTCATTTTACCGCTTGGGTCTAATTGCCATAACGTATATTTAGCGTCAAAGTAATTGGTTGCGCCATCAAAGAATCCTGATTGGATCATCACGTTTAAGTAAGGGTTTTGTGCCATTGCTAAACGTAGGTTTTCGCCTGTATTATTACCGGTTCTATCCCATGGATGGACATTACCAAATAAGTTATATTTTACATCAGTTTTATAGTTTAACTCTTCACGTAAGTAGTGATTAATTGCAGGAGTGAAAGAGTGTAACCAAGAGGTAAGTTCAGCCCAGTAGTCTGGGGATTCACCTGCGTCGCGTTTATCTATTCCTAAATAACGAGAATCTAAGCGACCCACAGTTTGACCACGTTCACGTAGTAGCTCTTTCCAGAAAAACTGAGTTGGAATATCTAAGTTATTTTGTTCAACAAACTTTTCTGATAAGCCTGCGTAGTGCGCCATTTTTGTAATTATGCGTCGCTTTTCATCAGCATTAATAAAACCACCTTTAGCAAGCGCTGGGATTAACTCATTTACAGTAAACAGCTCAACTTCTGGTAATAGCTCGTCTAAGTCTTTAGCTTGTAAATCGGCTTTAAGTGCTTTGTGATACCAAGCAGTTGCAGCGAAGTAAGGTAGGCGGTTGGCAGCTTTTATTGGGCCATCGCGCTTAATACCAATATCGGTAGGTGATACGAGAACAACACCGTTTATGTACATCCACTGACTGTTTTGAAGCTCATGAGCGAGTCCAGACACACGCGTTGTACCGTAGCTTTCACCAATTAAAAATTTAGGCGAGCGCCAGCGCTGGGCTCTATTTACAAAAGTATTTAACCACTCAGCAAGGTATTTAATATCGGCATTAACACCAAAAAATAGCTCTTTTTGTTTTGCTTTAGAAGGCAGTTCGCCTTTTTCGTTTTCAAGTACGCGTGAGTAGCCAGTATTTACCGGGTTTACGTAAACAATATCGGCAATATCAAGTACAGAATATGGATTGTCTTTTACGCCATAAGGTTGAATTGGATAGCCTTCGTCATCAATTTTTAATACGCGAGGGCCAGTATAAGCAAGATGCATCCATACAGAAGCCGAACCCGGCCCGCCATTAAATGAAATAAGTAATGGGCGAGCTGTCCTGTCGTCAACTTTGTCACGTGTGTAGTAGGTGTATTGTAGTGTAGCAACCGCGTCGCCTTTATCATCCCATACAGGTTGTGTGCCAGTAGCGACGGTATAACTAAAACGCTGGCCATTAATTTTAGCCTTATGTTGGGTAACTACTTTGCTGTCTACATCAATACGACGTTGGTTATCGGCAAGCGTGCTTGTACTAATTATTAATGCAATAACTGTTATCGGTAAAATGATAATACGACTAAGCTTCATTAGGTGTCCTTATTATTGTTGATACATCATTAAAGATAAAAATGAGTTAAATAACAAAAGTATTGAGACTAGTGGCCGATAATACTGGTTAAGTAAGGTATTAATACATTGAAAGACGCGTATTAATCGCTTTTATAGTTATTTTGGATTTACTTTCTTTATTTAGTTAATTGCAAAATTCAGGTATATTGCGGCCTACTTGTATTGATTTTTTATACAGGCTATCACCAAAAAAATCTAACGGATTACGCTTTCAAGCACATAAGTGCACTCGACACCGGATGTTTATGACTAATGCTATTGCAGTAATTGCGTGGTATTTGTCGTTTTGTGGTAAAACTAATTAAAGGTAAAGAGAAGCTTTATGCAAAGAGTATTAGTGGTTGAAGACAGTAAAGTAGTGCAGCAGGTACTTCGCCACTTAACTGCACAATACCTTGATGTGGCAATCGATTTTGCTTGGTCTTTAGCTGAATGTGCCACTTACGTAGAAAAATACGACTACACGCTTGCGTTAGTTGATTTAACCTTGCCAGATGCTCCTCACGGTGAAGTCGCAAAATATACTTTATCTAAAAAGATTCCTACGGTTGTTTTAACCTCAAAAATAGATGAGTACAAGCGCCAACAAATGCTTGAATTAGGTGTCGTTGATTATGTTATTAAAGATAATCGCGACTCTTACCATTACGCCGTTAAACTCGTTGCGCAATTGCTAAGAAACCAAGGTTGTAAAGCATTAGTAGCAGATGATTCATTACTGAGCCGCTCGTTAATGAAGCAAATGCTTGAAAAGCAATTGTTTGATGTGACAGATGCCCACGATGGACAACAAGCACTCGAAATATTAAAAGCTAATCCTGATATAAAGCTACTTATGACCGACTACGCTATGCCTTCTATGGATGGCTTTGAACTTGTAAAAGCGGTACGTAACTTTAGAGGCCGAGACGACTTAGCAATTATTGGCTTGTCGGGCGCGGGGAAACATGGCCTATCAGCGCGATTTATTAAATATGGCGCCAATGACTTTTTAACAAAGCCATTTATGAATGAGGAGTTTCATTGTCGAGTACTTCAAACAATGGAGCAACTATCGTTAATTTCAGATATTAAAGAAAGCGCGCATAGGGATCATTTAACAGGGCTTCATAATCGACGCTATTTTTATCAATATGCAGAAAAGCTCCTTAAAAGTAAAAACCAGAAAAATACTCTCGCATTGTTAGATATCGATTTTTTCAAAAATATTAACGATACATTAGGCCATGAGGGTGGCGATCAGGCTTTAAAGCAGGTTGGTTCATTAATCCGTACTACGTTTTCAAAGTTTACAGTTGCACGGGTTGGTGGAGAAGAGTTTGCCATAATATTACCTGAGATAGAGCTTGAACGTGGTCGTGAATACCTTGAAGCATTTAGAAAAAAGCTGGCTAGTTACGATTTTTCTATCAGCGATAAATCAATTAAAATTACTACAAGTATAGGCTTGGCAGACTTTCAAGACACTAGCTTGACGCAGGCAATGCGTGTTGCTGACAAAGCATTATACGAAGCTAAAAACCAAGGTAGAAACTGCGTGGTATAGCTCTGTTATATAAAGCTAAGCATGCAATTAATATATTGCACGCACCAATGTAGATAACTTGTTAAATTAACGCACCTAATTGGTGCGTTTTTTTTGTTATTTAGTTTCTGTTTTTCACTAACTTATTGTTTTAAAAAATATAAAAATAGTGGCACAAAGGTTGGATTGTTTAACCCAACAGGATAACAATAAAGAGTCCGAGGGGGCCGCTATGAAAATGATTAGTGCAATCATAAAACCATTTAAATTAGACGACGTGCGTGAAGCACTCGCTGATTTAGGAATTGAGGGGATGACAGTAGTTGATGTTAAAGGTTTTGGACGTCAACGAGGTCATACTGAGTTATATCGTGGTGCAGAATACCAAGTAGATTTTATTCCTAAGATCAAACTTGAAATTGCAACTCGTACTGAAAATTGTCAACGCGTTGTTGAAGCAATTACTAAAATTGCATCAACAGGTAAAATCGGTGACGGGAAAATTTTCGTGTACGACTTAGATCAAATTGTTCGTATCCGTACTGGCGAACTTGACGAAGAAGCAATTTAAGGGGGTCTCATGGAAAATACAATAATAGAACTAAAGTTTTCACTCGATACCTTCTATTTTTTAATATCAGGTATATTAGTAATGTGGATGGCAGCAGGTTTTGCCATGTTAGAAGCGGGCTTAGTTCGCTCTAAAAACACAGCTGAAATTTTAACTAAAAATGTCGCGCTGTATTCAATTGCATGTACGATGTTTTTATTAGTTGGCTACAACATTATGTATGTAGACAATGCCGAAGGTGGTTTTATCCCCTCAATAGGCGCTTTAATTGGCACACAAGCTGCTGATGCTGACCATTCTTTAGAATCTGACTTTTTCTTCCAAGTAGTATTTGTTGCAACGGCTATGTCGATTGTATCGGGTGCAGTTGCTGAGCGTATGAAACTATGGGCTTTCCTTGGCTTTGCTGTAGTACTAACTGGTTTTATTTACCCTATTGAAGGTTACTGGACATGGGGTGGTGGTTTCTTATCTGAAATGGGCTTTGTAGATTTTGCAGGTTCTGCAATTGTACATGGCGCAGGTGCAGCTGCTGCACTAGCAGGTGTATTAATCCTAGGTGCTCGTAAAGGCAAATATGGTAAAAACGGTGAAATATACCCAATTCCAGGTTCAAACTTACCACTTGCTACACTAGGTACATTTATTTTATGGATGGGTTGGTTTGGCTTTAACGGGGGTTCTCAATTACTACTTTCGGATAAAGAAAACGCAACAGCGGTAGGTCAAATATTACTTAATACTAATGCAGCTGCTGCAATGGGTGCTATTGCTGCACTGTTTGTATGTAAGGTACTTTGGGGCAAATCAGATTTAACCATGGTATTAAACGGTGCATTAGCAGGTTTAGTTGTAATTACTGCTGACCCACTTTCACCTTCTCCATTAATGGCATGTTTACTAGGTTTACTTGGTGGCTCATTAGTTGTGTTTAGCATTATAGCACTTGATAAAGTTAAGATTGACGATCCAGTAGGTGCTATCTCTGTACACGGTGTGTGTGGTGCATTAGGTATTATGTTAGTACCGCTAACCAATGGTGATGCAAGCTTTGTTAATCAGTTAATTGGCCTACTTTGTATTCTTGCCTTTGTATTTGTAGCATCATTTATTGTTTGGACAGTGCTTAACAAAACAATGGGTATACGAGTAACTGAAGAGGAAGAACTAAACGGTATGGATCAACACGATTGTGGTATTGAAGCCTACCCAGAGTTTGTTTCTGTTCGAAATAGCTAATAGTTTATTTAAATAATAGTGTGTTTACACAAAGCCCTACTTCGGTAGGGCTTTTTTTGTTTCAGGGGGGGTTAACTTTTCGGATGTTAGGGTATGTCCAATATGCTAAGCTCACACTCGTGAATAACCCTTGGAATAAATTACACTTAAATGGCCGACAATAAAAAAACACCTACCAGCAAACCCGCAGCTAAACGTGCAAGTAAATCGTCAAGCACGACAAAAAAAAGCACATCTAAGGGCAGTAAAAAAACAGTGAAGCCCACTGCCAAACGCTCTTTTATGAGAAAAACATGGTCAGTGTTCTGGAAATTCAGCTTGGCTGTTTTTATTGCAATGGCAATGTATTTCATTTATCTAGATTCAAAAACAACACGTATATTTGAAGGTAATAAATGGCAACTTCCAGCACAAGTGTATGCTCGTTCTATGGAGTTTTATCCGGGGCAATTTTTATCTAGCCAAGAAGTTGTGTTTGAGTTAGAGCGTTTACATTATTCATCTGTTAATAGATTAAGCAGAACAGGGCAGTTTGTTAAAACAGCAGATAGCATCAAAATTTATCGCCGTGATTTTGAATTTTATGATGGTCTTGAAGAATCACATATTATTGAACTTCGTTTTGCAGGGCAAAAAGTTGCGACCATTAAAGATAAGTTCGGCAGGCGTTTAAACTCTGCTCGCTTAGAACCTGTGCAAATAGCGCGAATTGGCAACGACTCTAAACAAGATAGAGAATTTGTACCGCTAGATAAGTTCCCAGCCATGCTTAAAGATACGCTACTGGTGGTTGAAGACCGTGATTTTTATGAGCACCATGGTGTGTCGGTGTTTTCTATTTTACGTGCGCTTTATTCAAATATTAAAGCGGGACGCACCGTTCAAGGTGGCAGTACACTTACTCAGCAATTAGCTAAAAATATTTACCTCACGCGTGAGCGTTCTTTAGTACGAAAAATAAATGAGGCCTTTATTGCCCTTATTTTAGATTATCGCTACTCAAAAGATCAGATATTAGAAGCTTACTTAAATGAGGTATATCTAGGGCAGTCATACAACCAAGGTATCCATGGTATGGGGCTTGCCTCTGACTTTTACTTTTCAAAGCCTGTAGACGAGCTTGAGTACGATCAAATTGCTCTGCTGGTGGCAATGGTTAAAGGCCCATCTTATTACAACCCACGTCGTTATAAAGAGCGCACAATGGAGCGTAGGGACTTAGTGCTGCGTTTAATGGTCGAAAATAAGTTACTTAGCACAAAAGAGTACCGTGCATCGCTTAATCGCCCAATTGATATTGCGCCAATGAAAGCCAGTTTACAAAAATCATACCCAGGCTATTTAGAGCTAGTAAACAGAGAGTTAAATGAATTATTACCTGATCAGCAAACACTTGATGCAGGCGTAAGAGTATTTACTTATTTTGACTTGCAAAAGCAAACAGCAATGGAAGAGTCGATTGAAAAGAGCTTACCGTATTTGGAAAATCGCCCCAGAACCGAAAAGCTAGAAGCAGCCATGATCTCTGTTAATGTTGAAAAAGGCGGTGTATCTGCACTTGTTGCTGGTCGTGATGTTCGCTATTCAGGGTTTAACCGTGTTTTAGACACAAAGCGTAATATTGGCTCGCTGGTAAAGCCTGCCGTGTATTTAACTGCACTGCAATTACCGCATTATAATTTAGCTACACTGCTTGATGACTCACCAGTACAGGTCACAAACGAGCAAGGCAAAGTGTGGCAACCAGAAAATTTTGACCACCAATACCGTGGTGCAATTCCTTTGTATAAAGCATTTAGTAACAGTATAAATATCCCTGCGGTTAATTTAGGTCTTGATGTAGGTGTTGATAAGGTAGTTAACACACTAAAAGGTTTAGGCGCCACTGGGGCGATAGACGAATACCCATCGCTGCTTTTAGGGGCTGTTGAAATGTCGAGTTTTGAAGTTGCTCAGCTTTATACAACAATTGCTGCAGATGGCGAATATAAAAAGCTTACTGCAATTTCGGCATTAACTGATTCGGTTGGTAAAGTACTTTATAAGCATAAAGTAAATGCAGAAGCTCGTTTTGATAAATCTGCAATGTATATGACTAAATACGCGATGAAACGCGTAACGAAAGACGGCACTGCTAAACGCTTAAATTTACACTTCCCATCAATCCAACTAGCAGGTAAAACAGGCACTAGTAATGATTTACGTGATAGCTGGTTTGCAGGCTTTGATCAAAATACAGTGACGGTAGCTTGGCTTGGTCGAGACGACAACAAAAGCACTGGTTTAACAGGCAGCGTAGGCGCATTAGAAGCGTATATTCGTTACTTAAAGCCGCTTAACCCACAAGCAATAGCTGATACGCGTCCACCATCAATACGCTGGGCATTTGTAAATGAGCAAACGGGTAAGCAGGCACCACCAGGATGTGGCAAAGTGATTCAGCTTCCGCTTAGAGCGAGTGAGTTTGAACCAAGACCACAATGTATTCGTTAATTTAAGATTACTTTAAACAACAAAGCCGCTTATTTAGCTGTCTCTTGATCACAAGTCTGACTCAAGAGATTTTGCTAAATCGTAGCCTTCCAGGATGGCTTGTAACTTAAGCCATCCTTGCCATAACACTTTCACAGATGCACGCCCTGTGCGCTTG
>NZ_JACJDW010000056.1:0-14454 GCF_014163745.1 Pseudoalteromonas sp. SR44-2 | reverse complement strand
GTTTCTTTTTATAAATTAGATGCAAATATTTTATGTTTAAAAATGTTTAGTGCCAGATTTGGGTCTCTAAATATGTGGGTAGTAACTTTTTTATTTTTGCTTATAACTTTTGAAGGTAACTGATAAGTCGTAAGTATTGTATTTGTTGCTTCATAGAACCTTTAATCTTCCACTCTATAGATTTAGAGTAAACTATTTAGTTTAAATGTTTATATTTTTATATATCTCCCGTAGTTGAAATTATCAATAAGTAAAGCTAGTCATAAGCAAATAACAACTTTCTAAACGGCAAATTTATCATAGTATCAGTCCTGTCCTAGCGAGGTCGGTCAAAGGAGATGGCGCGGATGAAGAAGGTAATATGGTTTTTATTATGTTTCTTTGCAATGAATGCATACAGTAACGATGAAGTAAGTTTAACTTTGGTAGGTTATATCTCACCAGTGTGCGGCTTTACTACACAAAATAATAACCTTCACTTTTCTTCAGATGGCCTCGCGAGTACAAAGCTAGTGATTAATTGCAATTCACCTATGCGAGTATCAATGCAATCTGAAAATGGTGGCCTGCGCCATCAGCAAAGTACTCAAATAAATGCTTATAACCTGAATTGGTCAATAGAGGGCGTTTCAAGCGAAGTTTCTGCAACGGCACTTGAACTTAAATCTATCTACAATTTTGATGTTGATGAGATTCTATTTAACAGCGTAGCTAAATTACAACTAAAACTAGATAAGCCTTTAATTTATGCAGGTAGTTACCAGGATGTGCTCCGCATAGAAATGACACCATCGGTTGTATCTGGTGGAGTTTGGTAAAACACTAACTATTAATTAAAACAAATATGTCACATGGATAAGGAATATTAAAATGAAAAAGTTAATCGTGTTATCAGCAATCGCAACTCTAACATCTGGCGCAGCATTTGCTGAAAATCTAAATGTAGGTGGCGCAGTGTCATCGGTTTGTGGGGTGAGCAACATTAACACTACACAATTCTTTCAAACATTGTCAGAAGGTGCTACTAAAAATGTAGGCTTTGATTTGCAGTGTAATGATGTTGATGGTGCAACAATGTCATTAACAACATCTGAAGGGCACTTACAAAATGCTGACCATGAAGATCGTGGTGTCGGCTATACTGCCAAGTTAACTGCAGATACATTTGATTTTACGCTTTCTGCTGAAAATGGCCAAAATGATCAGTCAGAATCGCAAAGTCGTCCTGGTTCACCAACCCTTGCCGCTGGTGGCGTAGCTGGAAATATATTACTAACTGTAACACAAGCACCAGTTTATGCAGGTACTTACGCTGATACACTTATGTTGGCAATAACAGCTAACTAAGCAGCATAGTAAAAGGCAGTAGCTACTGCCTTTTACTTCATTAAGAGGGATTTTATATGCGTTATATATTTCTAATTATAGTGTTGTTAACTTCATATTCTACAGGGGCTTTTCAAGTTAAACCAATGGTCGCGGAGCTAGAGTCTTCAGGTAGCCAATCACAGCAAACCATTCGTATATCAAACCCTTCAGACAGTCCTTTAACTATTGAGATATCTGCGTTTGATTTACTAATTGACCCTAATGGCGATGAAACATTAAAAGCAAACGACGATGACTTTTTAATTATTCCGATGACTACGATAATTCCGTCTGGGCAAAGTCAATCAGTAATTGTTCGATATATTGGGGAACCAATATTAGAAAACTCAAAAGCGTACCGTGTAGCCATTGATCAGGCATCTGTTGATTTAGAAAAGGCGGGGCAATCAGGCGTAGGTATGTCAGTTAGCTTTAGAACTTTGTTTAATGTTGTTCCCAAAGGTGCGGAGGCAAAATTATTAATTAAAAATAAACGTCAAGTAGATACAGAAACATGGAGTGTACTACTAGAGAATACTGGTAATAAATATATCCGTTTATCTCAGGCACAGTGGCTTATTAAAGGTGATGAACAACAGCTATTATTAGAAGGGGCTGAATTGAGTAAAGCATTGACTGGAAAAATTTTATTACCTAAATCTAGCCGTGAGGTTTCAATAAAAATTCCAACAAGGTTTAATGCAGCAAGCAGTGATCTAGAGGTCAATTTTTAATGCTGCGGATATGCAGTTACTTTTTTATATATGTAAGTGTAATGACACCTGTTTTTGCTGTGGAAGTAACGCCTATGGTGGTTACTTTCTCTCCTGATAGTCGTTCAAATAATGCTTCTAGCTTGGTTCATAATCAATTACCAAGAGACATTGCTTTTGATATCCAAATTTACGAAATTGACTTTTCTCAAGGCACGCCTAAATTAATTTCTTTAGATGATTCTCCATTGTGGGTTTTTCCTCCGTCACTATTTTTGCAACCAGGGCAAAGCCAACAGTTGCAATTTAGATGGTTAGATAAAAAACTTCCTAGTACAGATAAAAGCTATCAAGTTAGCTTGATTGAGCAGCCCATTGTAAACCAGTCTATAGATAAACAGTCACAACTAACAATGCTGTTAAATGTAAATTTAATTGTTCATTTAGACCAGCCTAGATTAGTTCCTAAACTGATTATAAAAGAGCCTCACGTTGAAGATGGCTTTATTGTCACTGAAGTATTAAATGAAGGAAAAGGGGCAGGACGATTAAGTGATTATGAAATAACAATTACTAAAAATAAAACTCTAAGCGATCGAATTTTAAAAGATCAATTAAAAGCAAACGGATACGATGTTTTTTTTGCTCCTGATAGCACCAGTGTTATAAAAGTCCCAATTCCGCAATCGTTACAGAGAGGAAGCTTAAATCATTTACGTTTAGTGCTGGCTCGCTAGTTATGCGCGTTTTATTATGCATATTTTTATTGAGCTTTACTCAATTATGTTATTCAAAAATTAACCCGTCTAAAAGAACCATCGAACTCAGCGTTGAGGCAGAACTGAATAAAAATGCTATTGGCAAAATAACTCTTGCAGTTGATCCAAATGATAATTTATCTCTTAAATGGAGTGAAATTAAAGTTTCGTTTGAACGACTTTTATTTTCAGAGGACTTTGATTCTTTAGAGTCTAAGGTTAATAAAAATATTATTGATACAGAAGCATTAGAGTTATTTGGATATAATATTTCATTCGATATGAGTGATTTTAGCTTAGCAATATCAGTACCTCTTACACTGACTCGCCCTCAACAGCTAAGTTTAAAATCAGATTCGAGGAATTTAACAGCATCTGCACCTGCTAAACTGAGTGGATTTTTTAATGCTTATTCAAGTTATTTGTATCAGCAAGATAAAGGCGAGAATACAACAGATGACCTCTTAACTATTCGCTCTGAAATGGCAGTGAGTTGGGAAGGGTGGGTTTTAGAAAACGAAGTGGAGTATTTATCTGAAGTAGCTCCTACTTCATCAAATATTAGGCGCTTAGGTACTCGTGTAATACATGACCTACCGCTTAGTGGGCTTCGGATATCCATTGGTGATAATTATAGTTCAGGTAGTTACTTTCAATCAACAGCACGGGTACTAGGTTTGTCGCTTTCACATGATTTTTCGCTAGTTTCTGACAGGCCTATTAGGCCCAGCGCTTCACGTAGTTTTACCTTGGAGAGCCCATCCTCTGTTGAGGTATTAGTTGGCGAGCGGATAGTACAAAAACTTAATTTAGCCGCAGGTATTTATTCTCTTGATGATATACCCCTTAATGAAGGAAGTAATAATATTACTTTGAGGATTACTGATATAGCAGGAGTTGTCCGTTTTGTTGATTTTGATGTAACAACCGGTTTAGATCTTTTTGCTCAAGGGCAACTGGAGTATGAGTTTCATTTAGGCGTTCCCTCACGCTTAGGTAGTGAGCTAGATTATGATTACGACGAGCCACTAGCTAGCTTTTATCTTGATTATGGCATTACACCTAGCTGGACAGCCGGTGCGGCAGTACAAGGTGATGAGTATTCTCAGCAGATTGGTTTTAAAAATATTTATGCAGCTGCAGTTGGACAAATTGCGTTTGAAAATGCGATAAGTTTCAATGAAAAAACAGGTCATGCTTATCGCATTGTTTATAGTAACTATAGAAATCATAGTGATAATAACACTGACATTACGGTGGGTTATGAATACTCATCAAGATATTTTACAGGTCTTGGCTATCGACCTGATTCTCAATCTAGTTCTCACTTAAGAGAGCATTATATTCAGGCTAATTATAGTTTTTTTTGGGGAGAGGATACGCAAACATCTTTTTTTACAAGTTTATCAAGGTCATATGATGAAGCTCAATTTGATAAATCAGTTGGAGTTAGTTTTTCTGGTGAGATCGATAATAGCCAATGGAGATATAGTTTAGGTGGGCAATGGGAGGGTCTCGCTGAAGAAAGTCAATGGGATGTAAGGTTGTCTGTCACTTATAAGTTTTCTAATACTCGGCGGGCTAAATTATCTCATCAATCTAGGCAGGATAAAACACGCTTAGAATTCTCTCAAGATAGTAATCAGCGCTATGTTGGAGCTTTGAATATAAGAGCTGGGCTTGAAAAAAATGATCAAAATGAAGCTGTTTTTGATTTAAATACTCAATATAACGCGAATCGTTTTGTTATGAACTTTGATCATGGGAGTTTTTACGAGCAGTTTAATGAGGCCTCAGCTTACCATCAGAGCCGATTAAGCTTGGCATCAAGCATAGCATTTGCAGATAAGAGTTGGGCTGTTGGGAAACCCATATACGATAGCTTTGCTTTGATAGAACCCCACTCTAGCCTTAGAGGAAAAAAGATCACCTTGGGACAATATGAGGATAACTATAGGGCTGATAATGAAGACTTCGAAACTATTTTATTAAACGATATTAGTTCATATGCCTCAACCAACGTTACAGTCGATATTGATAACTTAGAGCCGGGGTATGATATTGGTTCTGGCATAATTACCCTTTACTCACCTTATCGAACAGGTCATGCAATCACAATAGGGACTGCTGCAAACATATCAGTGATTGCGACTTTGTATGATCAACAGAAAAAACCCTTATCATTACAAGTTGGTACAGCAATTTGTATCGATAAAAACAGCCAAAAAGAGCATACATTTTTTACAAATAAAAAAGGACGATTTGCATTAACAGGTTTAACCGCCTGTAATTATAAAATTACACTTAAGAATGCAGAAAAGTCACATTTTACGATTCAAGTATCTGAAGGTGAGCAATTACAGCGCAAAGGAGCTATTTATGTACAATAAAAAAGTAAGTTTATTATTGGGTGGTTTAGCACTCTTTATTTTTACGCCCTTAATTCATGCGCAATGCGCCGCTAGGTTCGATAAGATTGAACATATTTATGATGATTTTGAAAGCTACCATGCCTTACAGCAAGTAGACTCTAAGAAAGAGCTACGGATAAGCGTCACTAATGATGAAAGCTGTCAATTAGAACTCGTGCTAACAAGTGAGAATCAAGCTCAGCTAAAAGGGCAATTTCAAAGTATTCCTTACGAGATGCAGAGTATACAAAGTAAGTTAGTCAGCACATCAGCTTTAAAGTTAAACTTTACTGATTCTTCGACGATATTGACATTAGTCCTACCGTCAGGAACACCAATTAAAGCAGGTATATACTCAGATAGGCTCCAAATGAAATTATATGATCAGGGGAGTAAGTTATTAGATGAGCGAGAATATAGTATTCAAGAAAATATTGCCCCTAGGACAAGTCTTTCTGTACTTGGGTATAATACATTTTCAAATACTATCAATTTGGGAGAACTAATTCCGAGTAAGGAATACACTATGTTACCTAGTTTACAAGTCGTTACTAATTCAGATGTTCAATTGTCTGTAAGTTCAGATAATAATGGGAAATTAATACATAGTCTCTATAGAGACAAATATGCAATTAATTACAGTCTAGATCTGGCTGGAAGTTGGTTTCAACTAGATAACTTATCACAACATAAATTTACATACTCAGGACAAACCGTTTATCTATTACCTTTAAAAATTCAATTAAATGATTTCGAAAGGCAAGCTGCCGGTGAGTATTCAGATACAATCAGGTTTCAAATAAGCCCGCTTAACTATTGATTTTACTTAAGTTTTTCTTGCACCAAAGTAATGCCTGTTGCTTGTTTTTTACAGCTATTTTTTGATACACTTTGTGTAAATGTACACGAACTGTAGCTTCACTGATAAATAAAGTGTCTGCAATTGCGCTTGAATGTAAGCCAGAAAATAACAAGTTTAATACTTTCATTTCTTTGCAGGTTAAGTTATTTGATTGCAGCGCAGTTTGTTGTTCACTCGCTAGCATTTGTCTCATCCAACCATCAGTTACCGCACGTGGAAACCAAAGTTTTCCTTGTTCTATTGCTTCTAATCCTTGCTGCAGTAGTACTTCGTCAGTGCCTTCATAAAACAAACCTTTTAAATTAGGCCACTCTTTTAATGCCAAAACATCACCGTCTTTGGGCACGTCAAAAATAACGAGACCTTGATGACCGTTTTTTAGCATAAACTGATTTATAAGTTCATGGTTGATAATGACGTTTAAAGCTTGATAATTAACAAGTAGGACGTTGAAGTCAGCTGCAACACAAAAAAGTGACGTGTAATTTGGGCTGGTGAAGCATGTGGGGCTTTTATTGGCTGTATTTTCAATATTCATAATATTCTATCCATAGACTACATTTTAGCACTATATTCTTATTTTTAGTTAATTTCAATAATACCTGAATGTGTTTTAGCTCTTTTTTTATACACTAAAGTACATGTATGAGTATGTTTTATGCGCTCTTTAAAGTAGTATTTATGAGATTTTTTGTTTTAAAACAATTCATTAGTGAGGTAAATATTAGAGGGGGTTATTTATGATAATTCATCTAAAGCTAACAATGCTTAAATTACTGTCATTTTCTATGAATTTATTTAAATAATTTTATACATTTATTTACAATAATGTCATATAATACCTGTCCAGAGGAAAGATGCTATTTAGCGTCTTTTTTTATGCCTAAAATTTATATTATCAATATAAAAGCATAACAAAAATCACACGGTATCCTTTGGAGAATATTTTGAAACTACGCACACTCTCACAGTTAAGCCTAGCAATTGTCGCTGCACTATCTACTTCAGTAAATGCTGAAGAAGCTAAAACAACCGCAAAACAAGACGCGTTTGAAAAAATCGAAGTCACAGCTCGTAAACGTACAGAGAGCTTATTTGAATCTCCAACCGCTATCACATCAATTGGGGCGAACTTAATTGATAAAGCCAATATGAGTAATCTTGAAGATATTGGTAAATATGTTCCAAACTTAAACATCACCCGTTACGGTGTTGGTAATGCAGCACATGCGTCTGTGTTCATTCGTGGTATCGGTCTGCAAGATCACATAATAACTACTGATCCAGGTGTAGGCGTATACTTAGATGGCGTTTATTTAGGTCGTCAAATGGGTTCTAATTTATCATTACCCAATGTTGAGCGTGTTGAAGTGCTTCGTGGTCCACAAGGTACTTTATATGGTCGTAATACATTAGGTGGCGCTGTAAATGTAATTACAAAGCAACCTGGTGATGAAGGTATTGTAACTACTTCAGCTAAGCTGGGAAGTCGTGGACGTATTGCTGGTGATGTTTATTTTAATAACTCACTAACAGATGATGTAAGTATGTCTGCGAGTGCATCTTACAAAACACGTGATGGTGTTGGTGAAGCTGTTAATTTAGCAAATCCAGAGAAAGAAATTGGTGAGGAAGAGGAATTCAGTGGTCGTGTAGCCCTTAAATGGCAAATGAACAGCGATTTAGCATTCACTTTTGCTTTAGATGGAGTTGATAACGAGTCAGGTCAATCGCCTTACACAATTGAATTAACTGACCCGCTAGATGCAAACGATGTGTTTAATGGCGACTTCCCATTATTGACTCAAGATTTAATTCCATCAGACCCTGATGATTTAGGTACAACCGTTGCAGGTATTGAATCAACTTCTTACTCAGGTTGGGGCACATCGTTCTCGGCTGATTGGGCAATTAACGATACTTATACTACTAAGTTTATTTCAAGCTACCGTACATCTGAGTATGAAGGTGGCCTAGATGACGATGCATCACCTTTAAACTTATCTGAGTTTCCAGAAGAGGGCGGAGCTGATCAGTACTCGTTTGAAATTCAACTAAATGCAACATTTGATAATATGGACTTTGTGTCAGGCCTTTACTTTTTTAATGAAGATGGCTTTACACGTTCAGGCCCATTTGTATTCAGCCCATTTAATACACCCAATGGCTTATTGAATGACGGAGTAACAGAATCATTTGGTGGTTACGGCGATTTTGAAATTAACCAAGAAACTAATTCTTACGCAGCCTACTTTAACGCAAGCTACGATTTAACTGACGATTTAACGGTAGGTGGTGGCCTTCGTTATTCAAAAGATGAAAAAGATGCAAATGCTATATTCCCATCATTTCCTACTCGTAAGTATGTAAGTGCAGATTTTGATGCAGTTACGTGGGATGTAAATGCATCTTATCAGCTTAGCAATAATATGAATGTGTATGGTCAGATTCAAAAAGGCTACCAAACAGGTGGTTTTCCACCGCGCCCATTTGGTGGACCAGACCAATTTGTATCATTTGACGAAACGAAAGCGGTTAACTACGAAATGGGTCTAAAAGGCCAAGTACACGAAAATGTATCTATGATGCTTGCGGTATTTGTGACTGATTACACTGATTTAGCATTACCGTTTTCAGACCCAACAGCAGGTGGCGGTTTTGTAACAATTGTAGAAAATGCGGGCCAGTCTAAAGCACAAGGTATTGAGCTTGAAACAACAGTCGCTATTACTGATGACTTTACTATTCGCAGTGCAGTTGGTTATTTAGATTCTGAAATCACAGAAGTGGCTGAGGGTGTACAAGGTATAGGTAAAGGCGATTCACCTGCACTTACACCACGCTGGACTGTTATGGTTGCACCTTCTTACTTTATGGATTTAGAGAGCGGCGCAACACTTGCATTTAATGCTAACTATTCGTACCGAAGCGAAATGCAAGGGCAATCAGTTTATAACCAAAGTGAGACCATTGATTCTCGTGAACTAGTTGGTTTTAATATTTCCTACACTAATCCATATGGCGATATGGAAATTACACTGTATGGTGAAAACGTTCTAAACGAAGTTTACGATGTTGGTCGTCTACAACAATCAGGTTTTGTTGGCGTAATGCGTAGTAATGATCGAAGTGAATTTGGTTTGAAATTCAAAAAAGATTTTGAGCTATAAACTAAAATCAAGTAAATAAAATATAATGTAATTGAAGTTTATTTTGCATAATAAAGGCCGAATCATGCTGTGATTCGGCCTTTGTGTATTCAATAGTAAGGTTATTATTTGCATCGTTTAAATTCCTAATTTTAATTGCTGATTTAAAACAATCCACATCTCCATTTTTGAGTGTTTGTATTAACTATAATGCACCTTTTTAGTTTGTGTAAAGGTTAGGTTGTTCGCTACAATGGGGCCTCTTAATTGCCAAACGGACTCTGTAATGAAAATTCTTGCCGATCAAAATATGCCTTTAGTTGAGCAGTACTTTGCAGACTTTGGTGAGGTTGAGCGTTTTGATGGTCGTAAATTAACGCCTGAACAATTAATAGATGTAGATGTTCTTCTTACTCGTTCGGTGACAAATGTTAATCATGAACTTTTGGTACAAGCTAACAAGTTGAGCTTTGTAGGTACTGCCACAATCGGCATTGACCATATTGATACGCAATTACTACATGACAGAAATATTGCTTTTACAAGTGCGCCTGGTTGTAATGCGGTTGCTGTAGCTGAATATGTAATTAGTAGCTTATTTGCATTAAGCCAAGAAAATGCGCGTCCATTGTGTGGTCAAACAATTGGTATTGTAGGGATGGGAAACATTGGTACATGTTTGGCGCAAAAATTAAAAGCATTCAACGTAGTTGTACTGCTGTGCGATCCGATTAAGCACGAACAAGGCTTACTACAAGAACATGTAGCGCTTGACGAGTTATTAGCGCAATCAGATGTTGTTACTTTTCACGTTCCCCTTGTTAAAAGTGGCGAGCACAAAACACTGCACATGATGGGTAAAGAGCGTTTAAAAGCACTTAAGCCAGGAACCACGCTAATTAATGCAAGCCGTGGCGATGTAATTGATAACCAAGCATTGCTTGAGGTAATGGAAGCTGGGGCTGATTTAGATTTAGTACTTGATGTATGGGAGAAAGAACCCAATATTTTAACTGAATTACTAGAGCATGTTCGTTACGCTAGTGTGCACATTGCAGGGCATACACTTGAGGGGAAAGCTCGTGGTACACAAATGTTGTATCAAAAACTGTGTCAGCTCAAAGGTGTTGAGGCGATTAAATCGTTGGATGATTTTTTACCAACACCAGCCGTTACAAATGCAACTGTTACGCAAAGCCTTAATGAGCAAGATATTGCTCGTTTAGTGCATTTAATTTATGACGTTCGCCGCGATGACGGAATTTTACTTCGTCGCCTAGAGAGCGACGGCTTCGATAGTTTACGTAAAAACTATCCTATAAGGCGAGAATTTAGCACCTTATTTCTACAAGGTGATAGCCCACAACTAGCAGCACTTAGCCAGCTTGGCTTTAGTATAGCTGAATAATTATTTAACTAACGATGTTGTTTTAATGTCGTTTATAGAGGAAGAAATATGTCGCAAAAATATAACGTTGCCGTACTTGGCGCTACTGGTTTAGTAGGCCGTCAAATCATTGAAACGCTAGCAGATCGTAAGTTTCCTGTTGATCAGCTTTTTTTACTTGCTAGCAGCCGCAGCGCAGGTGAAGATATAAAGTTTCGTGGTGAGACCATTGAAGTACTTGACGTTGAAGGCTTTGACTTTAGCCAAGCGCATATAGGTTTGTTTTCTGCTGGTGGCAGTGTATCTGAAAAATATGCTCCTATTGCTGCTGAAGCCGGCTGTATTGTAATCGATAATACATCGCACTTTAGAAATGATTTTGAAATACCACTCGTGGTGCCAGAAGTTAATGCTTCAAGCCTAGCTGATTTTAGAAATCGTAATATTATTGCTAACCCTAACTGTTCAACTATTCAGATGATGTTAGCACTTAAACCAATTTATGATGCTTACGGAATAGACCGTATTAATGTATCTACTTACCAAGCTGTATCGGGTGCAGGTAAAGACGCGGTTGATGAACTTGCAAAGCAAACAGCTAATTTGATGAATGCACGCCCTATGGATAATAAAGTATTCCCAAAGCAAATTGCATTTAACGTTATTCCTCAAATTGATAGCTTTGAAGATAATGGCTATACGCGCGAAGAAATGAAAATGGTAAACGAAACTCATAAAATTTTGGGTGATACCACTATTGCAGTGAACCCAACGTGTGTACGTGTTCCCGTATTTTTTGGGCACTCAGAATCAATTAATATTGAAACGCGCATGCCTTATGACTTTGAACACGTTAAACAACTTTTAAAAGACGCGCCTGGTGTCGAGCTAATTGATGATGAAGGTGACTACCCAACAGCAGTGTCTGACGCTAGTGGTAACGATACTGTGTATATAGGTCGATTACGTGCTGATATTTCTCATCCACATGGATTAAACATGTGGGTTGTAAGTGACAACACTCGTAAAGGTGCTGCAACTAATAGCATTCAAATTGCAGAAGAGCTTATTGCCAATTACATGTAATAGTTAATTGCGCTAAACATGCTTTTGAAGCGGTAAACAGTAGTTGTTTGCCGCTTTTTGTTTATATAGCTTGTCAAATTTTTGCCGTTTAATTTTAAAAATACAAAAACTGATTGATAACACTCAATAAATTGTTATTTATAAAGATGTTTTAAGGCATTTATTTTCAAGGTGTTGCGATGGATATTACGCTCTAACTGGTTTATAGTTTGTAATTGGAATAGAGCTTGCAATAAAAATAGATTGTAATAATAAATGCGAGTCAGTCATTTGGCTGATAATAGCAATAATAAACAATATTTATGCACTTAAGTTTTAGGTGTTTTATTAATATTTAAATATTAAAGGATCAGCATGCGCGGTTTAGCTACACTTATTATATTAGCGTCTGCATTGATAGTAACGCCAGTTTACTCTCAGGACAGTACCCAATTAAAGGGGCCTAAAGGCGTTGACTATGGTGCGCAAGGGCGATCAATTGGGCCAATTAAACCAACTGATACGCTTTGGCGTATAGCAGCTAAAGTGCGCCCAGACAATTCTGTCAGTATTTATCAAGTTATGCAGGCTTTGTATAACAAAAATCCCGATTCATTTTTAGAACAAAATCTTAATCACATTCAAAATGGTGCCTATTTAAAAATCCCTACCTTAGCCGAAATAAAAGCTGTAAATACGCAGCTCGCAAAGCAACGCTCTGAGCAAGATGATGCATTATGGGAAAAGAAAAAAAATGGCACGCTTACACAAAGCGAAATTAACTCAGCGCAAACAAAAGTAACTCAAGCGCGTAAAATTGATGTAGACGATGCTAAAAAAGAGATACAGAAAGAATTAAATGAAATAAAAACAGAGCAAGGTACTAAGCTTGTTGAGTTACAACAACAGTTTAAAAGCTCAGTTAGTAATGTAGAAGAGATTTTAGTTGAAAATAATAATCTTAAAAAACAGTTATCAGGAATATCTAAAGAGCTCGAAAACTTACGTTTGCAATTAGGACAAGACAGCGAAATTCAAAATCAGTTAAAAGAACTCATTGTTAAACAAAACGAGATTATTGCCCAACAAAAAAAACAAGAAGTAATACCAAAAGAGTCATTTGATTTTGGCTCATTATTTTCAAATCCCATAGTACTGGGCTTGTTAATGTTTATTCCTGGGTTACTGATTATTTTTGCAATCGTTATGTTTTTACGCAAACGAGCAAGTAATCAAGAAGAGCCGCAAAACGATGATGACTTTTTACCACAAACCCCAACTTATACTGGCGATGATGATTTAGGCCCAAGCTTAAATGACGATCCAATTGTACCTGACCCTTTAGATGACTTGAGTGTTCAATTAGATGATAGTCTCGAAAGTGATATGTTGCCTAATGATGATTTAGACGACGGCTTAGATGATTTTTCTGGCGACGAAAATTTACTTGATCAGGATGAGCTCGAAAGCTTGCTAAGCGATGACATTGTTTTTGATGATGAAAATACCGATGACGATGATGAGCTCGATATTTTTATGCAGCAAGGGTTTGATCAACCTTCAGATGAAAACGCTGAAGATATAGATTTAGACTTATCTGATGACTCAATTAACAATGATGAAATCCTAACTAATGACGATTTAGATAGCTTGTTTGATGAAGACGATAGTCTACCTGAGTTTGATGCACCGCAAACAAGCGAAGCTTTAGAGGATGACAGCTTAGAATCTCATGATGAAATGGCGGCTTTAAGTGAAGAGCTTGCAGATGAAGATAATTTTGATATAGATGAATTATTAGATCAAACATCAACAGAATTAGATACCTCACATAACACTTCAGCTGAACTTGATACAAGCGACGACTTTGATTTAGACGATATAGATAGCTTAATTGATGAGGCGAATGACCCAAAAAGTGATGTGGTAGATGACTCACTTGATGCAGAGTTACTCGACGAAGATGAACTTCTAGAAGAAAGCGACGACTTTGATTTAGACGACATAGATAGCTTAATTGATGAGGCTGCAGTTGATACTGCAGATGACTCATTAGTTGAGGAAAGTGACGACTTTGATTTAGACGATATAGATAGCTTAATTGATGAAGCAGCAGTTGATACTGCAAATGATTCATTAGTTGAGGAAAGTGACGACTTTGATTTAGACGACATAGATAGCTTAATTGATGAGACTGCGGTTGATACTGAGAATGACTCTTTAGTTGAGGAAAGTGACGACTTTGATTTAGACGACATAGATAGCTTAATTGATGAGGCAGCAGTTGATACTGCAAATGATTCATTAGTTGAGGAAAGTGACGACTTTGATTTAGACGACATTGATAACTTAATTGATGAGGCAGCAGTTGATACTGCAAATGATTCATTAGTTGAACAAAGCGATGGCTTTGATTTAGACGACATAGATAGCCTAGTTGATGAAGTAAAAAATTCAGATGTAAGAGATTCAGAAATTGATAATGCATTGGCAGACTCAGTTGAGGATTTAGCAGATGCTCAAGAAGAATTAAATGTTGATGATATTGAGTCGCTTGCTTCATCATTAAATGAAGAGCCTGAGCTTGAAGAAGAACCAGAGCTTTTAGCTGAACCCGAGCTTGTAGAAGAGCCTGCGCTTTACGATGAGCCTGAACTCGCAGAAGAGCCCGAGCTTATAGAAGAACCTGAGCTTTACGATGAGCCTGAGCTTGTAGAAGATCCTGAGCTTGAAGAAGAGCC
>NZ_JACJDW010000055.1:0-14590 GCF_014163745.1 Pseudoalteromonas sp. SR44-2 | reverse complement strand
GGTCTTATTTAAGCTTCCAGCTAGACGAGAGGATAGAAGATATCCCCGATGGGTTAAGCCAAAACCATCTAAGTATCCCCATAAAAAGAAAGATGCCAGTCAGCTTAACTGACTGGCATTAGCCTAATGGCTCCTTTTTTATTTTTTCAATTACACAAACTGCTTAAAACCTGAGTGTACACACGGTATACTAAGGGTAATTTTCACGCTACTTCTTAGATAGTAAAAAGCCAAATATGCAAAAATATGACGTAAAAACCTTTCAAGGTTTGATCCTGGCTTTACAGGATTATTGGGCGCAGCAAGGCTGTGTCATTATTCAACCACTTGATATGGAAGTGGGCGCCGGGACATTTCACCCGCAAACATTTTTAAAGTCTATTGGTCCAGAGCCAATGTCGAGCGCGTACGTTCAGCCGTGTCGTCGTCCTACGGATGGCCGCTATGGTGAAAACCCAAATCGCCTACAACATTACTACCAATTCCAAGTAGTTTTAAAGCCATCGCCAGATAACATCCAAGAGCTTTACTTAGGCTCATTAGCGGCAATGGGTATTGATACCCTTACTCACGAAGTTCGCTTTGTAGAAGATAACTGGGAATCACCTACGCTAGGCGCATGGGGCTTGGGATGGGAAATTTGGTTAAACGGCATGGAAGTAACGCAATTTACCTACTTTCAACAAGTGGGTGGCTTAGAGTGCTCACCAGTAACAGGCGAAATTACTTACGGCCTAGAGCGTTTAGCAATGTACATTCAAGGCGTAGATAGCATTTACGACCTAGTATGGGCAGACGGTCCACTAGGGCGCGTAACATACGGCGACGTGTTCCATCAAAATGAAGTAGAGCAATCTACTTATAATTTTGAACATGCAAACGTAGAAGACTTATTTGCACAGTTTGATAAGTGTGAAGCAGAAAGCCAAAAGTTAATTGAAGCTAACTTACCACTACCTGCATACGAGCAAGTAATGAAAGCATCGCACGCATTTAACTTACTAGACGCACGCCACGCAATTTCGGTAACCGAACGTCAGCGTTATATTTTACGCGTTCGTGCGTTATCAAAAGCGTGTGCACAAAGTTACTATGACAAACGTGAAGCGCTTGGTTTCCCGCTGTGTAAGGATAAGTAAAATGTCAGCACAAAATTTATTAGTAGAAATTGGCACTGAAGAGTTACCACCAAAGGCATTGCGTAAATTAGCAGAAGCCTTTGCTGCAAACTTAACTCAAGAGCTAGAAACATTAGAATTAGCACACCAAGGCGTAAGCTGGTATGCATCGCCTCGTCGTTTGGGTTTACAAGTAAAAGCGCTTGAAGCTAAGCAACAAGACAAAGAAGTTGAAAAGCGTGGCCCAGCAACAAAGGCAGCGTTTGACAGCGAAGGTAACCCAACAAAAGCAGCAATGGGTTGGGCACGTGGTTGTGGTATTGAAGTAAAAGACGCACAAACACTTGAAACCGATAAAGGCGCTTGGTTATTGCACATTGCTAAAGTAGCAGGGCAAGAAACTAAAACCCTAATGACAGATGCAATCACAAAAGCATTAAGTAAATTACCAATCCCTAAACCAATGCGTTGGGGCGCGAATAAAACACAATTTATTCGTCCTGTGCATACGGTAACTATTTTGTTTGGTGATGAGTTACTTGAAGGCGAAATTCTTGGTAAGAAAATAACTAACCAGCTTCAGGGTCATCGTTTTCATCACCCAGAAAAAATTAGCATAAACCATGCAGATGACGTTTTTGACGTACTTAAATCTGCTTACGTTATTGCTGATTACGAACAACGTAAAGCGCAAATTCGTACGCAAATAGAAGAGGCTGCAAGCGCAGTTAACGCTGTTGTTGCAATGGATGAAGATTTACTGGAAGAAGTAACATCACTTGTAGAGTGGCCAGTTACTTTAACGGCAACATTTGAAGAAGCATTTTTAGATGTACCAGCCGAAGCGTTAATTTACACCATGAAAGACGATCAAAAATATTTCCCGTTATTAGATCAAAACGGCAAACTTTTAAATAAGTTTTTGTTTGTATCTAACATCGAAAGTAAAGATCCAAGTGTGGTTATTTCTGGTAACGAAAAAGTAGTGCGCCCGCGTTTAGCCGATGCACAGTTCTTCTTTGAAACAGATAAAAAGAAAACCCTAGAAAGCCGATTAGAGTCGCTTGATAGCGTATTGTTCCAAAAGCAACTTGGTACGCTTAAAGATAAGTCTGAGCGCATTAGTGAACTTGCAGGTTATATTGCTGAGCAATTAGGTGCTGATAAAGACCTAGCACAGCGTGCAGGCTTATTAAGTAAAACTGACCTAATGACTGAAATGGTTATGGAATTTACCGACGTGCAAGGTGTAATGGGAATGCATTACGCTCGCCACGATGGTGAAGCCGAAGATGTAGCCGTAGCGCAAAACGAGCAGTACATGCCACGCTTTGCAGGGGATAACTTACCTACAAACTTAATTAGCTGCGCAGTAGCGATTGCTGATAAGTTTGACACGCTGGTGGGTATTTTTGGTATAGGCCAAGCACCTAAAGGTGACAAAGACCCATTTGCTCTTCGTCGTGCTGCTATTGGTGCACTGCGCATCATGGTAGAAAAAGAACTACCACTTGATATTTTAGACCTAGTAGCTAAATCGCAAACATTGTTTGGCGACAAGTTAACTAACTTAAATGTATCAACTGACGTATTTGAGTTTATGCTAGGGCGCTTCCGGGCTTGGTATCAAGACGAAGGTATTGAAGTAGACGTAATTCAAGCAGTGCTTGCACGTCGTCCGACTAAACCTGTTGATTTTGACCGCCGTGTTAAAGCCGTAAGCCACTTCCGTACATTAGACGCAGCAGAAGCGCTTGCAGCAGCTAATAAGCGTGTAGGTAACATTCTGGCTAAAAACGACATTACCAGCCAAGGTAGTGTTGATGAGAGCTTATTAAGCGACGACGCCGAAAAAGTATTGGCATCACAAGTAGCAAAATTTGCCACTGACCTTGCACCACTTTACGCAGATGGAAACTACCAAGAAGCATTAAGCCAATTGGCGGGTATTCGTGAAAGTGTTGATAACTTTTTTGACAACGTAATGGTTATGGCCGACGATGAAGCTGTTAAGCAAAATCGTCTTGCGCTATTAAGCCAGCTAAGCGGATTGTTTTTAGGTATTGCAGATATTTCTGTTTTACAAAAATAACACCGATTAGCAATTTTAAAAGCCAGCGTTTTGCTGGCTTTTTAGTTTTCACTGTATGCAAAGGATACCCATTGATGATTTCTATGAAACGAATTTTAACCTTAGCAATTGCTGGTTTACTTACTGCCTGTACAAGCCAAATTTCGATTAACGATGTATTGCCACAGCAAGAGCTTGACCGCACAATTTACTTACGTGGCGACTTTACATTGTGGGATGCAGAACCTCAGTATCAGTTTGCGCCAGTTGGCCCTGCGCTTTATCAAGCGCAAGTTAAATTTTCGACCCCAGGTAAAGTGTACGAATTTAAAATAGCCGATGCCGATTTTAGTGAAGGCTACAACTGTGGCTACAGCGACGCACAACCAGCAGGACAAAAGCTAACACTGGGCCAGCCAGCTATCGCAGACTGTAATACTATTTATAACTACTTTAGTTTCACACCAGCAATAAAAGGCACGTACATAGTAAGTATTGATTACAGTGACTATGATAAGCCACAAGTGACGATAACGAAGAAGTGATTTTTAGCTATTTAATAGCCCTAATGGGTTGATGGATTTGTGACAAGGACGTTGTAGGATTTATTCAGCATTAACACCAAGGCGGTTTCGTAGTTTGGGTAGAGTGAAGCGAAACCCAACATGTGTGGCGAACAAAACTATTTTGGTGGTTATTAAATACGTTGGGTTTCGTAAAACTCAACCCGACCTACGTGAGTTTAAAGCCCTTTCTTCACCACATATCTATACGGTGCTTCTTCTGCATCTTTAGCCACCAGCGTGTGATCCATAAACGTACAAAAGCTCGGAATATCGCGAGTGGTTGATGGGTCATCAGCAGTTATTAATAACGTTTCACCATCGTTCATTTTACGAATAGCAGCACGTACCATCATTACTGGCTCAGGGCAGCGAAGGCCTATGGCATCTAATTGGTGATCGGGATTATCAAAGCTCATAATAAATTGGCCTGTTTAATTAAAGTGATTGCTGTGTACGCGAGTGCTTAGGTATAGCAATTAATAAGTTTGGCAGTTTAACGCAATTTTATGTGTAATTTAACTATTTTACTTAATGCTTTTAGCAGTTTCAAAATGCTTTATTTAATAATACGCCCGATCACATAATTACGCTGTTACATGCTTGTTTGATAAAGGGACGTTTTATAAATTGAAGCTAATAAAAAAGGCGAACTGAATAAAATCAGTTCGCCTTTTTAATCACCAAGATGGTTTTACATGTTTAAACTAATTAGTCTTGCACACGTTCAAATACAGTTGCAATGCCTTGGCCTAAACCAATACACATAGTTGCTAAACCGTATCGTACATTTTTGTCTTCCATTAAGTGAATAAGCGATGTGCTAATACGCGAACCCGAACAACCCAGTGGGTGACCAAGTGCGATTGCGCCGCCATTTAAATTCACTTTTTCGTCAACAACATCCATTAACCCTAAATCTTTCATTACAGGTAATGATTGTGCTGCAAAGGCTTCGTTAAGTTCTACTACGCCTAGGTCATCAATTGTAATACCGGCTTGTGCAAGTGCTTTTTTACTTGCTGGTACTGGGCCGTAACCCATAATTGATGGATCGCAACCAGCGACTGCCATTGCTTTAATACGCGCACGAATTGGTAAACCTAGCTCTTTAGCTTTCTCTTCGCTCATTACTAACATGGCTGATGCGCCGTCAGAAAGTGCTGAAGATGTACCCGCTGTAACAGAACCCGATGCTGGGTTAAATACTGGGCGAAGCTGAGATAAACCTTCAACCGTTGTTTCTGGGCGAATTACTTCGTCATCTTCAACTAAAATTAAAGAACCATCTGCTGCGTGACCTTCCATTGCTAAAATTTCGCGGCGGAAACGGCCTTCAACTGTTGCAGCGTGTGCACGTTGGTGCGAACGGTATGCAAATTCATCTTGCTGCTGACGGCTAATACCGTGAATAGTAGCAAGGTATTCAGCTGTTAAACCCATAGAACCAGATGCTTGTGCAATTGACGTCGCTAAGCCTGGGTGAAAGTCGTTACCGTGAGTCATAGGAACGTGACCCATGTGCTCAACACCACCAATTAGGTAAGTGTCGCCAGCGCCCGTCATAATGGCGCGTGCTGCGTCATGCAATGCTTGCATAGACGAGCCACATAAACGGTTAACGGTTGTTGCTGGTACTGAGTGTGGAATACCCGCAAGTAGTGATGCGTTACGTGCAACGTTAAAGCCTTGCTCTAATGTTTGCTGTACACAACCCCAATAAATGTCGTCAATTGATGCAGGATCAACCGCTGGGTTGCGTTCTAGTAAGCCCTTCATTAAATGAGCGCTTAAGTCTTCCGCACGCTTGTTTTTAAATACGCCGCCTTTTGAGCGACCCATTGGTGTGCGGATACAATCTACAATTACTGGATTATTCATGATATTAACCTTCCACCTTATAGAAAACACGGCCTTCTTCAGCCCATTTGCGAGTTTGCTCTGATACTTGGTAAATCGCACCTAGGTGAGCGTATTTGTCTGCTGCTGCAACAAAGTTAGCTAAACCAGTTTGATCTAAGTAACGGAACGCGCCGCCTCTAAATGGAGGGAAACCAACGCCGTAAACAAGTGCCATATCAGCTTCTTGTGGAGAAGCAACAATGCCTTCTTGTAAACAAAGAAGTACTTCGTTGATCATTGGAATCATACAACGGTCAATGATTTCTTGTTTATCGAATTCTTTCGGAGCATCAGTAATTGGCGCTAATAGCTCAACTGCTGTTGCATCGCTTGATTTTTTAAGACGACCACGACGGTCTGTTTCGTACTTGTAGAAACCCGCTTTGTTCTTTTGACCAAAACGTTTTTCGTTAGCAAAAACAGTTACCGGATCTTTTTCTGCACGTGCCATACGCTCAGGGAAACCGTCAGCCATTACGCCAGTACAATGATAAGCCGTATCAATACCTACAACATCAAGTAGGTAAGCCGGACCCATAGGCCAACCAAATACGTTTTCCATTACTTTATCTACTTTTGCAAAGTTAGCGCCTTCAACCACTAATTTGCTAAAGCCTGCAAAGTAAGGGAATAAAACACGGTTTACAAAAAAGCCTGGGCAATCATTAACAACGATAGGAGACTTGCCAAGTTTAAGGGCATAGTCAACAACTGCGTTAATAGTTTTGTCTGACGTTTTTGCACCACGAATAATTTCTACGAGTGGCATTTTTGGCACTGGGTTAAAGAAGTGCATACCACAGAAGTTTTCTGGCTTATCAAGTGCTTCAGCAAGTAGGTCAATACAGATAGTCGACGTGTTTGATGTAAGTACAGTGCCTTCAGGCATGTTCTTTTCAAGGTCTGCTAATACTGCTTGTTTAACTTTAGGGTTTTCTACAACGGCTTCAACAATAATGTTAGCGTCTTGTAGGTCTGCATCGTTAAGTGTTGGCTTAATTTTGCTGAGTGTTGCCAACATTTTTTCCATTGGCATGTGGCCACGCTTAACTTTTGCACCTAATAACTTAGACGCTTCACCCATACCTAAATCAAGCGCATCCTGTTGGATGTCTTTCATTATGATTGGTGTGCCTTTATAAGCAGACTGGTATGCAATACCGCCGCCCATAATACCCGCGCCCAATACTGCAGCTTGTTTAATTTCTACATCGCTGTGCTTAGCAAGTTTACGTGCTTTACCTTTGATGAATTGGTCATTTAAGAAAATGCCCGTTTGTGCTGCAGCTTCGTTAGTACGCGCAAGTTTCGCAAAGTTAGCATTTTCGATTGCCATTGCTTCATCGCGAGTACAGTTTGCCGCTGCTTTAATAGTACGTACTGCCATAACCGGAGCAGGATAGTGGCCTTTGGTTTTACCCATTACCATACCTTCTGCCATAGCAAAGCTCATGCCTTGCTCAACACGATTTAATTTAAGTGGCTGTAGTTTTGCGTTGCGTTTTGCTTGCCAATCTAACTTGCCTGCAATCGCTAATTCAAGTGTTGCTACACTTGACTCTAAAAGTTTGTCAGCACTAACTACCGCGTCAAACGCACCTACTTTAAGGGCGTCAACTGCGCGGTTTTCAGCGCCTGAAGTGATCCACATCATTGCGTTATCTGCGCCAATGATACGTGGTAAGCGCACTGTGCCACCAAAACCAGGCATTATGCCAAGTTTAACTTCTGGTAGGCCCATTTTAGCGCTTTCGCTTGCAACACGATAATCGGTAGCAAGTGCCCACTCACATCCGCCGCCAAGTGCTAAGCCGTTTACAACGCTTAGAGTTGGGAATGGAAGATCTTCAATTGCATCAAAAACGTCAGTTGCGTTTTTGATCCACACTACTAAGTCTTCTTCAGGTTTAGTAAATGTAGGTAAAAATTCGAAGATGTCGGCGCCGATAATAAAGTGGTCTTTATCACTGGTAAAAATCATGCCTTTGATATCAGTATTGGCGGCTAATTCTTTTAATGCTGCTGCGCAATCTGAAAGAGTTTTTTGAGATAGTGTGTTTACAGAACCTGCAACACAAAACTTAAACTCGGCGATGTTTTCCTTTAGGAAGCTAACTTCAAAGGAATCGCTTTTATATAACATTATTATTCTCCCTAGTTGACGAACTAAGACTGGTACGATGAGTTTGCATTTCAATCAGTGTGCTTGCTTTAAATTAAAAATGCAACGAAAAATTTAACTCGGTTACAATCGACTGGTTAAAATATAGCTGGTTTGGTGCTAAGGTGGTTGAAAAGTTTTTATTCACAACTTTAATTTTTATTAAAGGACATTATGAAAAAATATTTACTAAGTGTTGCGGCAGCTGCATTCATTTTTCCTCTTCATTCTGCCGAGGCAAGTATCGATAACGATGCATTTTTAGATGCCGAAAAAAAAGTAAGGTACGGCAGTTACCAAGACTTTAAACAAGCGGTTAGTAATCTAAATCATCCGTTAAAACCTTATGTTGAAAAAACGTATTGGCAACGCCATCCGAGCATTAAACATCAGGCAGAAATAGAAGAATATTTAAATATATACCAGCATACGCCGCTTGAGTGGCCGGTGCGCAAAGCGTGGTTAGAATATTTAAAAGATAACAACGAAAAGGCGGCGTATATCCGCAACTATCGTGAAACGTCTAATACGGAGCTTACTTGTACTTATTTAGATTTTCAGCTTGATTTAGGTGCGCCCGAAAAGGCAATTCTAAATCAGGTGACCGACTTATGGGCTGTAGGTAAATCGCAACCTAATGGTTGTGATAGTTTATTTTCTACGTGGCGTAAAAAAGGCTACATGAAAGAAGAAACGGTTTGGAAGCGTGTAACACTTGCTGCACAAGGCGGAACGCAAAGCCTATTACCTTACTTAAAAACTTTATTACCAAGTAAGGAGCGTTACTTAGCTGACTTATATTTAAAAGTGCGAAAAGATCCAAGCGCAGCCGCTGGATTATATAGATATAAAAACAAGTCGGCTAAAGAAGGGCAAATAGCTATTTATGGTGTTAAGCGTTTGGTTTGGCGCGATAAAGAGCTAGCTTTAAAAGCATGGGAAAAGCTAGAAAAAATATTTAAGTACAGCGATGAAGAAAAAGCGGATGTGTATTACACCTTTGCATTGTCACTTGCCTCTAGCGGGCACAAACAAGCGAGCTTTTGGCTAAATAAAGTGCCAAAAGAGCGACTAGACAGCAAGCTTATTCAGTGGCAACTGGGCAATATGCTCAAAACCCAAGATTGGGAAGGGATTGCTGCATTTTTTACAGGTAAAGAAAATTTAAGTCTTGGTCAGCAATATTGGTTAGCTTATAGCTATGCACAACGTGGTGAGCAACAAAAAGCAGACGACATTTGGAAGAAAGTAGCGGCTAATCGTGATTATTACGGCTTTTTAGCCGCAGCACGTTTGGGGTTGCCCGTTGATTTAAATAATCAGCCTTTAGCAGTCGATAAGGTACTTGTAGATAAAGTGAGTAATGCACCAGGCTTTAAGCGTGCAAAAGCACTTTATGATATTGAGCGCTTTACGTCGGCACGCCGTGAATGGAATTACCTAACGGATACCTCCAGCGATGAAGAAAAGCTGGCAGCATCACAACTATCTACCGATTTAGGTTGGCACGACAGTACTATTTTTACTTTAGCAAAAATTAAAGCATGGGATAACGTAGAGCAACGTTTTCCGTTTGCGTTTCAAGATGTTTTTGAGCGCTACAGTAAACGTAGCAAGATAGATGTTGCTTGGAGTATTGCTATTGCAAGGCGCGAAAGCTCTTTTGCGCCAGATGCACGCTCGCATGCTAATGCGCGTGGTTTAATGCAGTTATTACCTAGTACTGCTGAGTATGTAAATAAAGGCAGTGTGACAAGTAGTCGTTTATATCAACCTAAAACAAATATTAGGTTAGGTACGAGTTACTTACAGTACTTAAAAAAGAAAAACCATGGCAATGAAGTACTGGCTACGGCTTCTTATAATGCGGGTTATCACCGTATAAAGCGTTGGTTACCTGATGACGCTATTCCGGCTGAGTTATGGGTAGAGCTTATTCCGTATCGCGAAACCCGCGATTACGTAAAAAATGTATTTGCGTACAGGCAGGTTTACCATACAAGAATGGGCCGAGAAGGTAATGTATTAGCGCCGCTACTCGAAATGAAAATGGGCGGTTAGTAAACATAAGTTTAAAGTAGGGGGATATCTAATGCGTTTAGATATCCCCTTTTTTGAGCGCTGAGGGTAATACCAATTTTATTAAAAACATGATCATTCTAGCGTATTAAATAACTCAATAACTGCATTCAAAATTATTTATATAGAACAACTATGTATCACAATTTTAGCCTTGTTATTAAGCTATTTTCTTATCGCTATAATAGATCATTAATTTAATGCAATTGGTATAAGTGATAGACTCATAGCAAGTTAAATTTAACAGATGGATTAACAATGGATAAATTAGCCGTTTTATACGCCGAACATATTGCAACACTGCAACAGCGTACTCGTACTATTTGTAGCAGCGAAGGGTTAGAAGGATTAGTCATTCATTCAGGCCAAGCTAAGCGCCAGTTTTTAGATGATATGTATTATCCATTTAAAGTTAATCCACAGTTTAAAGCATGGTTACCGGTTATCGATAATCCTCATTGCTGGATTGTGGTAAATGGTAGCGACAAGCCAAAACTCATATTTTATCGCCCAGTAGACTTTTGGCATAAAGTACCAGACGAGCCTCGCGACTTTTGGGCTGAGTACTTTGATATAGAGCTACTACTTCAGCCTGATCAAGTCGAAAAGTTATTACCATACGATAAAGCTAAATATGCTTACATGGGTGAATACATTGAAGTAGCGCAAGCTCTTGGTTTTAGTATTATGAACCCTGAGCCTGTACTTAACTATTTTCATTACCACCGCGCTTATAAAACGCAGTACGAACTTGAATGTTTACGCAACGCTAACCGTATTGCAGTAGATGGGCATAAAGCTGCACGCGATACATTCTTTAATGGTGGTAGCGAGTTCGATATTCAGCAAGCGTACTTAATGGCGACACGTCAAAGCGAAAATGAAATGCCGTATGGCAACATTGTTGCACTTAACGAAAACTGCGCTATTTTGCACTACACGCACTTTGATCCAAAAGTGCCACATACTCACAACTCATTTTTAATTGATGCCGGTGCAAACTTTAATGGTTACGCAGCTGATATTACTCGTACGTATGATTTTAAAAAGCAGGGTGAGTTTGCTGAGCTTGTGCAAGCGATGACAGTTCAACAAATCGAGTTAGGTAAAGGTTTAAAGCCGGGTATGCTTTATGGTGATTTACACGTTGAATGTCATAACCGTATCGCACAAATACTTAGTGACTTTAAAATTGTTAACTTACCCGCTGAGGAAATTGTTGAGCGTAAAATTACATCTACTTTCTTCCCGCATGGACTAGGGCATCACCTAGGTTTACAAGTGCATGATATGGGGAGCTTTATGAGTGACGAAAAGGGCACACATCAACCATCGCCTGAAGGGCATCCGTTCTTGCGTTGTACTCGCCTGATCGAAAAAAACCAAGTGTTTACTATTGAGCCTGGTTTATACTTTATTGATTCACTGCTTGGTGATTTAGCGCAAACCGATAATAAGCAGTTTATTAACTGGGAAAAGGTTGAGTCATTTAAACCATTTGGCGGCATTCGTATTGAAGATAACATTATTGTTCACGAAGATAGCCTAGAGAATATGACGCGTAATTTAGAACTCGATTAATTTCTATAAAGACGAGTTAGCGAATAAACGTTAAAATATGCATATGAACGGGGCCTTTAGGCCCCATTTTTAATTGAGCTTTTAATATGTCTGAATATAAATATCCTGCTGCTGACGTTTTTCATCAAGAAGAAATTAAAAAAAGTACGTTTATAGTCCACATTGCACACACCCCCGATTTAAATTCAGCAAAAACATTTATTAAAAGCATTGAAGAAAAGTATAGCGATGCCCGTCATAACTGCTGGGCACATGTGGCAGGCAACCCCGGTGGCAGCCATGTTTATGGTTTTTCAGATGATGGAGAGCCAAATGGCACAGCAGGCAAACCTATGCTAAATGTGCTGGTGGGATCGGGGCTTGGTGAAATTACCGCAGTGGTTACACGTTATTTTGGGGGTATTAAGTTAGGCACCGGCGGATTAGTACGTGCTTATGGTGGCTCATTGAATAATGCACTAGTAAAATTGCAAACGGTGCTTAAAGTTCCCAGTATTGAAATTACCGGGAGTAGTGAGTACAGCATGCAAGGCGCAATTGAACAGTTATTAAAAACAAAGTATCAAGTGCTTAATATTGATAAGCAATTTACTGCTAATATTGAGTGGGTGATTTCAATCGATAGCCGCGAAGCTCAGGAAGCAATCAAAGATATTTTTGATTTAAGTCACGGCGCAGTTGAGTTAACTATTAAAGAGTAATAACCTACACAAATTGCATATAATGCATACTGACCCTATTTAATTTGGTTGATACTACTCAGCCTGAATTTACTAATAATAAAAGCGACAAGCTAAATGCAATTTCGTACCATCATAAAAATTCTTGGCCAACTTGTTGCGCTGTTTAGTATTACCATGGTGCCTCCGGCACTGGTGTCTTTAATATACAAAGACGGTGGTGGTGTTCCCTTTGTTTTAGCATTTATTTTTAGTGTTGTTATTGGCATGATGGCTTATTACCCAAACCGCCATGAAAACGGTGATTTAAAAGCACGTGAAGGCTTTTTAATTGTTGTTTTGTTTTGGCTGGTACTTGGGGCGTTTGCGTCCTTGCCGCTTATCTTTTTACAAGAACCTAATTTATCGCTCGCCGATGCGGTGTTTGAAGCATTTTCTGGCTTAACAACCACCGGCGCTACAGTACTTACCGGTATTGAGTATTTACCCAAGTCGGTATTGTTTTATCGCCAGCAACTCCAGTGGTTTGGCGGTATGGGTATAATCGTACTCGCTGTTGCTATACTCCCAATGCTAGGTGTTGGTGGTATGCAGTTGTACCGCGCTGAAATACCTGGGCCTGTAAAAGATTCTAAAATGACCCCGCGAATTGCCGATACTGCAAAGCACCTTTGGTATATTTATGTGTCGTTGACTATTACTTGTATGCTGGCTTATTGGGCTGCAGGAATGGAGTGGTTTGATGCGATATGTCATGCATTCTCAACGGTGGCGATAGGTGGTTTTTCTACTTACGACGCCTCCATGGGTCACTTTGACAGCCCTGTAATTAACTTTATTTGTGTGTTCTTTTTAATTATTGCCGCTGTTAACTTCTCCCTGCATTACGCCGCAGTGGCCAGTCGTAACATACAAGTTTATATTAGAGACCCAGAGTTTAAGGTGTTTTTGTGTATTCAATTAGCGCTGGTGGTTATTTGTTTTACCGTACTTTCCTCTAACGAAATATTTGCTAATGGCGATGAAACCCTCGATCAGGCGTTATTTCAAGCTGTTTCAATGAGTACAACAGCAGGCTTTGCTACGGATAACTTTTCAACATGGCCATTGTTTTTACCTATTTTACTTATATTTTCGAGCTTTATTGGTGGCTGTGCAGGCTCTACCGGTGGTGGCATGAAAGTAGTGCGCGTGTTCTTACTTTATTTACAGGGTGTGCGTGAGCTCAATCGTTTAGTGCATCCTCGTGCTATATATTCAATCAAGCTGGGTCGTAAGGCGTTGCCGGATAAAGTAGTAGAAGCTGTGTGGGGTTTTTTCTCTGCTTATGCGCTGGTATTTATTATTATTATGTTAGCGCTTATGGGCACGGGTATGGATAATATAACTGCGTTCTCAGCCACTGCGGCTTGTTTAAATAACTTAGGGCCTGGTTTAGGAGATGTAGCGTCGCATTATGGTGCTATAACCGATGGTGCTAAATGGTTGCTTACTATTGCAATGGTGTTTGGTCGTTTAGAAATATTTACTTTATTAGTGTTATTTACGCCTACTTTTTGGCGTGGATAAACGAGCGGCTTAAGTTTTAAATTACAAAATATTGGAAAAAGGGATATGCCAACAAATTTAGAAAAGCTAAAGCATATAGGTGTAGGCAGTTTAGTTGACCTAGAAATATTAACACCTACAAGCAGTAAGCGTGTTAAAACTGAATTAGTTGGTTTACTCGATAAGCAGTTTATTATTTTAAATTATCCCAATGCTAAGCGTTTACCTGCGGCGAGTGACTATTTACGTGATGGCGTAATGGTTGTTGTAAGAGCACTGATTGAAGGCAGTGGTGGGCAAGTTATTGCGTTTCGCCAGCAAATTATGTCAGTAGCCTCGCATCCTGCTAAACTCGTCTTTATTAATTTTCCTAAGCAAGTGCAGCTATTTGCGCTACGCTCGCAAACACGCATACCTACCTTATTACCTGCAAAGCTAAAACTAAGTGACGATAGAGTGCTTGAAGGCCTTATTAAGGACATTTCACTCACTGGTGTAATGTTTGATATTAGAGGCGATCAGCAAGCTGAAGGTATAAAAGATATGCAATGCACTGTCGTCCTCAATAGTAGTGATAAAGATTTTGAAGGTGAAATTTGCAGTGTTAAAGAGCATGCTGCAGGTGTGCACTGCGGAATTAAGCTACTAGCAAGCGAGGATGAAATGAAAACCTTTATGAAAGAGCATTTTATAGACCCATCTGCGCTTGAGCCCACCGTTGACTAAATCGTTTTTCGCTTATTTGCAACAAAATGGCGTTTTAAGTGAGTATTTATAAAGTGTTTTTTTGTTTTTATATAATTAAAAATATTATTAAAATAAAACAATATGTTACGTGTTTTTTGTTATGGCTTTTTTTTTGTTGTTATAGCTACTTCGTTAAAATT
>NZ_JACJDW010000054.1:0-15442 GCF_014163745.1 Pseudoalteromonas sp. SR44-2 | reverse complement strand
TGCGATTATATAAGATCTTTCGAGTGTTATATTTGGTAAACAACAACAAATAAAACTGGCACTTACATGCTTATTTAGCGAAGGGCATTTACTCATTGAAGATTTGCCTGGCATGGGAAAAACCACTCTTTCTCATGCATTGTCAGCTGTGTTAGGTTTATCGTATCAGCGTATACAATTTACCAGTGATCTTCTCCCTGCTGATATTCTGGGTACTAATGTATTTAACTCTACCGAGCACAGTTTTACGTTTCATAAAGGCCCTATTTTTAGCCAAGTTGTTTTAGCTGATGAAATAAACCGCGCAGGGCCCAAAACACAAAGTGCGTTGCTTGAAGCAATGGAAGAGCAACAAGTAACAGTCGATGGAAAAAAATATACGCTGCCAAATCCATTTTTTGTGATAGCAACACAAAACCCGCTTTATCAATCAGGTACCTACCCGTTACCTGAGTCGCAATTAGACCGATTTTTAATGCGCATTAGCTTAGGTTTTCCACCTAAAGAAGCCGAAAAACGCTTAATTTTGAATATGCAAAAACGAGATTACAGCCAATTACCTAAGCGTATTAACCAACAAGAGTTAGCGGCAATTCAAACTCAGATAAGCCAAATTACTTTAAGTAGCCCGGTTATTGACTACATTATAGAGCTTGTTAATTACACACGCACAAGCAACGCTTTTGCATCATCGTTATCACCTCGTGCTAGTATGGCTCTGGCTAAAGCAGCTAGGTCGTGGGCCTTTATTGATGGTCGTGATTTTGTAATGCCAGAAGATGTTCAAGCCGTATTTGCAAGTGTGTGTCAGCATCGATTAGGTTTGCATAATGAGTCAGGTGAAGCACAAGTAAACGATATTTTAAAAAACGTATTAGTTCCGGTATAAACTTTTATGCCAAAAAAAACAGCTAAGCGCCCTTCTTTATTTAAGTCATTTAAGCAAAGTGTATTTAATAAGTTATTAAAAAATAAACATTTAAAAAACTCAATTACACTTGAACACAGAACAATTTATGTATTGCCATCATCCCTTGGTTGGTACTTTATAGTTGTAGCTATTTTAAACTTTGTGATGGGCATTAATTATCAAAATAATTTAATTTTAATAATGTCTTATCTTATGTTTGTGGTAATGATTATTGCTGTATTAATGGGCTACAGTAACGCTAAAGGCTTAACAGTTAAATTTAAAGATGCATTTAACAGCTACGCTCCTCAAAAACCGAGTATTATATTTGAATTACAAAGCCCTTCTGTTACCCAATCTATTAATTTAACATATCAAGGTAGTGAGCAGACTTACAAACATACCGGCCAAGTTGATAGTAAAACTCAGTTACTTACACTCCACTTACCCTATAGCTCACGCGGTAAGTACTCAGTGCAACGTATTAAAATAGCGAGTAACTATCCCTTTGGTTTGATAACTGTTTGGAGCTACATTCAATTACAAGAAGAAGTATTTGTATATCCGTCGCTTGAACAGGTTCACTGTGATGCGCATGTTTCTATGCTTGATGAGCAAGCCGATAAAGGTATTTCTACACAATCTGGTAGCGAAGAGTTTGAGTCTCTTATCCCACACTTACCTGAGATGGGCTTGCAAAGAGTGTCGTGGAAGCATTACGCAAAAACACAGCAGTTGTTAGTTAAAGAGTTTGTAGACTTTAAAACAGCAAATGCGCTCTTCGATTTTACGTTAATGAATGGAGATACAGAACAACGTTTAAGCCAGTTATGCTTTTTAGTGTGTGAAGCAACCGAGAAAAACACCCCTTTTATGTTAAAGCTACCGAATAAAACAATAAATACAAATACCGGACAGCAACATAAGCAGCAATGCTTAGAATTATTATGCTCATTTAATGGTGATGTGTAATGGACATACTTAAAAATGAAAAAGTAATAAATTATTCGCTGTCTTTTATATATGCATGTTTGATTGTATTTTTTGTATCACATTTACCGCTTGTTTTTGTAGGTGTACTTTCACTTATTTGTGCATGGAATTTTTACATAACGCTGAGTAATAAACCAAAGCCAAATGCTTGGCTGGCAAATATACTCGCAGGTATGTCACTAGGTTTAATGCTCTACACAGTAGGCATGTCGGATACGGTTATTTTATTTGTGGCCATGCTGCTACTTGCTAGTTTATTTAAGCTGCTGCAGGCTAAAACCAAAAAACACTATCATGTAATTACAACGCTTACGTTTTTTTCACTCTCATCGGTCTATTTATTTAACCAAAGCATTTTAACGACTTTAACTGTAAGTAGTTTATACATATTAAACTTTGCAGTACTTGGCTTACTCGAATCCAAACATAATTTAAAAATCGCCTCTAAGCAAAGTGGTAAATTGCTACTTTTAGCACTTCCTTTAGCTATATTTTTATTGCTTTTTTTACCAAAAATGCCCGCCTTTTGGCAGCTACCTGGACCTAAGCTTGCTAAAACAGGGCTTTCTGAACAAGTCGATCCTTTCGATATTGCTAAGCTTTCAAACTCAGATGAACTTGTGTTTAGAGCTAAATTTAATAAAGAAAAGCCTGTAGCGCCTTATTATTGGCGAGCAATAGTCCATGATGAGTTTAATGGCAATGCGTGGCTTACGTCTGACTTTTTAAAATATAATAATGTAAAAACAAATACGCAGAGCGAAAATGATGAGCAACTTATTGCAAGCTACTCAGTTATTACAGAGCCAGCTACACAAAAATGGCTCTATGGTTTAGCGTATTCCAGTAGTAACTCACAAAATGTTGAAGGTAATTCGCTAGGTTTATTACGTAAAAAAAGTCGCCAAGCTAAAAACTTACAATACGATGTAAATAGCTTTAAATTCACAACTTTACCGCTTGGCGAATTTGAAGAAAAACGCTACAAATACCTCGCTTATAAAAAGAATGTAAAAACATCATCACTTGCTAAAAACTTAAAGCAAAATACACTCTCTGACCGCGAGTTCTACAATAGCTTATTACAATACTTTGCAGGTACGGGATTTACTTACACATTAACACCTACGCCTATGAGTGGCGATAACACCATAGACCAATTTTTATTTGATAACCAACGTGGATTTTGTGGTCATTATGCAAGCGCCGCTGCGTACATTTTTAGAACCGCAGGTATACCCGCTCGATTAGTAAGTGGCTATTTAGGCGGTGAATTAAACCAAGATAATAATACGCTCACTGTTCGCCAGTACGACGCACATGCATGGGTAGAAGTATATTTACAAAACGAGGGTTGGGTTATTTTTGATGCAACCGCTGTTGTCGCACCAGAGCGTTTAAATGGCTCGCTTTCGCAAAACGAAGAGCTGAATGACGAATTTAAAAGTAATCTTGATTTTGGTTTAATGAGTTTAAGTAATTTCCCTGCTATTAATTGGTTAAGGTTGGAACTTGAAAACCTCGATTATCAATGGTCTAGCTGGGTACTTGGTTTTGACGAAGAAAAACAAAATGATTTTTTAAAATCAATTTTTGGTAGTAAAAATATTTGGCTTGTACCATTAATGGTTTTACTAACAGCTGGTTTTTGTTTTATAGGTTATTTTATTTATTTAAACTTGCCAAAACGCCCAGCTAAATTAGCGCCTATGGTTAAAGAGTTTTATGAAGTAAAAGCATGGGCAAAAAAACAAAAAATAAATACACCCGATAATTTAACACCGAGTCAGCAGTTAGACTTTTTTGCTGATCAACTTCCTCATTCTGCACAATCCATAAACACTTTTAGGCAGTTATTTAACCAAGTACGCTATGGTAAAAAACCTTTTACGAAAGAGCGTAAAACTCAGGCTAAAGATCTGATAAAATTAATTAAAATTTCCAAATAGAGAATACTATGAATGCTGTTGTTATAGGCGTTATTTTAATGCTCGGGCTATCTCTGGCTCGCGTTAACGTCATTGTTGCCATGATCATAAGCGCGTTAGTTGCAGGTCTTACTGCAGGCTTGGGCATAAAAGAAAGTGTTGATGCGTTTAATTCTGGCCTTTCAGCTGGAGCTGAAATTGCACTAAGTTATGCTATGCTCGGCGCGTTTGCCGTTGCTATTTCTAAGTCGGGTTTAACACGCATTCTCGCTGATAAGCTACTTGCTAAAGTAAATGCAAAAGACAGCGGTAATGAAACATTTTTAAGTTACTTCATTTTATTAATTATTTTAGGTTGTGCAATTTCTTCGCAAAACTTAGTGCCTGTTCACATAGCGTTTATTCCTATTTTAATCCCGCCGTTACTCGTGGTTTTTAATCAGTTAAGATTAGACAGACGTGCTATAGCGTGTATTTTAACATTTGGATTAGCAACGTCTTACATGGTGCTACCTTATGGTTTTGGCGGTATTTACTTATATTCTATTTTGCATAAAAACCTGGTTGATAACGGCCTAGATATTGTAAATACCCAAGTCCCTATGGCGATGATAATTCCTGCATTAGGTATGTTTATTGGATTACTTATTGCGGTATTTATTACCTATAAAAAACGCCGTGAATACACAGTGCAGCCATTAACAACTCAGAGTAAATCGGCTGATGTCGAAAACCCTAAAAAAGTAATGGTTGTAGGGCTTTTTGCAGTACTTGCCTCACTTGTTGCACAAAACCTAAGTGGCTCAATGATTTTAGGTGGCTTAGTAGGTGTAATGATATTTAGTGTTTTTGGTGTAGTTAAGTGGGAAGAAAACGGCGACGTATTTAGCAAAGGCGTTGCGATGATGGCCATGATTGGCTTTATTATGATATCGGCACAAGGCTTTGCATCTGTTATGCAAGCCACTGGCGATGTAGCAAGCTTAGTGCACAGCACGGCCGCTCTTTTTGATGGTAATAAACCCCTTGCTGCCGGTGTTATTTTGTTAGTCGGGTTATTAATTACAATGGGAATTGGTAGTTCGTTTTCAACAGTGCCAATTATTGCAACTTTGTTTGTTCCTTTGTGCTTAGACCTCGGGTTTTCTGTTATGGCTACCGCTGCACTGGTTGGTACTGCGGGCGCTTTAGGTGATGCGGGCTCCCCTGCTTCAGACTCAACGCTTGGCCCAACATCAGGTTTAAATGCCGATGGCCAGCACGACCATATTAGAGACTCTGTTATTCCAACGTTTATTCACTTTAACATTCCGCTGCTGATATTTGGCTGGATTGCAGCAATGGTGCTTTAAGATGTATTTTTGTAAGTATTAGCAAGTGTAATTAAAAGCTAAATATAACTAAGAAGGTATGTTAAAAGCATACCTTTTTAGTATCCAAAACCAACAACGCTCACCCCTATTAATTCCCCCAAGTTTGATGATCTTTTAGTTAATATCAGCTCTGCTGTTGAGAGTTATATTTAACAAATAATTAGTATGATGTGTTCTTTAAGGGGGTTTATATAAGCACCAATTAAGGTGCTTATATAAATTTACTTTAGCGTATATTCAAAGCTTTAAATTAATCAAAACCATAAATCATTTTATCGCATACTACCGGCGTCGGTCTGTGGTTATCATCAACTGCAACAAACGTAAAGCTGCCACTAATGGCTGAATGTTTATCGTCTTTGTGCATGGTTTCTAATAGTATATCTACGTCAACTTTTAAGCTGGTGTTGCCTACATGCACTACTTTAGCTATTAACTCTGCAAAAGTACCTGCTGGTATGGCTTCTTTAAAGTCGACTCTATCAGATGATATAGTTACCAAAGGCTTACGGCAAAAACGAGTCGCTGCTATAAATGCCACTTCATCCATCCACGCCAGTGCATCACCACCAAATAAAGTATTGTGATGATTAGTACGCCCTGGAAACACGGTTTTAGTTACCGATGTGGTTGAGTCTTCAATACGCTGAGCAATTATTGCATCGCGATTTACGTCAGTCATAATCTCTACTTTTTGTTTGCTAATGTATCTTGCATTAGTAATGCAGGATCAAGGCGTTCGCCTTTCCAGTTAAAACGCCAATCTAAGTGAGGACCCGTTACACGCCCTGTTGCACCTATTTCAGCTACTTTGTTACCTTGCTCAATTTTATCACCTACTTTTACATCAAGCTTACTTAAGTGAATGTAAGTTGAGGTAATACCGTGGCCATGATCAATAATTAATGTACCGCCAGAATAGTATAAATCAGGTTCAGCAAATACCACGGTACCACTAATAGGCGCGTAAATAGGAGAGCCCGTTTTATTGGCAATATCTAAGCCAAAGTGCGGACGACGAGGCTCGCCATTAAAATAACGCTGGCTACCATAAACACCCGATATGCGCCCTTCTGCAGGCTTTAGCACAGGGTCTAAAAAGTACAATAAATCAGAGTCTACTTCTCTGGCTTTTCGTACCGCAACGGCTTCGCGGCTTATACGCGCACTAACTTCTTTTGGCGGAGAGACATATTTTTTAGCTACGCCGGTAATTTTATCAATTTTATATTCGCGCTTAGTGATAGCTATTGGCTGAGAATGCGATTTACCGTTGTTATCCACCCATTTTAAAGTATGAGTAGTTTCAGCGTCACGACCAAAACCAAATACAAAATCACCCTTTGGTGAAAGTTTTAAGCTTTTGCCATCTAAGCTTACTGATTTAGCGTTTTCTAGCTTTCCAGTAACTAAACCGCCTTGTGTTAAATGCCCTTTTAACTCAAGCGCCATAGCACTAAAGCTAGCAGAGGCAACAAGCGCTGTTGCTAAAAGTGTTTTAAACATAACTAATCGATCCTTTTCCAACACCTTCATAAGCGGTTACTTTCACTGCTTGTTCTGGGTATTGGGCTTTAATTTGACCTGCTACATGTTCAGCAATACATTCTACAGTAGTATCTACTGGCAAAATGTCGCAACGAGACTCGCTAATAGCCATTTCAAAGTAGCCTTGTGCCGATGTATAAGCAAAACATACATCACCCGCTTTAGCTGTTATGTGTTTTAAATCAGCTGCGTTAATTTGATCTTCACTGGTGGCTAAGTAAATATCTTCCCACTTTTGAGACCATTCTTTTTGCAAGCGCGGCATAGAGATACCATCTAGGCTAATACCAATTTGAGAACGATGCCCATGAATAATGCGCTGGCAATTACCGTCATGCTTTTTAAGGCCATGGCTGTAATGATAATAAAAACTTTGGCTGTGCTCAGGCTTGAGAGACAGCTCAATTTTTTCAATGTTATCTGGTAGCTTCGGTAAAATAGTCGCAATTAAAAATTCGGTAACCGATTCAACCGTTACTTCGTCTGCGTTAATCATGCAGTAAGCTTGATGAGGGGCGCTCATAGCTAAGTGATTATTTTCACCAAATGTACAGTCGAGTGTTTTATGCTCGTCAAATTCAGATACAGTGCCATTAAGCCCTGTAGGAATTGCTAAACGGTGATCAATACACTCATCTATAATGCCTTTAATTTGCTTTTTAACTAAACCAAAATCTAAAACCATAGACTCTTCGTTAAGTTTACCGTGCAAAGTTAAATCAACAATCCAGCTCTCGCCAACGGCGCCGCGTTTGTTACATAAGTAAGAAAAATCAATCACAGTTAGTGAGTTAACAAAAAGGATCATAAACTTCCTTTAGACTGGTTATAAGACAGCGTTAATTATAATGATTTCTGATTGTAATTGCGCGGTTTTATAGTGCAAAAACCAATCGCGTTGATTGATTGATGATTTAATATGCAATATTTTGATTTTTTAACTGCTCCGAGTTGTTTAGCGTACAAGTGTACGCTAAAGTACTTGGCAATTTCTAAGCGAAGATAAGTGTTATGGAACCTAAAAATAGCTATACAAAAGAAGAGTTGATCCTGTGTGGTCAAGGTGAAATGTTTGGTGAAGGTAACTGCCGTTTACCAAGTGACAACATGTTAATGATGGATCGCATTACCTCAATTACTGCTGATGGCGGTATTCATGGGAAAGGCGAAATTGTTGCTGAGCTTGATATTGACCCTAGCCTTTGGTTTTTCGATTGTCATTTTAAAGGCGACCCAGTAATGCCAGGTTGTTTAGGTTTAGATGCTATGTGGCAACTAGTTGGTTTTTACTTAGGTTGGTCTGGTGGCCCTGGTCTTGGCCGTGCGCTAGGTGTGGGTGAAGTTAAATTTACTGGCCAAATTTTACCAACTAATAAAAAAGTAACTTACCGCCTTGTAATGAAACGCGTGATTAAACGTAAATTGTTCATGGGCGTTGCAGATGGCACTGTAGAAGTAGATGGCCGAGTAATCTACGAAGCAAAAGATTTAAAAGTGGGCTTGTTCCAAGACACTAGCGCGTTTTAATTTTTTAAATGCGTACAAAAAGGCCTCCAATGTGGAGGCCTTTTTGCTTAAATTCGATTCTTGATTTTAGGTTTTATACATGTTGCGGTTTTCAATCGCTTCACGCCAACCTCCTAACCACTCTGATTTGGGATCTACTTGTTGATAAGGGCATAGCTCTTTTGAGCGACCTGCTAAACCTGCTTTAAAACCTTGAGAATGAGCTCTTTCTAAACGATCTCTTTTCTGTCTCTTCATCGGTAATATCCTCACCTTTTTATTTATATATTGTGTAGCATTAGTGAAATCTACATTTAATGAATAGTTAATAAAAATGTAAAACTCAAATCGCAAAAGCAATTAAATTGTTTGACTTTAACTAAGCTGCTGATGCAAAAATGAATTAACATTTAAAAAAGTAAGTGGTCATACAACATTTAATTTGACCGGTTTTATGCTAAATAAAATGCGACTCAATAATCGCTAAAAAGCACTTATGTGCTTTATTTGTGACCGACTAATATTGACTAAGTTCCAAACAAAAATGTAATCGTGACACTTTTATTTCAGTTATTCTTATTCACCCGATTTGCATTCTTTTTAAACAATTTAATATTATACTTGATTATTTAAAGTCGATCGGTCTAATATAGCGGAATGAACAAAAATACATCAACACCAATACGACGTGGTCGCCCACCTAAAATAGCCAGAGAGAACGCCGATACCAAAGCGTTACTTATTCGCACGGGCCTAGAAACCTTAACTGAATTTGGCTTTAGCGCCACGGGGCTCGATACTATTTTAAAAAAAGCGGCTGTACCTAAAGGCTCTTTTTATCATTACTTTAAAAGTAAAGAAGCCTACGGCATTGCCCTAGTTGATGCATACGACAGTTACTTTATTGCAAAGCTTACCCATTACCTACAGCAAGAAGATGTTCCCCCACTTGAGCGAATCGTTAATTTTACCCAAAGCGCAATTAAAGGAATGAAAAAATACGATTACAAACGTGGCTGTTTAGTAGGTAACTTAAATCAAGAGCTTAACCATTTAAGTGATGAGTTTAAAACCAGATTAATGCAAAGCTACACCGCTTGGCAAAACCAGGTAGAGGTTTGCTTACACCAAGCTAAGCAACAAGGCACTATTGCAAGCCATGTAAATACAAAATTGATGAGTGAGTACTTTTGGATTGGCTGGGAAGGTGCGGTTATGCGCGCCAAGCTCACAAAATCAAATACTCCACTTACTTTGTATACAGAAATGTTTTTACGCGCATTATTAACCTAATGCGTTTTTATTTACCAATTAAAAGACGATCGGTCTAAAAGGATGTCCCATGAGTAACCCAATTAAAGCCATTGTTATTAATAAAGAAGATAATAACTACAGCGCCTCATTATCGACTATCGAAAGCAGTGATTTACCAAACGAAAACGTATCTATCGACGTGCTATACAGTACACTTAACTATAAAGATGGTTTAGCAATTACGGGGAAAGGCCCCGTTGTACGCAGTTTTCCTATGGTGCCAGGTATCGATTTAGTGGGCACGGTTACAAATTCCACCAGCGATGAATTTAAAAATGGCGATAACGTAATATTAAATGGCTTTGGTGTAGGCGAAAAACATTGGGGCGGGCTTGCTCAAAAAGCGGCACTTAATAGCGATTGGCTAATCCCCTTGCCTGCAGGTATTTCACCAAAACAAGCGATGCAAATAGGAACTGCGGGTTATACCGCTATGCTAAGTGTTATAGCACTTGAAAAACAAGGTATTACGCCTGAGTCTGGCGAAATACTGGTAACCGGTGCCAATGGTGGCGTAGGCAGCTTTGCTATTTTTTTATTAAACCAGCTTGGTTACAACGTAACAGCAGCAACAGGTCGATTAGATCAAAGTGAGTATTTAAAAGAGTTAGGTGCTAAACAGGTAATTGACAGAAATGAGCTTTCAAACCCTGGTAAGCCTTTACAAAAAGAGCGCTTTGCAGCGGCAATAGATTCTGTAGGTAGCCATACACTTGCCAATATTTGTGCATCATTAAAATATGGTGGTGTAGTAACCGCCTGCGGACTTGCCCAAGGTATGGATTTACCTGCATCTGTAGCACCCTTTATACTACGTGGTGTGTCACTAATAGGCATTGATAGCGTAATGCGCCCTAAAGCCGACAGAATTGAAGCGTGGGATCGTTTAGCTAAATTAGTAAGCGCCGATTATTTAGATAAAATTTCGACTGAAATATCACTAGAACACGTAATTGATAACGCAGAGCTACTTATGCAAGGCAAAATTCGCGGTCGTGTTGTAGTTAATTGTCAAAGTTAAGCTATTTACACTGTTAAAGCCTCGTTATTAAATTTATAATGCAATTTGTATTTTAATTACGAGGCAACACCTATGAGCAACCAAGAACTTTTCAGTAATAATCCACTGCAAGGCGTTAAATTAGAACAAGTGGTTGAAGAGCTGGTTGAACAATACGGGTGGGAACTCCTACACGCTTATTTACAACTTAACTGCTTTAAAAACAATCCTGATATAAAGTCAGCGGTTAAATTTTTACGTAAAACACAATGGGCACAAGAAAAAGTAGATAACTTTTACCTTTATCGTCTTAAAAACTTACCTAAGCCTGATGATGTGCAATACGAATTACCGCCACGCGATCGTGTGATCCCAGCTGATCATAAACCTGGTGAGCCATGTGAATTAAGTTTTAGTGATGCGAAACGTATTATGGAAAAAAAAGCAACAAAGCAACGTGCTCGTGATCGTAAACAACGCTCTAATTCTAGTAATCCTTGGGGTAACTAAACACTCTAATTTATTTTTGTAGAGCTATTTTAAATGGCTCTACAACTCTCTTTTATTAATTTTTACTACATCCCCGCCATATAGCTAACAAATAGAAATCAGTACCCTCGGTTTTTCCAAAAATCAGTTTCAGTACGCTCTGCCTCTAATGCCACCTTAAAAGTTTTATCAGCAATAATTTTCCCATTTAGCTCAATCGTCATACGCCAATCACCCAATTTATTCTCTATTGGCAACCAAAGCGTGTCGCCTAAATAAAAGTTCCAATCACTGTTTTTAATGTATACATCGCCTTCAAAGGGGTCCATTACACCCCCGTCACTGTCTGGAATATCTGGATGGTATATACAATAGTGAAGCTTTTCGCCTTTACCCTTTTTAATATTTACGATTAAGCCAAACTCAACATCTACCTCAGCTATTACATTTGTTGTAAATTGCTCTATTTGTGGCAATGCTTTACTTTCGCTGTCCCACTTAGAGTAAATACCGTGACTTTGTAACGTCACTACAGGTTTTGTTTTAACCATTAAGGTAACCTTTTATATTAGCTATTTTTGCATTAGTTTAACTTTTTGAAATTTTAAAATAAAACACAATCCAATAAAGTTAAATCTCAACTTAGCTTTAATACTTCGCCTATTTACATCATTGCTAATTTGTCATCATTGTTTACACACTATTTGCACAATTGCTGATTATTGTTTAAGTAACTTAATTGATAAGGTAGGCAGCAATGAAACTACACGCACTTAATATTAAAAACTCAAATAGGGTAAATGCTATAAAGCTAAGCACCTTGGCTCTAGTTGTTTTATCGTTAATTGCTTGCGGAGGTGGAGAAGGCATAGTTGATACCTCAACAACTACAGATTCATCATCAACCACCTCAGATAACGGTACAGGTACGAGTAGCTCAACCCAAGGCGTGTTTTGTGAATATAACGAGTCAGAATCAGTACAAGCCACCAGCGCCGCAGATTGGTCATGCACAGGAACTACACGCGACTTAGTCGCTAATGGTATACCTGATCACGAAGTAGGTACATTCCCTAATGCCGATAACCCAAATACTATTTCTGAACAATTAGTAATTTAAAGCTACACACTTGAGCCTGTAGAAACAACACAAGCAACCATGCTTGGTGGCCCTCGCGGAATCATAGGTGTTGTACTTAACGGAATTAAAATAGACGCCGGCACAGGCGGAAGTTGCGATGATTCAGGCACCGATTGCGATTTAGGCGACAACAGCGGTAATTGGAATATAGAAGCCTTAAGCCAAGACACGTTTAGTTTTGGAACAGACGACAACAATGCACACGTACAACCCGATGGCACATATCATTATCATGGTATGCCTGAAGGCTTTGTAATACTGCGAGGTGGTAATAGCTCCACTATGACTCTAATAGGCTGGGCAGCAGACGGCTTTCCTATTTATGCACGTTACGGCTATTTAGACTCAAATGATGCAACTTCAGCGCTAACCGTAATGACCGGTAGCTACCAACACATAACATCTGTAAGCGCAAACCGCCCTTCTACCGATATATATCCACTAGGTACATTTGCACAAGATTGGGAATACGTAGCAGGCTCTGGTGATTTAGATGAATGTAATGGCCGCGTTGGCGTAACACCTGAGTTTCCTCAAGGGATATACCACTACTACGCAACAGACACTTATCCGTTTTTTCAACGCTGCGTTAAAGGCGAAGTTTAATTAGGAGTAAGTTATGCCTTATATGAAAAATTATCTGTTAAGTGTGTCAACATTGGGCTTATTGAGCACATCAACATTAGCAAATGCGCATTTAATGGTTGCAGATCACGGTACGCTGAATTTTGTTGATAATAACGTGTTTATTGTGCTTTCAATCCCTATGTCGGCTTTTAAAGGGATTGATGAAAACAAGGATGGCAAAGTGTCAATAATTGAGTTTAACGCTCATAAAAAACTAATAACTAAGCGAGTTAAAAAGAACGTTTATTTAGCGGAACATCAGTATAAATTTACTATTGACGGACTTTTGCTAAACCCAGAAGCGTCGCATAAACATAAAAGCGACAATATAGACCAAGTAACCATTACTGGGCGCTACTCTTTGCCAAGTAAACTAACCAAAGTTAACTTTAACGTTAAGCTATTTAGTAACAATGAGCACAAGCAGCATTATCAAATTACAGCGACTAATAAAACGCAAAAGCTAACTCATCAATTTGAGCTATCACCAACGTCGCCCTTTAGTAAGGTGTTTAATAATTAGTAATACTTACCTAAATAATTAAGTGGCAAAGAGTACAAGTTAAACCAATTTGTGCTGTTTTTATCTTTGTCTTGTTATTTAACACTCTTTAGTGAAGGGTTCTTTCTATAAAGATACAAGCTTGGGGTTTTTAGGAAAATAATGCTCTTGTTGCTGCTCACATAAACTAAACTCACGGGTGTTTTTATATGGTAACTTCATAAAGCCCGCAACACCCACGTCCGTAATATTTACTGCGTATTGCATAAGCTTATTTAGCAAACGTTTAAACTCAACCTCTTTGCTCGAATCGAGTAAGCGGTAGTAATGGTGAATCTTCATTCTGTCAGGCAGTGCTTCAAAAATAATACACCCCGTATGATGAATTTGGTTAAGCTCAAATACGCATTTAATAACTTTTTTAGGTAGCTGTAGTTGCTCATCAGGGTCTTTACCGTCTTCAAAGTATGAATGCGGGCGGGTTATGTCGTTTGCTTTCATGCTTACAACTTCGTATTCAAGCTCTGGTAGGCTATCAAACTTAAATGCACCGGTGCCATCTCGCTCTAACTGAATGGTTTTACGGGCATCAAACAAACAACACTTAAATAACCCTTTTTGATTAATCGCTTGGGCAAGCATCACTGTGTTATTAATCGCATCACTAAAGGCATCACCCAATGATTCGTCATGCATAATTAAAGACGATTCAACAAACATTGACTCATCCTTCCAATGAAAACTAAGCCCACCTACTACAGGGTACTTAGCTAATCGGCTTATTGATGCTAAAAAAGCTTTTTCGGTATCGCCTGTATCAAACAAAAACTCTTTATAATAACGGTCAAGTTGCGCGTCGTTTATATCTAGTAATTGCTGGTTATGATCGGCTTGGCGTAAAAACTGTTTTCGTGAACTATATACCACCGTGTCGGGCTGCTCGTCGTTGCCATACCAAAAAGGGATATCTGCTTTTCTTTGTTTTTTATCAAGCTCAGGTAAATACATTTTGGCCATAGTTGTAATGTTACGCATAAAGTAATCACCAGCACCATCACGTATGGCCTTACTTTTTGACAGCATGCCATCAATCACCTTAGCCAGCTCTTTTGGGAGCCCTAAGCTGCTTGCAGGGATGGCTTGCGCACCAAAGCGGCACGACTGCGCCGACGCTAACGCATACAACGTAGCGGCTACACCTTGTTCGTCAAATCGTGGGGATGACTGCTCCCCCGACATTTGCGCTTCGCCAATAAAGTACACATCGCCCATACGGGCATTCGTTGTGCTTAAATCGCCCGACATTAAATCCATAAAGTTACTGGCAACAGGGTTACCATCACTATCGAGCTGTGCATACACAGAGCTGCCCCAATCCACTAACGAAAGCGCGTCAGTGTTTGCATCCCAAACAAGGTTTGAAGGTTTTATATCGCCATGCACTATAGGTTGTGGGCTAACGCCGTTTTTGTGACTACGTAAATCAATTAATACATTACGTAACCTAACAGCTAACGCCATTATTTGCGCGGCACTAAAGCGCCCTGTTTTAAGCGATACTTTTTCAAGGTCCTCTCCAATGGCGCGAGCCATCATTAAAATCCCTTGTTTTTTAATTCGCTCAAATGCATAAAAAGTAGGCACTAAAGGGTTATTAATTTGCGAAAGCATATACGCTTCGTCTTCTAGGCGGTCACGTACACTTTGGGCAAGTGTAATACGCGAAAACTTAAATACCCAAGGTAAGCCGTTATCGTCATCACCTGCAAACACAAAACCAAAAGCACCCGAGCCAATCATTTCAACGTTTTTGTAGCCCAGCAGTGTTAGCTGCTTAATACAAATATTAAGCCACTGGCGGTGTTTTTTAGCATCGCGATGCGAAAGCAAATAAACAGATTGCTCTTCGTTGATATAAAAATTACGGATTTCTTTGGCTTTCAATACAAGTACTCAAATTTATAAAACTAACTAGGGCGTGTTGATCTTTGTGGATTGAAATTTGTTCAATCTAGGGGCGATTAAATCGCGGCGCGAGGTTTGTAACCTAGTGGGCTAAGTAAACTAGTGGGCTAAGTAAAAACCGAGCAACAAAGAGTTAATCGTCCCTA
>NZ_JACJDW010000053.1:0-16559 GCF_014163745.1 Pseudoalteromonas sp. SR44-2 | reverse complement strand
ACCAAGCGCACAGGGCGTGCATCTGTGAAAGTGTTATGGCAAGGATGGCTTAAGTTACAAGCCATCCTGGAAGGCTACGATTTAGCAAAATCTCTTGAGTCAGACTTGTGATCAAGAGACAGCTATAAGCGCCTTCTAGTTAGTTAAAAGTCACTTGTAGTTTTCATAAATTTTATCAAGCGGCTCTGAAAGCCCACTTTCTTGCACTATACGCACATGCTTACGAGCCAACTCACGTGCACTTGTTACACCGCATGAGTGAGCAATTAAACCGGCTCCGTAATGAATGTATTTATTATAGTTAGCAACGCGCTGCTCCTTATCAGCTACATTAAGGCCTTTTTGTAAATTTTTGTTATGCGTGGTAATACCTGTAGGACAAGTATCTTTATTACATTGCATTGCCTGAATACAGCCCAGTGCAAACATATGACCACGAGCCGATACAACAAAATCAGCACCGAGCGCTAATGCCCATGCAACCTTTGATGGAACGATTAATTTACCCGAAGCAATAATCTTTACGCGCTCTCTAAGGCCGTGCTTTTCAAGCATATTAACGACAAGCGGCAAGCTTTCGCGAAGAGGTAACCCCACTGAATCCATAAGAGGCTGCGGCGCAGCCCCCGTACCACCATCAGCACTATCAATTGTTATAAAATCAGGTGCAGACTCAATGCCACGATGATTTATTTCTGCAAATAACGTTTCTAACCACGTGTAATCACCAATAACGGCTTTAAAGCCTGTTGGTTTTCCTGTGGCATTACGTACAGTGGCTATCATATCGAGAATATCGGCTGGGTTTTTAATTTCAGGGTGTCCATTTGGGCTAATCGAATCTTGCCCTTCTGGAATACCTCTAATTTTCGCTATTTCGGCGTTAACTTTACGCCCTGGGAGCATTCCACCCTTGCCAGGTTTAGCGCCTTGGCTCATTTTTAGTTCGAACATTTTGACTTGCTCATGAGCTGCTATTTCTTTAAGTTTTTCGGTACTTAAGTTTCCATGCTCGTCTCGGGCACCATATTTAGCTGTTCCAATTTGAAATACCAGATCAGCGCCACCTTCAAGGTGGTAAGGGCTTAAGCCCCCTTCGCCTGTGTTCATCCAGCAACCCGCTAATTTAGCACCTTTTGATAAAGCGCGCACAGCAGGCTTTGAAAGCGCACCAAAGCTCATGCCCGACACATTAAATAACGAATTAGTGGTGTAAGGTGTTTTACAGTATGGACCTAAAGTAACATTACTCGGGTCGAGTGCTTCTTCATCTAAAGTAGGAAAAGCACAGTTCATAAACATAACCGTACCCGTCACTTCTAAGCTTTGGGTTGAACCAAATGCAGCGGTGCGATCGACATCTTTTGCTGCGCGGTAAACCCAACTGCGCTCAGCGCGGTTAAATGGCATTTCTTCTCGATCGAGGGCAAAAAAGTATTGTCTGAAAAATTCACCTTGGCGTTCAAAAAAATATCGAAAGCGGCCAATTACTGGGTAGTTACGCCTAATAGCATGTTTTGTTTGTGTTATATCGCGAAAGTAAAAAATAATAACAGTAAGCACAATTAACCCAAGTGCGATAATAAAAATACTCGCAAATACGTCAATACTAAACATAATGAAATTGCTCATCTAAGGCCCCTTGATGGCTATATTTTTAAATAATATCTATTGCGTAGTATGTGAACATTTTGACGATTGGAGTCGCTAAAATAAACTACACTACTAGCTCTGTGGTATAAAAAAGGTGTTGTGGTCAAAATGACACAACACCTTTGTTTGTTCAAGGTTTATAAGCCCTACAAAGCTAATTTTGCTGCTTACTTAGCTCATTTTTTATATATAAACGTACCTGTGTTTCTAATACTGACAAGGGCACTGAACCATGGCGAAGAACCTGATGATGAAATTCGCGAATATCAAAATTTGGTCCAAGCGCTTGCTCCGCTTCAACACGTAAACGTTTAATAGTTAACTCACCAATTTTGTATGACAGTGCTTGGGCTGGCCAAGATATATAACGATCAGTTTCTGTTTTCACATTATGCAGCGAAAGCGCAGTGTTCTCGCTCATAAAGTTCATAGCTCGCTCGCGGCTCCAGCCATACATGTGCATCCCAGTATCAACAACCAAACGTGCTGCTCGCCACATTTCATAAGTTAAGCGACCAAAACGGCTATATGGGTCTTGATAAAAGCCTGCTTCTAAACCTAAATATTCAGAGTAAAGCCCCCAACCTTCGCCAAATGCCGAAAGGTAAGCATCACGACGATAGCTCGGCAAATTTTCAAGCTCTGCATTAAGTGATATTTGTAAATGATGACCTGGCACTGCTTCGTGCAACGTTAATGCTTCTAAAACATACAAAGGGCGCTTATCTAAAGCGTAAGTATTTACCCAGTAGTATCCAGCTTCATCATCTCGATTAGAGCCAGAATACCGACCTGTTGTGTATTTAGGGGCAAGACTTGCGGGTACCGGTGCCACGCCATAAGGTTTGCGCGGTAAGGTATGAAATAACTTAGGCAGCTGTGCATCCATTTTTTTAGCAATGTAAGATGCTTCTTTCAAAAGTTGCTCAGGTGTTGTTGCGTAAAACTGTGGGTCGGTACGTAAAAAGTGAATAAACTCAGCAAATGAGCCTTTAAAACCAACTTCTTTTATTACAGCTTCCATTTCACCTCGAATGCGAGCAACTTCTTTTAAGCCTAGCTCGTGGATCTCTTTTGGTGTCATGTCGGTAGTGGTGTAATGCTTAGCACGGTTTTTATAAAAAGCTTTGCCATTAGGGGTTTCTGAAATACCAATACTTGTGCGGGCGCCCGGTTGGTATTGCTCAGTAAAAAACGTTAAGTAGCCTTTATATGCTGGTATTACTTTATTTTTTAAAACAACTTTAGCTCGCTGTTGAAGTGCATAAAAGTCACTCTCACTTAAACTGGCAGTGTTAGCTAAAAACGGTTTATAAAATTCTGATTGAGTTACATCGTCAACAATATAAGTACTTATGGAGTCTTCGTATCCTTCTAAAACTGCTTTTGGTTGGGTGAGACCTGTTTCGAGCCCTTTTTTCATCCAATATATATTTTGCTCAAAAAAGCGGGGGATTTGTGCTAAACGTGCAAGGTATGTCTCTAAATCTTGCTCTTTTTTATATTGGGAACTGTTAACGATGTACGACAGACCGGAGTGAAAACCATACTCAGATGTAAGCGGCATGTAATGCGCATTAAACACATATTCGTCAACGCTATTTTGTACCTGAGCACGAATAATACTTAAGTTAATTTGATTTTCGTCACTAAGCCTAGTTGCATCTACGGCATCTAAGTCTGCTAATAATTGAGTATTACTTTTGTACTGCTCTGCTAAAAATTCTGGCGATAAATTGGTAAGTAAATAGCCATCAAGCCCTTTTGAACTGCTATAAGGGTTTATACTTTCTCTATATTGAACAATAGATTGCGCCACTTGAGTAAACTGCTCATTCGCATTGGGTGTGGTTATTTGACATGCACTTAACGAACATAAAGCAGTTATGCCAAGAAGCGTTTGGCGAAGCGTTTTTGGTAAAAAAAGATTCATTATTATTTAACTTGATGATGCAATAGATTGCATAAAACTATCGTAGGCTAAAGAAATAGCAAGTAAATGAGACAAACTAGCATATTGAAATAATGCTACATACGTTAACAGAAGTAAAAACCAGCCAAATTGATGAGAAAAACAGCGATTGGGCTGCTAAAGTAAAATTTAAGTTCCCTAACTATCGTTTTTGCTTTTAAATAGCGCGGATAATGATTACTGTATAAAAAAATAATAAAAAGCTCGGACGCATAACCGCCTCATGGAATGAGATATTTTAAAATTTGCACTTATGCGTACTTAGTTGGTATTTAAAATGATGTTCCATGATTCCATGGCTATTGCACAAGAAAAAATGACTAAAGTGTGTGTGTTTTTAGAGCGCTATGCACTTTCTCCTACGCCGCTCAATTATCAAGTTGTTTATACCTATACTAGCCAAACTAACCTTAAGCTGAACAAAGCCCTAGACCGCGCTATTGCGGTTGAAAACAATATAGACAGCGTTTTAATTGAACAGCTCCATGCTGAATTTTTAAATACCGGTCACACAGAGCAAGTCAACATGATTCAAAATGTTGATGGTGTTATAAGTTCACTTTCTCAAAATTCTCAAGCTACTGAAAAACAGATAATTCGTTTTGCGGGTCAGGTGAGCGAATGCGTACATTCACTAAATGAGAACAACATAGAGCAAAGCCGTCAAGCGCTTGAAGTACTTCATAATCAAACCGCTGAATTACTAAATCAACACAAGCAATTTAAGCAAGAACTAAGTAAAGCCAAACAACTACACGAAAAAACAAAAAAGCAGCTAAATCAACTTCGTAAACAACATATTATTGATAGCCAAACAGGGCTTTATAAACGCCATTATTTAACGCAACAAACTCAAGTATGGACTAATCAAAAAAAGTCTATTTGCGCCATTGCGATTCAAATAGATAACCTTGATCACTTTACTGAAAATTACGGTGATATTATTGGTGAAGTTATTTTGAATAAAGTAGCTAAACAAGTGCAAAAATATGTTTTTCAAAGTGGCTTGCCTGGCCGCACAGCTAAAGATCAATTTACTGTTTTACTCGCCGATATAGACCCAGAAACAGCCAATGTTATAGCTGAAAAAGTCCGAAATGGAGTCGAAAAGCTTCGCTTTGTTAGTTCAAAAACAGGGATTAAGTTACCTAGTATTGGCTTATCTCTAGGAATTGCTCAACATCTACAAGAAGATGATTTTAACCAGTTAGCTAAAAAAGCGTCTCATGCGGCTTTTAAAGCGCGGTCATTAGGGCAAAGTAGCTACACTGCAGGGCAATAAATTACCTGATAAATCATATTCAAATTGCACCTACTGCGTACAATAAAGTACACTAACCTCTATTGTCACGATAGAGATTAGTCATGAACGAAACCGAACAAAAGACCACGCATTTTGGTTATAAAACAGTAGCCGAGGGCGACAAAGCTTCTATGGTTGCTGATGTATTTCACTCAGTAGCTGCAAAATACGATGTAATGAATGATTTAATGTCTTTTGGTGTGCATCGTTTATGGAAACGTCAAACTATTGCAAGCTCAGGTGTTCGTAAAGGCCATCATGTACTCGATTTAGCCGGCGGCACTGGCGACTTGACGGCAAAATTTAGCCAATTAGTTGGCGAGACCGGTCAAGTTGTTTTGGGCGATATAAATTCATCTATGCTTAAGGTTGGTCGTGAAAAACTACATAATCTTGGCTTAGTAGGCAATATTGACTACGTACAAATGAATGCAGAAATGCTGCCATTTCCAGATAATAGCTTTGATGTGATCACTATTGCCTTTGGCTTACGTAACGTTACCGATAAAGACAAAGCATTACGCTCTATGTACCGTATTTTAAAGCCAGGTGGTAGATTACTTGTTTTAGAGTTTTCAAAACCAGAGCATGACGTACTTAGTAAAGCTTACGATTTTTACTCATTTAATTTATTGCCAACAATGGGCAAGCTAGTTGCTAACGACAGTGAATCGTACAAGTATTTAGCTGAGTCTATTCGTATGCATCCAGATCAAGACACATTAAAAGCGATGATGGAAGATGCAGGCTTTGAACAAACAACATACCAAAACCTCACAGGCGGAATTGTTGCACTGCATCGTGGTTTTAAATATTAAGGCTAGCAGTTATGGCGCTTGAAAAAATAACAAAAAACAATAAAGGTGCAATGTCATCTGAGTTTTTTATGTTACCTAATTTTGTACTCTCGCTTATTGAGCGTGTACTAAATCAAGCGCTTAGCCTGGACCCACAATTATCTCAAAAGCTAAACGCCGTTAAACATAAGCGCTTAGTGGTTGAAATAAGAGATTGGCAACAAAGCATCCAACTCGTTTATAGTGCTGATCAATTACACTTATACAGCGCTCAAAGCAATGAAAACGCAGATTGTATGATCAGCGCAGATATAGACACACTTTTAGCGCTCAAAAACCCTGCAATGCTTACCCAATTAATTCGCCAAGATAAGCTCGACTTACAAGGCGATTTAAACATTGCGCAAACTTATAGCAATGCATTTTCAGGTATCGATATTGATTGGCCTGAACAACTTTCTAAATACATTGGCGATGCCCCCGCTCAGCAGTTATACCTGCATTTAAAAGAACTAAAACAAAAGAGCAGCAAAACCAATACTAAAATAAGTACCATGCTTACAAGTTTATGCCAAGATGAGCTCGCAATTACTATTCATCCATTAGAACTTGAGCAATTTAAACAAAAAAATAGAGAACTCAAAGGACAAGTCGCTGCTGTTGAGCAACGCATTAACGCCCTCTTAAACTCTTTTTTACCTTCAAACACCCGCTAAGGATTTTTTGTGTCGACTGCACGTTTGTATAACATCACCAAAACGTTACTTAGCTATGGACTAGACGAGCTAATTCCAAAGCATAAAGTGCCTTGGTTTGGTAAAGTAGCCCGTGGCAGTTTATTTTGGCTGCGTAATCAGCACAAAGAAAAACCAGCAGGGCTACGCTTACGTCTAGCATTGCAAGAGCTGGGTCCTGTTTGGATCAAATTTGGTCAAATGCTCTCTACTCGTCGTGATTTACTCCCTCATGATATCGCTTTAGAGCTTGCGTTTTTGCAAGATCAAGTTCAACCATTTGAAGGCGAACTTGCACAAAAAATAATAGAAAAAGCGCTCGAAATTAACGATATAAGTGAATTGTTTAGTGAGTTTTCACAAACTCCACTAGCTTCTGCATCTATAGCGCAAGTACATACAGCAAAACTTATTGATGAGCAGAGTATTGAGCAAGATGTCGTAATTAAGGTTATTAGACCCAATATTTATGAGCAAATTAATGCCGATTTAGCGCTAATGGAAAAGCTCGCAAAGGTACTTGCAAAAGTACATAACGAATCAAAACGCCTGCGCCCGGTTGAAGTAGTTAAAGAATATAAAAAAACACTCCTAGACGAGCTCGACTTAATGCGAGAAGGTGCCAACGGCATTCAACTAAAACGCAATTTTGAAGGCTCTGATTCATTATACATCCCTGCAGTTTACAGTGATTACAGCCGTAGTAATGTGCTGGTGATGGAGCGTATTTACGGCATACCCGTCTCTGATACCGTTGCACTTATGGCGCAAAACACTAATATGAAATTACTTGCTGAGCGTGGCGTAGAAGTGTTTTTTACGCAGGTGTTTAGAGACAGCTTTTTTCATGCCGACATGCATCCGGGTAATATTTTCGTCTCTCGAGAGCACCCTGAAAACCCAATGTATATCGGTATTGATTGCGGTATTGTTGGTACGTTAAGCAAAGAAGATAAACGCTATTTAGCTGAAAACTTTATCGCCTTTTTTAATCGTGATTATCGCCAAGTTGCACAACTACACGTTGATTCTGGTTGGGTACCACCAGATACTAGCATTGAAGAATTTGAATTTGCGATTCGCACAGTTTGCGAGCCTATATTTAATAAACCTTTGGCTGAAATTTCATTTGGGCACGTACTCGTAAATCTATTTAATACTGCACGTCGTTTTAACATGCAGGTACAGCCGCAATTAGTATTACTACAAAAAACTTTATTATACGTTGAAGGATTGGGGCGTCAGCTATACCCACAACTCGACTTATGGAAAACAGCTAAGCCCTTTTTAGAAGACTGGGTAAAGCAACAAGTTGGACCGCTATCAGTACTGAAGCAAATGTATGCTAACTTGCCATTTTGGGCTGAAAAAATGCCCGAGTTACCGGATCTAATTTACCAAAATTTAAAGCGTGCACCACACATTCAACCTCAAGAACAAAAGGGTTCTCATAAACCTTTAATATTGAGTTTATTTGGTAGTGCTACAATGATTATGGCAACACTTTGTTATTTACAGCACGATTTAATAGCTGCAAGTCTTGCAATAAGCTTATCGGCTATTAGCTTTATAGCGGCATGGCGCAGCGCATAAACTGGGTGCTATTTGCGCTAGTGAGCGTATAATTAGTATTTAAAATAAACATTTAACCGTTTTATATATTGGAGAAAACCATGGGTTTTGGTGGTATTAGTATTTGGCAATTATTAATTGTTTTAGCGATCATAGTTTTACTTTTTGGCACAAAAAAACTACGCGGTATGGGTGGCGATATTGGGGGCGCTGTAAAGGGCTTCAAAAAAGCAATGTCGGATGATCAAATGAGCGAGAAAGAGAAATCCGAGCAAATTCAACAATCAGAAAAAAACACTGCTGACAACTCAACCGATACTGAAAAAAACAAAGATAACAATAAGGTTTAATTAGTATGGGCATGTGGGAACTTGTTGTTATTTTTATTGTTGGTTTAGTGGTGCTCGGCCCTGAGCGCTTACCTGTTGCGATTAGAACAGTGAGTAAATGGGTTAAAACCGCTAAATCACTTGCCAACTCAGTAAAAGCCGAAGTAAGTGAAGAGCTTCGCATTCATGAGCTGCACGAAAACCTTAAAAAAGCAGAACAGCAAGAATTAAAAGATTTAAGCCCTGAGTTACAAAGCTCACTAACAGAGCTACAAAAAGCGGCTGAATCAGTTACTCACAGCTACAAGAAACAACAATCTGATACATCAAATAACCAACAAATTGATGAGAAAAAGTGAAATTTATTTCTCACTTTGTGGTCAACTTACTACATGGTATAAAAAATAATGGCTGAGGAAGTAAAATCAGGGTTTGTAGCTCATTTAATTGAGTTGCGTGATCGGCTAATAAAAGCGCTATTGAGCATTTTATTATTTTTTATCGCGCTGTTTTATTTTAAAGATGATATTTACGAACTTATAGCTGCACCATTAGTAGTTCATTTACCTAATGGCGCGACCATGATAGCTATAAATGTGAGTGACCCTTTTATAGTCCCTATGATGCTTACTTTTTTTGTTGCGGCTTTATTATCTACTCCATGGATACTTCATCAAATTTGGGGGTTTATAGCTCCTGGCTTGTACCAGAATGAAAAGAAAATGCTAATACCTATACTAATCTCAAGCGTTGTCTTGTTTTATGGGGGTATCGCTTTTTGCTACTTTGCAGTACTACCAATTATATTAGGTTTTTTTACAAGTACAGGTCCCGAAATGATGACTCTAGCACCCGATATCGCTAGCTATCTAGGATTTGTATTAAAATTGTTTTTTGCATTTGGCGTCGCTTTCGAAATTCCTGTGGCTATTATGTTGCTATGCTGGAGTGGCGCAACAACAACAAAAAGCTTAAAAGAAAAGCGCCCTTATATCGTCGTGGGTGTTTTTGTAGTCGCGATGTTTTTAACACCGCCTGATGTATTATCACAAACATTGCTAGCATTTCCGATGCTTCTTCTGTTTGAACTAGGTCTAATTTTAGCAAAGTTTTATACCGCTAAACCACAAAAAGAATCTGAGGAATAAAATGAAAAAACAACTACTCTCACTATTGGTTTTATTAAGCGCACCGACTTTTGCTGCGCAAACAGAGTTTAATACTCAAGCGTTACAGGCATGTAGCTTTATTGAAAACGATTTTAACCGCTTACTTTGTTACGACAATACAATCGCGGGTAAGTCACTAGTTAAGCCATCAGTAACAAAAACACTTACCCCGCCTAAAGAATCTTCTAATGTACCCGTTGCGGCTATAGCGCCAGCAACAACTACTGAAGATTTTGGCTTAGAACATAAAGAAATCACAAAAGATAAAAACGAAAACATCACTGCGCTTGTTTTATCAGTTGACGAGGCACCGTATGGCGAGCTCATTATCAGCCTTGACAACAACCAAGAGTGGCGTCAAATTGGCTCAGACAGCCTTAAATTAAAAGAGTCTGATACAGTTACCATTAGCCGAGGTGTATTTAACTCATTTTTGCTGCATAAAGAAGGGCAAAACCGCTCTATTCGCGTTAAACGTACTAAATAATGTCATATACGTTAATTGATGCTGGAGTTAACTTAACTAATCATCAATTTGATGAGCAGCACCTTGATGTAATTACCCGTGCCAATGAAGCGGGTGTTACAAATATGCTTATTATTGGTTGTGATATTGCAAGCAGTCAGCAATCACTTGAACTTGCAACAAAGCATCTTCAATATTCTACTGCGGGTATCCACCCACATGATGCAAAATCAGCCACTAATGAGCTAGAAGCACAACTAACTGTACTTGCAAATAATAAGCATGTTACTGCTATTGGTGAATGTGGCCTTGATTATAACCGCGACTTTTCCCCTCGCGATGTACAGCGCAGTGTTTTTAGGCGCCAATTAGCACTTGCTGAAAAATTAGATTTACCTGTTTACTTGCATGAACGTGATGCAAGTGATGACATGTTAAGTATTTTAAAAGAGTTTAATATTCGCGGTGTACTCCACTGCTTTACGGGTAACTCAGCAGCTCTAAAGCAATATTTAGATTTAGATCTATATATTGGTATAACGGGTTGGGTATGTGATGAAAGGCGTGGAAAAGATTTACAACAGCTAGTGCCTAGCATTCCTCTAGATCGATTATTAATAGAAACTGATGCACCATTTTTAATTCCACGAACAGTTAAACCAAAACCTAAATCACGTAAAAATGAACCTGCCCTGCTTCCTTATATCTGTCAAACGGTTGCACAACTTTATCAAATAGATGAAGAAGTTGTGGCCCGTAAAACTACAGAAAACTTTCACCGTGTTTTTGGTTTAGAAGATCGTTAATGGCCTATGCAAAGGCACTTTTAAGCCTATTAGTATTCCTTTGCACTTTTTGCTCTTTCGCAAACCCAGTAATAATAAAACACGATTTTAACTCTCAAAACATTAATAACCTGTATTACTCTTTTGAACCAACGTCGCTATTAAGTGCACAACAAAGCAGCCATATACAGTGGCAAAAAAACACAGGAAAACCCCTTAATTTAGGACTAGAGCAGCGCCCTGTATGGATAAAATTTAAGATAAAAAACACACTAAGTTATAATACTGAGCAAATATTGTCACTAAACAATCCTTTGCTAAACGACGTTCAAGTATATCAATTACATAACTCGCAATTACTTTCTTATACTCAAATTGGTGATGCCTACCCCTTATATAAGCGCACAATTAAAAGTGAATCTTTATTAGTTAAACTGCTCAGCCCTGCAAATAGCGAAACGCTTATTATAATGAAAGTGGCGAATAGCTCAGGCTTGCGAGTCCCTTTAACACTGTGGCAACCAGAAGCTTATTTGGCACACAAAGGAAAACTCAATTTACTCTATGGCTTATTGATTGGTTTTATATTTTCTTTGGGTGTGAGTTGCATAGTTTTATATGGTTTTTCACGTAAAGGTTATTTTGTTTATGCTGGGGTTATATCTCTCACATTAGGTAGTGTATTAGCCTACCTTTGTGGTTTTGGCTTAAGGTACGCTCATCCTAATTTGCCTGCATTACAGCAAGTTATGATCCCTATATTACTTACGCTTATCACTTTAATGTTTTTGCCTTTGCAAAAGCAAGTTTGCCATCCAAGGCCCTCACTTCTGCTAACTATTCAAAAAGTTGTAGTTAACGCTTTAGCCATTTCGTTATTATTTATTTGGCTACTTCCAAACAACATAGTTACATTATTTTGTTTAGTCACTACTCCAATCGTTTTAGGCTTTTATATTGTAACTACGTTTATGTGCGTGCGTTTAACGCCTTCTAAACCAAACAAAGCACTATTACTTGTATTGGTTTTTTTCTTGGTGGTAATGCTTTATTTTATTGTTGCAGTAATGGGCCTACACGCCTTTGACAGAAGTACGCTCGCATTTGCATGCTTTTTTGGTTGCACTTTTTGCTTATGCTACAGCGTAATGAAGTTATTTATTTTACAACGCGATGAAGAAGTGATTGCCCAACAAACCTTGATTGCTGAGAACACAGCACAAGATACACTACTTAAAGAGCGCTTAAAATTACAAGAAAAAACTCGCCAAGAACTTGAATCTCAGGTGGACGAACGCACCTTTGAATTACAAGTAACGCTTAGAGAGCTTGAAGAAAAAAACCGCTCACTTGAGTTACTAAATACTGAAGACGCATTGACTGGAATAAAAAACAGACGCTTTTTTGATAAAAAACTGGTAATGGAGCTTCGTCGCTCTCGTCGAGAACAAACGCCGCTTAGCATTGTTATGCTTGATATAGATCGATTTAAAAATATCAACGACACGTACGGCCATATCATTGGCGATCAAGTTATTAAAGCAGTTTCTGACCTTATAAAAGACCATTTAAAACGACCACTCGATGAAGTTGCCCGTTATGGCGGTGAAGAATTTGTTGTGCTATTACCTAATACCCCTAGTGAAGGCGCACAAGACATAGCTGAAAAAATACGAGCTGATATCTCAGTAAGTACAGTAACAGTTGCCAATAATGATATTCAATTTACTATTAGCGCTGGTGTATACACCAGCATTGCTGATGATGTTAGCAACCCTCAAATTTTTACTGAGTGCGCCGACAAAGCACTTTATTACGCAAAGCAGCATGGCCGTAATCAAGTAATCACTTTTCCATTACCACAGTAGGAGCATATTAATATGGCCCAATCAGGATTAGACCTTTTCCCATATACTCGCATGCGCAGAATGCGCCGCAGCGACTTTTCTCGCCGCTTAATGGCTGAAAACCAGCTTAGCGTAAATGATTTAATTTACCCGGTATTTGTACTTGATGGTAAAAATCGCCGCGAGGTAATTGAATCAATGCCTGGTATTGAGCGCCTATCAATTGATTTACTGCTTGTTGAAGCAAAAGAACTCGTTGAACTTGGCGTACCTGCCGTTGCTATTTTTCCAGTAACGCCTGCGGATAAAAAATCATTATTTGCCGAAGAAGCATATAACGATGATGGCTTAGCACAACGCACCGTAAGAGCGTTAAAAGAAGCTTTTCCTGAGTTGGGTGTAATTACTGATGTAGCACTTGACCCTTTCACTACGCATGGCCAAGACGGTATTATTGATGATTCAGGTTATGTTATTAATGATGTCACTACTGAAATTTTAGTTAAACAAGCACTTTCCCATGCAGAAGCTGGTGCTGATGTTGTTGCCCCTTCTGATATGATGGATGGTCGTATTGGCGCTATTCGCGAAGCACTTGAAGCTGATGGGTTTATTCATACTCGAATTATGGCCTACTCAGCTAAATACGCATCTAGCTACTATGGCCCATTTAGAGATGCTGTAGGCTCTGCTGGTAACTTAAAAGGTGCTGATAAAAAAACTTACCAAATGGATCCAGCAAACTCTGATGAAGCAATACGTGAAGTCGCATTAGACTTACAAGAAGGCGCTGATATGGTTATGGTAAAGCCCGGTATGCCTTATTTAGATATTGTACGGCGTGTTAAAGACGAATTTGGTGTACCTACTTTCGCATATCAGGTAAGTGGCGAGTATGCAATGCACAAAGCAGCAATTGATAACGGTTGGTTAAGTGAAGAGGCTACAATAATGGAATCTTTACTTGCATTTAAGCGTGCAGGAGCCGATGGAATATTAACCTACTTTGCTAAGCAAGCCGCAAAATATCTAGCTAAAAAGTAATTTTTTATTAAAAGGCGGTTAAACCGCCTTTTGTTTACATTCATTTACATTTTTGTATTATTTCCGTCATATTTATTCTCTAAACTGGTGTCCCATTTTGGGATTAATACACGGGAATAATAAAAAAATGTTTAAAACAAAAATAACACCACTCGCACTTGTTATAGCAAGTCTCAGTGCACCAGCATCCGCTGATCTAATCATTTCAGAATATATAGAGGGAAGCAGTAATAATAAAGCAATTGAGCTTTATAATAATGCTGATACGGAGCTTTCTCTTGAAGGTTATACTTTAGGACTCTATTCAAATGGTAGCAGTTCGGTTGGCAACTCGATTGATTTAACCGGAACATTGGCCGCCAATACCACCTACATTATTTCAAACCCCAGTGCAGCAGCTGCAATACTTGATATTGCAGATGAAACCAGCACAGTAACCTACTATAACGGTGATGATGCCCTTGTTTTAACTAAAGACGGTGTAATTGTTGATAGTTTTGGTCAAGTTGGTTTTGATCCGGGTTCAGAGTGGTCTGAAGGGGGTGTAACTACGGTTAACAAAACGCTGCGAAGAAAAGATAGCATTACCACAGGCCGAACTGACTCGACAGCCATTTTTGATCCTAGCGAAGAGTGGGAACAGTTTGATATTGACACCTTTGATGGATTAGGTTCACACACAGGAAACGGCGGTACCGCTCCTGTGCCAGACCCTGAGCCAGAACCACTTGAACCACTAGTTTGTGGTGCAGAAAAAACACTAATAAATGCTATTCAAGGTGATGGCTCTGCTAGCCCACTTGTAGGTACATTAGTAGAATTTGAAGGTGTTGTAAGCGCCGATTTTCAAGGTGATGAACAATTAAAAGGCTTTTTTGTTAACTCGCTGGCTGCTGATATAGATGCAAATCCACTTACCTCTGAAGGTGTATTTGTATATTTTGCAGATACTGACGTGAATGTAGGCGACCATGTACGTGTACAAGGTACTGTTGAAGAATATTTTGATGCAACACAAATTGGCAGTGTTAGCCAAGTTGCGGTGTGTGGCACTGGTTTAGCTGCAGCAGCTACAAAAATCACTTTACCTTTAGCTAATACAACTGATTTAGAAGCTTTTGAAGGTATGTTAGTCACATTAGAGCAACCATTAGTAGTGACTAATAACTTTGGTCTTGGTCGATATGGTGAAGTTGAATTAGCAACAGAGCGCTTGTACCAAGGTACTCAGGTTGCGTTACCTGGCGATGCTGCTAATGCAGTTGAAACTGAAAATCTACTTAAAAAGATTTTAATAGATGATGGCTCTACAGTACAAAACTTAGACCCTACAGCTTATCCAACTCCAGGCTTATCGGCAGAAAATACATTACGAACTGGCGATACTGTTAATACTGTTACAGGGGCACTTGCTTATAGCTTCGGTCTTTACCGAATTCACCCAACTTTAGCGCCTTCGTTTATTGCAACAAATCCACGTGAAGATGCGCCTGAACTTAATGCTGAAGCAGATTTACGTGTAGCTAGCTTTAACGTACTTAATTACTTCAATGGTGATGGCCAAGGCGGAGGGTTCCCTACATCTCGAGGTGCAGATACTGAAGCTGAATTTATTCGTCAAGAAGCTAAAATTGTAAGTGCTATTAGCGCTATTGAAGCCGATGTTGTTGGTTTAATGGAAATTGAGAATGATGGCTTTGGCGAATTTAGTGCAATTGCTAGCTTAGTAGATGCATTAAATGATGCAGATAGTGCTAACAACTATGCATTTGTTGACTTTAACGTAGATCAAATTGGTACCGATGCGATTACTACCGCACTTATCTATCGTGCTAACAAAGTAGAAGAAGTAGGCACTGCTGCCATTACAACTGAGGCTCCATTTGATTTTAGTAACCGTGCTCCAATTGCACAGAGCTTTAAATCAATAGAAACTGACGAAGTATTTACTGTTGCTGTGTCACACCTTAAATCTAAAAGCTGTGGTAGTGCTTCTGGAAACAATGCAGATTCAGGTGATGGCCAAGGCTGTTGGAATGAAATACGCACGCAAGGTGCTAATGCATTCGCAGATTGGCTTGATAGCAAACCAACTGGTGTTGATGACGAAGATACTATTTTAGTCGGCGATATGAATGCTTACGCAATGGAAGATCCAATACGTGCATTTGCTGATAAAGGCTACAAAAATGTAGTTGCTGAAATTGATGGTGATACGCTTGGTTATTCTTATAGCTTTTCTGGTCGTGCAGGAAGTTTAGACCATGCAGTAGCAACACAATCATTACTTAGTAAAGTTGTCGCTGCAACAGATTGGCATATCAACGCAGATGAACCTATTTCACTTGATTACAATGTAGAGTTTAAAAGCGAAGGTCAACAATCTAGCTTGTACTCTGAAAGTGCATACCGCGCATCAGACCATGACCCTGTGATCATTGATATTAAATCTGAAATTACTTTAACGCCTGAAGAGCAAACACCTGTAATTGCAGCCGATCAAGTTTTTGCAATCGATGAAAACAGCGCAATTGGCACAATTATCGGCACGCTCGATTTTAGTGATCCAAATGCCGATGAATCACCTGTTGTTAAATTTATTACATCTGATAATGACAGCGTTTCTATTAACAATGAGGGGCAGTTAATTGTTGCTGGAGAGATTGATTACGAATTCGAAAATCGTATTACTTTAACAGTACAAGCTCAAGATAGTGCTGGTAACTTATCAAACATTGAAAAAGTAGCCGTTAAGGTAAATAACTTACGCTCAGATGATGATAATGATGCAGGTTCATTATTATGGTTATCACTTCTTTTAGCGCCACTATCAATAGTGCGTCGATTTAAAAAGAAATAATTAAGTAAAATCTAAACATATAAAAAGC
>NZ_JACJDW010000052.1:0-17527 GCF_014163745.1 Pseudoalteromonas sp. SR44-2 | reverse complement strand
GGCAATTGGTGCTGCAATGAGAAAGCTGACACATATCTGTTTTGGTGTTGTGAAGAATCAAACTGAATATCAGCCCCAAGCAATTTAAAGAAAGCTTGAGGCTGATTAGAAGAGATGGTATCTACTTAGCTATAAAAGTGCTGTCACCACTTAATAAACCTCTGTTGATAATTACTTCTTCAAAAGTCGCTTTTCTGGATTGTTTAAATACTTTAAGCCAATGGTAACTATGCGTGTATGCACCATTGTTATAACGCGTATTTGCACATTGCCAATAACAACAATATCGCCTTTACTGACTTCTTCTGAAAGCTTTTGGTTGATCACTTCTTCCAAGCTTATCTCTTCTGGCGCGTCTATTTGCATGTGATAAGAGTAAAATATATCGCCTACCAACGTTACCCCTTTCACTTTAAGTTCGTTGTGGGCTAAGTGGCTATCTTGGTGGTTTGTTTTATCGGTTGCTGTAAAAACTAAATCAACAAAAGGTCTGTTATCTGGTTTTAAAACAACAAATAAGTGATCGTTTGCCTTTAACTTAGTTGAACCCCGTGGCGGGATGATTGACGGACCCCGTGTGATCATGGCAACAACTACACTTTCAGGAAGTGCAGCATGTGACAAACTGCGCCCAGAAACCCGAGAAACATCACTTAAGGTGTATTCTACAATTTCTATATCAATATCGTTTAGTGCTGTGATTTCGAGCGTTGCAGCAGCCAAATCAGGTGGCGGCTCTACTAAATTTAGTTTTTTAGCCATCCACGGCATTGTTGAGCCCTGTAACGTGGCTGAAATTAATACCACGAAAAAAACGACATTAAAAATAAGTTCTGCCCCTGAAAGGCCAAATAGTAATGGGAATATAGCTAAAATAATGGGCACTGAGCCTCTAAGGCCAACCCAAGATACAAACAAGGTTTCGCGATTATTAAAGCCAAACAGTTTTAAAATAGGCGCTACAGCTAATGGGCGAGCAACAAAAATGAGTGCCAATGCAATAAGCAGTCCTTCTAACCATACATCAACCAACGACGACGGATTAATAAGGAGGCCTAATACAACAAACATGGTTATTTGCCCAAGCCATGCTAAGCCGTCATGAAACAGAAAAATACCGCGCTTATATACAAATTTACTGTTACCTAAAATAACACCCGTTATAAATACAGCTAAAAATCCACTGCCGCCGAGCGTTGCAGAAAGGCCAAATGAAAGCAGTCCAAATGCGGTTACCATCACTAAATACAAACCCGATGCATTTAGTTTAATTCGATTAATAAACCAAACCGATATTTTACCAATTAAAAGACCACAAATAGCGCCAACACCCATTTGTTGAGCAAATAACTGTAGTAAACCCAGCCCTACTGGCATGTCATTAACGAGCATTTCGAGCAAACCAACCGTTAGAAAAATAGCCATTGGATCGTTCGAGGCACTTTCTATTTCAAGGGTCGATTTAAGCTTTTTATTTAAGTGAATGCCCGCACTTCGTAAAAGTGCAAACACGGCTGCAGCATCTGTAGAGCCAACAATGGCGCCCAGTAATACACCTTGTAATATGGGTAGGTCTAAAATATAAGTGGCCACAAGGCCTGTAATTACAGCGGTAAATAACACACCGATGGTTGCTAAAGCAGACGCGGGTTTCCACACTTGTTTAATTGAACTGGTGGGCGTTTGTAAGCCACCATCAAATAGAATAATAGCAAGCGCGAGAGTACCCAGAGCATGTGCGGCCTCTGCGTTGTCGAATGAAATACCTGCAATACCATCTTCACCTGCGAGCATGCCTACAAGTAAAAATAGCACCAGCACCGGTAAGCCAACGCGTGCAGATAACTTGCTCGAGATCACTCCAAGTAAAATTAAAATGGCACTAACGAGAATGATATTATCAATTACAAACATAGTGTGGGTTTACAGCCTTATATGAGTTAAAAAGTAAGAATTTATAGCTACCAAAAAGCTTAAAGCTCATGCTATACAATAACCTAAAAAATATAAATACGGATACTTAAGTCTATATTTAAATTGTTTATTTAATAGCTAGAGCGTCGTTAAGCTTGGTATTACTAGCCTCGGTCTTAATTAAAAAACAAAAAAGCCTGCAATAAGCAGGCTTTTGACTATTTAAGCAATGACAAGATATACGAAATATTTAAAACTATTATTAATAATCCTAATTCTTATGAAAATCCGTGCTCAATATCTCGAAACGTCCATTGTCCGTTTGGATCTGCTATATCAATTAGTTCACAGGCTTTTTTATTCCAAGCAGCTAACCATGAAATATAATTTGTTAGTTGGTGATAAGCGCGGTCTGGGGCATCAGGACGAATTCTTGACATTGAGAAACCTGAATACGTAGCACCACTTCCTACCCAACTAACAATTGATGATACGGCTCCACCGGCAGGAACTACAAAACCAACAGTCGTTGTTACTAACCCTAATATAGTCGCTGTTTTTTCGACAGCATTACCCGTTTTCATTATGTCGCCGCTTATAACTGGGTGTAACAAAGCTAATAAGCTAACTGCTTGTGGCTGATTAGAGGCAACTGCAACATCATTTGACGTTTTTGAAGTGTTTGTGGGGGCAGCCCTTCCACGCATTGCAGGAAGTAAGCTATTAAAAGATTTTTGGCTACTATTACTTGTTGAAAAAGTAACTGATTGTGTACTTAAGCCACCGGCTTTAACTCTTTTTTCATCTCGTGGCGTTACAGTTGATTTGTAAGTGCGCTGTAACCTTCTATAAACAGCTGCACTACATTGTGTCATTTGTATAGCTAATGCTGCTTGCTCTTTGAAGTCTCGACCGATTGCTCGCTCTGATAACTGAGTTAGCTGATTTTTCTTTTTAAGAGCTTGCTGACCAATCATAATATCCATAAAAATGTCCTTATTTATTATTTAATTGGTGAAATCATATCATTTAAAGTTACGTAGAGAAATCCTGACAAGTTATTATTACAATGATTCAAGGTACATAAAAAGCTGCTTCAGAGTATTCGATTTATGCTTCTTTAACAGAGGAATATCTTAAGTATGAACCATGGCTATATGTAAAACATAAGCCCTTTACTAAGTTTACTTAGTGAATTATTTGAGGCTTAATATTACTAAAATCACTGTGGATTGTAATCTCTACATTATCAGGTTTTATAGCAGCGTCGCTTAAACCCGTATTAGTGAAATACTCTTCGAAGCTCTGCCGATACTCAGGAAAAACCTGCTTATATGCAGTAATAAATAAACTCAGCTTTTTAGCTATAGTTGGATACTTAGCAGCAAGGTCTCGTAGCTTTTCAGGCTCAGAAAAAGCAAATTCGGCGAAAATATTAAAGTCGTTCTCAACATTAGTTTTACCGTAGGTAGATAAAAATCCATTTTCATAATCAGGCCCTATACTTCTATCTTGCGTTAAAGCCTCATAATTCGAGGAAGCAGGACTCCAACTTTCAGGCAAAAGACCTTGCCATGCAAGATTAACAAAAGGGGAGCGTAAATAAATTAAAGAACTAAGCTCGTGATGAACTCCCCGTAAAGAATTTTCATAATTGAAGTTAGTACCGTTCTTATTTGAGATATTTGATAATATTATAGAATTTCTTGAATATGTTCCCCCCGCTTCAGCCCCCTCCATGAGCATAGGCCCTGAAATATAAATAGCATTAATAAATTTGGAAACAAAGCCTTCAGGATAAACCTCCAGCGCGGTTTCAATGCCATCAAGTGACTCTGAAGAATCCTCCAAAGAAGTGCTTTCCATTTCAAGCGTAGGTGGCTTGCCTCCAATTCCTAAAAATTGTTCAGGAAAAAATAAACGAGTATCGCCAGCTCGGATATCTAGTTGGTATGTTTTACCTAAGCGCTTAGCTTGTTCTGATGCACTTTCTTGGTAAGAGCATGCGTTCAAAAACAATAAAAAACTAAAAAAGACAAAAGCTTTATTTTTCATTTAAACAATCTTTGTTTTGTGCCCTAAAAAAGCCTGCATATTTGCAGGCTTTCAAGGCATTTTTATAACACGTTTTTATAACACAATAATGCTTGTTACTAAGTACGCTAAAAACGTAAGGCCGCCACCAAATAAGGCATATGGTAGCTGCGTTTTAACGTGAGTGAGTAAGTCACACCCTGATGCAATAGCAGATACAGCGCTGGTGTCTGATATAGGCGAGCAGTGATCGCCAAATATACCACCACCCAAAATAGCACCTACCACAAGCGATGGCGGTAAACCAAGCGCTTGAATAAGTGGCACACCAATTGGGATTAATATAGCAAACGTGCCCCACGATGTACCCGTAGTAAACGACATAACTGCGCCGGTTAAAAACAGCACAGGTACTATTAAGTAAATAGGTAGGTAGTCGCCAACAAGCGACGCTACAAATACGCCAGTACCCAATTCTTTTAAGCTTGCGCCAAGTGTAAGCGAAAGCAGTACAATGGCGACCAGTGGCATTAATTCGCCCATACCTTTAAAACCGGTATCAACTAATTGATGATGGGTAAATTTACGTGAGCCAATCATTAAAAAGTAAGCGACAACAATGGCTAAAACCGTTGCATATAATACTGATTTAGAGCCGCTGCCCTCTGCTAATACACCATTACCGGTGTAGTACATAAAGCCAACCATGCTGGTAATAAGCGTAATAAGCGGGATTAACATGTAACGCGCTTTAGAGCCTTTTACTTCTTCTTTTAAGTCAGTTGTTTGAAGCTCTAGTTTTTCTTCGGCTTCTTTCATTGGGCCATGCACTTTATCAAACGCGATGGTATAAAAAACAATGGCAAGGGTAATTATGGCGTAAAAGTTATACCCAACGCTGCCCCACAACACCGATACAGCCGACTCACCTAGCTCGTAGTTACCTAACAAACCAAGTACAAACGCACCCCAGCCATTAAGTAGTATTAAAATACACACTGGCGCACTGGTGCTATCAATAATGTACGCTAGACGCGCTCGGCTCATTTTAAATTTGTCGAATAAGCCACGCGATAAAATACCCGAGGTAAGTACGCTCAAGTTAGATTCTATAAACACTGCAATGCCGGTAAACATGGTTAAAAACCCCACTTGGCGCTTACTTTTTGCAATACCTTTGTTCATTAACATATTAACAGTTGCTGCAACGCCGCCAGATTCGCGAATGTAGGCAAGCAGTGCACCAATTAAAATACTAAATATTAATATGCGTGTATTACCTGGCGAGCTGGCAACCGAAATAATACGTTCAATGGTATTTAAAAAAGTGTCAAACAAGCTATTACCTTCGCCCTGAAAGGCGAGTAAAAACTCAGAAGAAGCAACAGCAACAAGTAGCGCCATAATCACTTCTTTTCGCCAAAACACGATAGCAATCGCAATTAGCGGCGGTAAAATAGAATACCAATGCATAAAAAGTTAACCTTAATTATTAGCGAGCCACTCTCGCTTTGTACGCGTTTTATCGCTTATTTGTTAAGCCTAGCAGCATAAACTGGCTTAGATTTGTAAACCGCTTAGCTTAATGGATTGCCTTACTCAAGTCACCTGTAAATAAATCACTTAGAGTAATGCTGTTAGTACGTTTTAACCTATACGATAGCTTATTGATTTAGTAGCGCTTCATAAATAAGCGACACCACAGATCCGTACTGCGCGGTTTCAAATTGTTTACCTGTAAATTCGTAACGTTTTTGCGAGCCTTTAATTGCACTGTGGCGAGCATTGGTAAGTAAAACAATAGCCAAGTCGTAAGCGGGGTCAATTACGGTCACTGTTCCCGTCCAACCTGTGTGCCCATAAGCCTGCGCGCTTGCATAAGGGCCAAAGTGCCAGCGCCTTGCTTGGTTGTTACCAGCAAGCCTAAAGCCAAGCCCGTAGGTTTCGTCGCTTGATTGCGGCGTTAAAAATTGCGCTAAGGCACTTGCACTAAATAATTGTTGGTCGTCGTAGCCGCCATTATTTAGTAATAGCTGGCAAAGCACTGCTAAGTCGTGAGCGTTACTAAACAACCCTGCATGCCCTGCTACGCCATCAAGTGAGTAGTAAGCGCGCTCATCATGCACTTGGCCTTGTAAAACCCCAGTTCGAACATTATCAAACTTAATGCGCCCGTCTCGTGTGTTGCCGCTAAGCTCAGTGGCTGCAAATTGCTGCGGCTTAAAGCCTTTTTTAAGTGGATTAAATAACGTGTTAGTTAATTTTAATGGCGCGTACACTTGCTGCTCTAGGTATTCGTCAAGGGGCTGCCCAGTTATGCGCTCAATGAGTACGCCTAAAAGCATGTAATCAATATCTGAGTAAACATGCTGCCCAGATGATTTACTACTAAAAGGCACGCTGGTAAGTAATAGCTGTTTGGTGGTTTTACTGTTTTGCGAATAAAACGCGTCGCCGTAGCTGCCATCTTTACGATGAAAGTCAAATACTGGCGGGTATCCAGCGCTGTGTGTGAGTAAGTCTTTTACTGTGCGCTTTGCTCGCCCTTCACCTTTATATTCGCTTAGGTAGCTTTGTACGGGTTTATTAATATTTAATAACCCTTCGCTTACTAATTTCATAAGTGCAAAATTTGTGGCAAATATTTTGGTGTTTGAGGCAAGATCAAACAAGGTATTAGTTTGCATGGGCTCTGGGCGAAGTAGCATTAAATCACTTTGCTGATATTGCTTTGCATCGCCATAGGCGGTTAATTTTATTAGCTCACCATTTTTAACAACGGCCAATACAGCCCCAGGAAAACCTGCTTTAACATCGCGTTCAATTAATGTGTCTACTTCAGTAAAATCTATATGCTTTTTTGGTTCATCGCTTAAAGTAGGAAATGCAAAACGCAGCGTTAAACTCGCGCCAGCAGGGAGAATATTTTCAACTTTAAAGGTATTAACACCGTTGTGAGTATTTTTTGCCAAACTGTAATTGTATAAGGTGTTGGCGCTTAGTTGGTTAACGTCGAGCTTTTTATTATTAATGTAAATATCGGCGCTTTGTGCGTTGTGGTTTTGTATTAATAATTGCCCCCGCCCTTTGTAAGCTTTAAACGTTCCTCGGTTATTTACATAAAACCGGCTACTTGGATTTACCTCAGGAAACGTTACAACCACTTGTGCATTAGGCAGCTCTACAAGCTGGCTTTTTGTAAGTGGTAGCACCGAGCTAATAGGCTCAGGTGGTGTACTACAACCCACAATAATAAAGCTCAATGCCGCTATAAATGCTTGTTTGATATAACCACACCTTTGATATTTTACAGCAATAAACATGCTTAGCCCTTATTTATATAACAAGTAAGGCGCTCTTTGCGCTTTAAATTGCGCAAGCCCCGCCTGCCAACTTTGTTTTATTTGCGCTTCTGATTGCCCTGCTTCAATAGCTAAGCGCAATTTATTAGTACCCGCTAGTTTATCCATAAAGTCAGCGCGCTCAAAAAACGAGATGTTGTTTTTACTAAGCTCCGTGTACGCATTTATTAAGTAAGTTAAATTTAGGCCTGTGGTATTTGTTTGTCTTAAATCGAGCCCTTGTACGGTTTGGTCTTTAAATTTAGGGTTTAAAGCAGCGCCTTTAATTGCGCGCGGTGTAAAATTAAAATCACCTAATGCAACTGGCGAATAGCCAATTACTTGAAATGCAAAGTCGGTGCCTCTACCAATGCTAATAGGCGTTGCCTCAAAAAAGCAAAGCGACGGGTAGAGTGCAATCGCCTGATCGTTAGGCAAATTAGGGCTGGGTTTTACAGGCAAGCTGTAAGTACTTTTGCGAGTGTAATGATCAACAGGGATCATCGTTAATTTTAAATCGGTCGCTTTATTGATCCAGCCCTCGCCCTTGATCATTTTGGCAAGTTCGCCAACGGTCATGCCGTGTAAAACAGGAATTGAGTGCATGCCTACAAACGATTTAAATTCTGGCTCTAATATTGGCCCATCAACGTAGGCAATATTTGGGTTGGGCCTGTCGAGCACCAAAAATTCTATCCCCTGCTCTGAAGCGGCTTCCATCATGTAGTGCATAGAGCTTATGTAGGTATAAAAACGCACTCCCACATCTTGAATATCAAAAATAATCACATCAACATCGGCTAAAGCAGCTTGGCTTGGTTTTTTATTTTTACCGTAAATAGAAATAAGTGGAATACCTGTTTTACCATCAACGGCATTTTTCACATGGGCGCCCGCATCGTGATCGCCACGAAAGCCATGCTCAGGTGCAAAAATTTTAGTTATATTAATATTTTTTGTCAGCAGCGCATCTACTAAGTGAGTTTGCCCCACCATTGATGTTTGATTGACTACTAGCCCTACACGTTTATTTTTTAACTGCGGTAAATATTTAGCATATTGCTGCGCACCTACCACAAGTGAGTTATTAACTTCGTTGGCTTGCACGCTTGCAATAAAAATGGCGCTAAAAATAAAAAATAAAGTAATAAATAGGGTTTTAAACATACTGCAATATCCTTTTAAACAAGGCGTTTAAAATAACATAGGTAATAATAAAGAGCAGCTTTAGAAAAGGGCTAAGTGGGCTTGATTAGATAACTGATTAGAAGCTGGCGCTTCTCACGCGAGCAAGCTCTGCGGCTACAGGAGTGGTAGTTTACATTTCACTTTATTTTAGGCACAAAAAAACCGACTTAATGTCGGCTTGTTTATGAAAGTGGTGGGCACAGGACGTATCTTGTAAGAGTGAACCTCCGACTGCTTGGTTCTCAATTCGCCTAAACCTACACTTCACTTTATTTTAGGCACAAAAAAACCGACTTAATGTCGGCTTGTTTATGAAAGTGGTGGGCGCAGGACGTATCTTGTAAGAGTGAACCTCCGACTGCTTGGTTCTCAATTCGCCTAAAGCTACACTTCACTTTATTTCACTTTATTTTAGGCACAAAAAAACCGACTTAATGTCGGCTTGTTTATGAAAGTGGTGGGCGCAGGAGGATTCGAACCTCCGACCGCTCGGTTCGTAGCCGAGTACTCTATCCAGCTGAGCTATGCACCCACTTTCATAGATTGCTTATTTAAACTCTAAGCAGAGCGTATTAATTCAGGCATAAAAAAACCGATTTCCATCGGCTTATTTTTCTTACACTTAAAAGTGTATGAAAACATGAAAGTGGTGGGCGCAGGAGGATTCGAACCTCCGACCGCTCGGTTCGTAGCCGAGTACTCTATCCAGCTGAGCTATGCACCCACTTTCATTTTTACTATTACTTGTTTTTACTCTAAGTGAGAGTCTATAAAGTGGTGGGCGCAGGAGGATTCGAACCTCCGACCGCTCGGTTCGTAGCCGAGTACTCTATCCAGCTGAGCTATGCACCCACTTTATAGTTTACTTATTTTAACTCTAAGTAGAGCTTTTACTTATTTAGACTCTAAGCGAGTTATTAAAGTATGGTGGGCGCAGGAGGATTCGAACCTCCGACCGCTCGGTTCGTAGCCGAGTACTCTATCCAGCTGAGCTATGCACCCATACTTTAAAATTTACAAAACACGCCATTAAAAGAAATGGTGGAGAGGGAGGGATTCGAACCCTCGATAGAGCTACAAACTCTATACTCCCTTAGCAGGGGAGCTCCTTCGGCCACTCGGACACCTCTCCGTCTTGTGGGGCGTATAATAAAGATTTCAGAAAATATGTCAAACACTTTTCTACCAAAAACGACTATATGGTTATAGATTGCACATATGCTTGGTTTAAAAGTGTAATTAGTTTGAAATTTAAGCGGGTTACGTATTTTTATTTGAAGGATTAACACCTAGCACGGGAACTAAGTCATCAGTTAACTCAGCCAAATACTGTTCTTGGTAACCTAATTGTTGAAATTCAGCGATACAAGCACGGTAGTAAGCGTTTCGTTCTTGCTCTGATGTGCATTCTTCTGATAAATCATCTACTCGTTTGTCTTTCATACTATTATTCTAAGTCCTTTAAGAATCTATATTTAACTGCTAAATACCAGCAGTGTAAATTTCGTGCGTATTTTAGCTAAAACCTTTGTACAAACACAACATATGTTTAAAAAACAATCATACTAAAAAGTTATAGCACTGTTAGTTTTAATATTAAAAACTTCCAATAACAATAAGTTAGTGAAGCTGAATTGCACATTAATCAGCACTAATAATTACCTTTAATTTTTAGTGTAGTACTTATTAATTAAAACACTAATTATAAGTAAAAAAAACGCCGCTATTAAGCGGCGTTTATTAACTTACTTTGTTTTACTAAAGCTTAGTCAGCTTGTGGACGCATATGTGGGAACAAAATAACGTCTTTAATTGTTGATGAATCAGTAAACAACATAACTAAACGGTCAATACCAATACCTTCACCAGCCGTTGGCGGTAAACCATACTCTAGTGCGCGTATGTAGTCTTCGTCGTAGTGCATTGCTTCATCATCGCCTGCGTCTTTCTCTTCAACTTGACGAGTAAAGCGCTCAGCTTGGTCCTGTGCATCATTAAGCTCAGAGAAACCATTTGCAAGTTCACGGCCGCCAACAAAAAACTCAAAACGGTCGGTAACAAATGGGTTTTCGTCGTTACGGCGTGCAAGTGGTGATACTTCCCACGGGTAACCAGTAATAAACGTAGGTTGAATAAGCATGTGCTCTGCTGTTTCTTCAAATATTTCACAAAGAAACTTACCTGGACCCCAAACACAGTTTTCAGGAATTTTAACGTGCACTTGTTTAGCGTACGCTTTTAACTCTTCAAAGTGGTTTTCTGGGTCATTAAATACCGCAGCATCAAACTCAGGGTTATATTTTAAGATAGCATCCGCCATACTTAAACGTGTAAACGGTTGGCCAAAGTCGTATTCAACTGAATCGATAACTTCGCCGTTTTCGTCCTTAGTTGTATTAACTACAATTGCACTACCTAGTACGTTTTCTGCAACAGTACGTAGCATGTCTTCGGTGATGTTCATCAGGTCGATGTAATCAGCGTATGCTTGGTAAAATTCAATCATTGTAAATTCTGGGTTGTGACGTGTAGATAACCCTTCGTTACGGAAGTTACGGTTAATTTCAAATACACGATCAAAACCACCTACCACTAAGCGCTTTAAGTAAAGCTCTGGCGCTATACGTAGGTACATGTCGATATCAAGCGCGTTATGGTGAGTCACAAACGGACGCGCAGATGCACCACCAGGTATAACCTGTAGCATAGGTGTTTCTACTTCCATAAAGTCACGGTCTGCTAAAAAGCGACGAATACCTTCAACTACTTGTGAGCGAATGCGGAATGTTTCGCGCGTTGCTTCGTTAGTAATTAAGTCAACATAACGTTGGCGGTACTTTGTTTCTTGATCTGATAAGCCATGGAATTTTTCAGGTAACGGGCGAAGTGACTTAGTTAGTAATTGATACTCAGTCATTTCTACGTATAAATCGCCTTTACCCGATTTATTTAACGCGCCTTTAACACCTATAATATCGCCAGTGTCTAGCTGACCATATTTTTCTTTAAGGTCTTTTTGAACATCTTTAGATGCATACGCTTGTACGCGACCTTTCATGTCTTGAATTACAAAAAACGGCCCACGCTTTGCTAAAATACGTCCAGCAATAGACACAACTTCTTGTAGTTCAACTAATTCTTCTTTGCTCTTATCACCAAACTGGGCTTGCAAATCAGCCGTGTAATGCTCACGACGGAATTGGTTTGGATGACCGTTGGCTGGGCAATTTTCGCGTATCGCGTCTAACTTGCCGCGACGCTCAGCGATTAACTTGTTTTCGTCTTGGATTTTATCAGTCATTTTTTAGCTCTTTATTAGCTTGGTGGTTATAGGCCAGATTTAAGGCTGGCTTCAATAAATTTATCTAAGTTACCGTCAAGTACCGATTGGGTATTGCGGTTTTCAACGCCTGTACGTAAATCTTTAATACGTGCGTCATCAAGTACGTATGAACGTATTTGGCTACCCCAACCTATATCAGATTTAGCGTCTTCTTGCGTTTGTTTTTCAGCATTTTGCTGCTGTAGCTCAAGCTCAAATAATTTAGCTTTTAACTGCTTCATCGCTTGGGCTTTATTTTTATGCTGTGAACGCTCGTTTTGACACTGCACTACGGTATTTGTTGGTACGTGAGTAATACGAACCGCCGATTCGGTGGTGTTAACGTGCTGACCACCCGCGCCTGATGCACGGTAAACGTCTATACGTAGGTCTGACGGATTAATATCAATTTCAATATTATCGTCAATCTCTGGGTATACAAACGCAGAAGCAAATGAGGTATGACGACGACCACTTGAGTCAAACGGGCTTTTACGCACTAAACGGTGAACGCCTGTTTCTGTACGTAACCAACCGTAAGCGTATTCGCCAACAAAGCGAACTGTTGCGCCTTTAATACCGGCAACATCACCGTCGGTTGCTTCAACTAGCTCAACTTTAAAGCCTTTAGCCTCGCCCCAACGTAAATACATACGAAGTAAAATGTTACACCAGTCTTGTGCTTCAGTGCCGCCAGAACCCGATTGTAAATCAAGGTACGCATCGTTTGAGTCATGAGGACCTGAAAACATACGACGAAACTCTAAACCTTCTAACTGCTCGTTTAGATCGCTAAGCTCGCTTTGTGCTTCATCAAAGGTATCTTGATCTTCGGCTTCTACAGCAAGTTCAAGTAGACCTTCAACGTCGTCAGTACCGGCTACAAGGTTGTCGATTGTTTCAACAACAGCCTCTAATGCTGATTTTTCACGGCCAAGCGCTTGTGCGCGTTCAGGCTCATTCCATACGGCTGAATCTTCAAGTTCGGCGTTAACTTCTTCTAGGCGTTCTTGTTTAAGAGCGTAGTCAAAGGTACCCCCGAAGCAATTCAGTACGTTCGCGAATTTCCTTGATTTGGTTAATCACAGGATTCACTTCAAACATGTACATCACTCCAAAATGGCTAGGTAATTGCGCCCCTTTACATGGGATTTTCGCAACAAATTATCGTCAAATGATAAAAACGCCCGATTTTAACAAAAAACCGCGCGCTTTATTAGCCTTTTATGCATGATTTGTGCATATTTTTTAGTGCACTTTTTCAAGCTCTCTAACTATTAATTGCAGCGTAAATTTACCTCTAAACTCATTTATATCGAGTTGATAGGCTACTTTTACAAACTTCGCTTCTGTGTCGGGCCATTCTTTTACATCAATACCAAAGGCAATGGCGTCAACTAATCGCCCTGATTGATGCTTTAATACAAGTTTTAAGTGCTTTTCGCCGACTATGCGCTGCTGTATTACTTCAAATGTGTGCTCAAACACCGGCTCAGGAAATTGCTGCCCCCACGGGCCCGATTGCTTTAATAGCTGAGCAAACTCCATCGTAAAGCAGTCGTTTGGCAGCTCACCGTCGGTAAATACAATACAGCGCTTACTTTCTGCACTCAGTTGCGCACTCACTGCAGCATCAAATGCCTTTTTAAAGTCGTTAAAGTGTTGCTCATTAATACTTAAACCAGCGGCCATTGCGTGGCCACCAAATTTATTAATTAAGTGTGGCTCAGCAGTATTAAGCCCTTCGAGTAAGTCGCGCATGTGCAACCCTTCTATAGAGCGGCACGAACCTTTTATTTCACCATTTTCGCCACCAGCAAATATAACGGTTGGTCGGTGGTACTTTTCTTTTAAGCGACCAGCCAAAATACCAATAACACCTTGGTGCCAATCGTCTTGAAACAAGCAGATTGCATCAGGGACGTTATCGTCGCTAAATGCGAGTCTATCAAGCACGGCTTGCGCCTCGGCTTGCATGCCTTGTTCTATTTCGCGCCTTGCAAAGTTTAAGCTATCGAGCTCGCTGGCAATACTACGTGCTTGGTTTATATCGGTGCTAAGTAAGCATGCTATACCCAAACTCATGTCGTCTAATCGCCCTGCAGCATTTAAACGCGGCGCAAGTGAAAAGCCAAAGTCGCTTGCGCTTAAGCGCGCAGCATTGCGGTTAGCCACTTCAATAAGCGCGGTAATGCCTGGGCGTGTTTTACCACTGCGAATACGTGCTAAACCTTGATGTACTAAGGTGCGATTATTTGCATCAAGTGCGACCACGTCAGCAACCGTACCAAGCGCTACAATGTCGAGCAAGTTAGCTAAATTAGGCGGCGGTTGCTGCTCAAAATAACCAAGGTCTCGCATTACGCTTCTCAGTGCTATTAGTAAGTAAAAAGCAACGCCAACGCCTGCTATAGATTTAGACGGGAAGTTACATTCGTGCCTATTTGGATTTACTATTGCATCGGCATTTGGCAGCTGCTCACCTTGTAAGTGGTGATCTGTTACCAGCACTTTTATACCAACCGCTTTTAAAGTATCAATACCAGCAATACACGATATGCCGTTATCTACGGTGATCACTAAATCAGGCTTTATTTGTACTATTTGCTCTGCAAGTGCGGGGCTTAAACCATAACCTAAGCTAAACCGGTCAGGAATTAAGTAATCTAAATGCTTAAAGCCAAACATCTCAAGGCCTTGCATTAATGTTGCAGTGCTTGTTGCGCCATCAGCATCAAAATCGCCGACTATTAATATTTGGCTTTGCGTCTTTAATGCCTCAATTAGTAAATCGCTGGCTTTGTCGATATCTTTAAACAATTTAAAGTCGTGAAGCGTAGCTACGCTGTTATTTAGCTCGTCGGCATTAAATACATTGCGGTTAGCATAAATTTGTTTAATTACAGGGTGTAAATTACTCGGTAGATGCGAGTCGTCAACGTTTTCACGCGCAATGATTAGTTTTTTCATGCAGAGTTTTAACTTATTGGGTCGTATTAAAAAGACAAAAAAAGGCCATTAAGGCCTTTTTATTAGCTATAAAACGTATTACGACGCTTTGTTAGCATCTAATGCTGCTTTTAGTGCTGCTGCTGGCTGGTAACCTGGGATCATCGTACCATCTTCTAAAATAATGGCAGGTGTGCCGCTAATACCAAAGCTTTGACCAAGCTGATAATGCTCTGCAACCGGTGCGCTACAGCCTGCAACTACTTTAGTGCTTGTACCCGACTTAGCTTCTGTTAGTGCTTCTTGCTGATCGCGTGCACACCATACGTTCATTAAATCGGCGTAGCCTGAACCTTGTAAGCCACCACGTGGAAACGCAAGGTACTTAACGGTAATACCCGCATCAAGTAAATCGTCTAACTCGCGATGTAATTTACGACAGTAACCACAGCTAATGTCGGTAAATACAGTAATACTGTGTTTTTCGTTTGGTGCTTTGTACACAATCATCGAGTCTTCGTATTCTTTAATGCCCTCAACACGCACGCCGTTTAATGCTTGCTCTGTTAAGTTGTTACGATTATTTAAATCGATTAACGTACCTTGCATTAAAAATTGACCATCTGGACTTGCGTAAAGCACGCCCTTATTAGTGATCAACTCTTTTAAACCCGCTACTGGGCTTGGGTTAATTTGCTTTACAGTTACACCAAGCTCGGCAAATTTAGTAATAATAGGATCATTAGCATCTGGTGTTACAGCAACGCCATTTGCAAATGCACTAATACTTGTGCACAACATGGCACCTGCTAACATTAATTTTTTCATAACTTCTCTCTATCCTAAAAATACTTAATATATTGACCGGCTTAATAATATTTACTTTCAAACTTACGCTCGCGGATGATGCTCTGCGTGTACCGACTTTAACCGTTCATTGGCAACATGGGTATAAATTTGCGTCGTTGATAAATCGCTATGGCCCAACATCATTTGTACCACACGTAAATCTGCCCCATGATTTAATAAGTGCGTAGCAAAAGCATGGCGCATGGTATGGGGCGATAATGGAGACTCAACTGATGCCAAAATAGCATAGTGTTTAATTCTATGCCAAAAGGTTTGTCGCGTCATGCCTACTCCACGCTTAGATGGGAACACAAAATCAGTGGCGTGTTTTATCATTTGTGCACGCCCACCCTTTAAAAATTGCTCCAGCCAATACATGGCTTCTTCACCCAATGGCACTAAGCGCTCTTTGTTACCCTTGCCTTTTACAAACACAACCGCTTGGCGCAAATTAATTTGCTCCATACGAAGCCCAACAAGCTCACTTACACGCAACCCCGTTGCATAAAGTAGCTCTAGCATGGCTTTGTCGCGCAGCCCCATCGCTTCTTCTGTGTTGGGCGCATTTAACAATGCCTCAACTTCAGCTTCTGAGAGTGTTTTAGGTAACGACTGTCCGGCTTTTGGTTGAGCAATGTTTAGCATGGGCGAATCACTAATTATTTTTTCGCGCACAAAGTACTGATAAAAACGCTTTAGCGCACTAATGCTACGTGCTGTACTGCGTGGTTTTAAACCTAAATCAACTCGATGGGCTAAGTAGCTTTCTATGTCTAGCCCCGTTACCGTCATTAAATTTTCGCCCTTTAAAAATAGGCAAAACTTATCTAAATCACTGCGATAAGCACTTAATGTATTTTCGCTTACGCCTTGTTCTAAGTACAGGCTATCTAAAAAGGTTTCTAGGTAGTCGCTATTACTGCTCATACTGCTGTTATTTTCAAAAGAATCGTCAGATAGCGTTGTCACATTATGCTCTCATGCTTTGCTAAGGTATCAATTAAAAATACCTTACGGTAAACTTGAGCCTATCATATCAGGCAATTACACAGTGATAAATACGATGCAAATTGGTTTATTTTTTGGTTCTACTACGTGCTACACCGAAATGGCAGCAGAAAAGATTCGCGACATTATTGGGGCCGATATAGTTACCCTACACAATATTAAAGACGAGCCACTAAAAAATGCAGAGCAGTACGACTTTATCATCTTTGGTATTTCAACATGGGATTTTGGTGAAATACAAGAAGACTGGGAGTCAAAGTGGGACGACATAGCCGACGTAAACCTAAACGGTAAAACCATTGCTTTATTTGGCATGGGCGATCAACAAGGTTACGGGCAGTGGTTTCAAGATGCGCTAGGCATGCTACACGACGAAATAAATACGCAAACATTTACTCAACTTGGTTTTTGGCCAAACGACAGTAGTTACGAGTTTGAAGCTTCAAAAGCATTAACGCCTGATGGTAAACAGTTTGTAGGACTCGCGCTCGACGAAGACAGTCAATACGAGCTAAGCGACGACCGCATTGCAACATGGGTTGAACAGGTAATGACTGAATACGGCGAAACGCTTTAATTAATAAGCTAATAAATAAAAAGCAAAAAGCCCGCAACTAGTTTAGTTGCGGGCTTTTTAACTAAGGTCTGTTGATCTTTTGAGGTTAAATTTGCAGCAGTCTGTTTGGTCTTTAGGCAAGGCAGAGCCTATGCAGTGTGGTTATTCCCCATAAATGGGCGATAACGTAGCATTAATGCCAAACAGGCGCTGCCCAAAGGGTTCTTCCTAGGGGCGATCAACTCTTTGTTGCCTACATGGATGTAGGTAAGGGGCGTGAGCAGGACGCGGAAGCTTTGCTCGGTTTTTACTTAGCCCACTAGGTTACAAATCTCGCGCCGCGATTAAATAGCCCCTAGTTTGAAC
>NZ_JACJDW010000051.1:0-18099 GCF_014163745.1 Pseudoalteromonas sp. SR44-2 | reverse complement strand
TTGGTCACTCAGTTTTCAATTGAGACTCTAATTTGTTTGCCTCGCTACCTAAGTAGGTTGGCTGTTAGAACTCAATCTGTACGAGTGCCCACACAGATGATTGCTTTATATTGTTAAAGAACGTTGCGATTATAAAGTTGAACTTTATCTCGCTAGGGCTGCGCACATTACGCTTTCCTATTTTTTTGTCAACACTTAAATTTAAACTTTCTAAAAAGATTCACTCTAAGTTTTACTTAACACCCTGAGTTGTTCGTGCCTCGCTATGCGTTGGCGTTTCCCGTCTCAGTGGGGTCGCATTATAGGGAGATCCAAAAACAGATCAACCCTTTTTTGAAGAAAACTTGAAATAATGTGCTGTTCGCTGAGTATTTGAGCTAAACGCTCAAAAACACAACTAAACCACCTGTATTGAGAGGTTTATATAGCTATTTAAAGTCAAAGTTATGGTAACTAGTGATCACTAGGGACATATTTGGATCATCATTGCTGAAAAAGCCAACCAATAAGTTAAGAGTCGTGTTACTAAAATCATTTGAAATAGTCAAAAGCTGAGATTTAAATTCATTGGGCTATATTTTTATTTGAGAAGTGAGCTTACTAAGGCCCCAATGGTTAGCTTTACTATGAGGTTCTTAGTACCGGTATATAGATAAGAGAGCGACCCTTATATCTTCTGATCAGCTCTAATCAATAAAAACTTCGTTAGGGATTGCTTAATGGCAGTTAAATTCGAAGTGCTATTATTAATAACTGTAAATCACTATATAAAGTAAAAATGCTCTTTAACTAAAACCGGATAGGCTATTTTGGATCGATGGTAAGTAAAGGGTAACTAGGCAGAGCTATTAAAATAACTGTAAAAACAACCTATCGATTAAGAATCTAAGAGTCGATGCACATAATAGAAGATAATTACTGGTTCATATAGTTTGACAAATTTTAGGCAAGAAAAAGCCGAGCATAAGCTCGGCTTTTAGGTTTCTTTAAGACTTACTCTGCAGACTGTGCGTCTTCTTGAACTGCTTCGCTAGTCGCTGGGCGACCAACTAGTTCAATATAAGCCATTGGTGCATTATCACCAGTACGGAAGCCACACTTAAGAATACGAGTGTAACCACCTGGACGATCCGCGTTACGTGGACCGATTTCACTGAATAATTTACCAACAACTTCATTATCACGCGTGCGAGCAAACGCTAAACGGCGATTTGCTACACTGTCAGTCTTAGCCAGTGTGATTAAAGGTTCAATTACACGACGTAACTCTTTCGCTTTTGGCAAAGTAGTTTTGATGATTTCATGTTTCACCAAAGAACCTGCCATATTGCTAAACATCGCTTTACGATGGCTACTGTTACGGTTTAATTGACGACCACTCTTACGATGGCGCATGACCCTATCCTTCTAACTAAACTAATATAGTGATTTAGATTATTCAGCTAAGCTTGCAGGTGGCCAATTTTCTAGGCGCATGCCTAGAGAAAGTCCACGTGAAGCTAGCACGTCTTTAATTTCAGTTAGAGACTTCTTACCTAAATTAGGCGTTTTAAGAAGCTCAACTTCAGTGCGCTGAACTAAATCACCGATATATTGAATTTGCTCGGCTTTCAAACAATTTGCTGAGCGTACTGTTAATTCAAGATCATCAACTGGACGAAGTAGAATAGGATCGAATTCTGGCTTCTCTTCTTTCTCTTCTGGCTCAGTTACATCACGTAAATCTACGAATGCATCTAATTGCTCAGCTAAGATAGTAGACGCACGGCGGATCGCTTCTTCTGGATCTAAAGTGCCGTTTGTTTCCATATCAATGATTAACTTGTCTAAATCTGTACGTTGCTCAACTCGAGCTGATTCAACCGAGTACGCAATACGTTCAACTGGGCTAAATGATGCATCAAGCAACAATCTACCAATTGGACGCTCATCGTCATCAGAGGATAAACGACTAGATGCCGGCACATAACCACGACCACGTTCAACACGAATACGCATGCTGATCTCGCTGTTATTTGTAGTTAAATTACAAATAACGTGATCTGGATTAGCAATTGTTACATCGCCATCGTGCTGAATATCAGCCGCAGTAACAGGGCCTACACCAGATTTAGTCAGGGTCAGAAAAACTTCATCTTTGCCTTCTAACGTTACTGCTAAACCTTTAAGGTTTAATAGTATTTCAATGATGTCTTCTTGAACGCCTTCTTTCGCGCTGTACTCATGTAATACACCGTCGATTTCAACTTCAGTTACTGCACATCCAGGCATAGATGAAAGTAATATACGGCGTAAAGCATTACCCAGAGTATGGCCAAAGCCACGCTCTAATGGTTCTAAAACTATTTTAGAACGCGTTGGGTTGATAGCGTCGATGTCGACTAACCTTGGTTTTAGAAATTCTGTAACAGAACCCTGCATTTTATCCTCTCTTAACTCTTAACTTTACTTAGAGTAAAGTTCGACGATTAGTTGTTCATTAATGTCCGCAGACAGGTCTGAACGCTCAGGTAGACGCTTAAAGCTGCCTTCCAATTTCTTACCGTCAACTTCAACCCAAGTCGGCTTTTCACGTTGCTCAGCCAACTCTAGAGCAGCGATGATACGTGCTTGCGTCTTAGACTTCTCACGGATTACAACAGTATCTTCTGGAGTAATTACGTATGAAGGAATGTTCACAACACGACCATTAACTAAAATCGCTTTATGGCTTACTAACTGACGTGCTTCTGCACGTGTGCTAGCAAAACCCATGCGATATACAACATTGTCTAAACGTTGCTCTAAAAGCTGTAACAAGTTTTCACCTGTGTTGCCTTTAAGGCGAGCAGCTTCTTTGTAGTAGTTACGGAATTGCTTTTCTAATACACCGTAGATACGACGTACTTTTTGCTTTTCACGTAATTGTAAACCGTAATCAGATAAGCGACCTTTACGAGCGCCGTGCTGACCAGGTGCAGTCTCAAGTTTACACTTAGAGTCGATAGCTCTTACGCCGCTCTTAAGGAACAGGTCAGTACCTTCACGACGACTCAGCTTGAGCTTAGGGCCCAAATATCTTGCCATGTTATTTCTCCTAACCTATTGTTAAACGCGACGTTTCTTCGGTGGACGACAACCATTATGTGGTATTGGCGTCACGTCAGTAATGTTGGTAATACGGTAACCAGCAGCATTCAAAGCACGTACAGCAGATTCACGACCTGGACCTGGACCTTTAATGAAAACTTCTAGATTTTTTAAACCGTATTCTTGAGCAGCAGTACCTGCACGCTCTGCAGCAACTTGAGCAGCAAATGGTGTAGATTTACGTGAACCACGGAAACCTGAACCACCGGCAGTAGCCCATGATAGTGCATTACCTTGACGGTCGGTAATCGTTACAATAGTGTTGTTGAAAGACGCATGAACATGAGCCATACCATCAGCAACTTGTTTTTTAACCTTTTTACGACGAATTGGTGTCTTAGCCATAATACTATCCCCTTATCGCTTAATAGGCTTACGAGGACCCTTACGGGTGCGCGCGTTAGTCTTAGTTCTTTGACCACGTAGTGGTAAAGAGCGACGGTGACGTAGGCCACGATAACAACCAAGGTCCATTAGGCGCTTGATATTTAAAGTAACTTCACGACGAAGATCACCTTCAACAGTGTACTTGCCAACTGCATCACGCAGTACGTCAAGAATTTCGTCTGAAAGTTCACCGATTTTTGTGGTTTCGGCGATACCAGTCGCTTCTAAGATAGCCTTAGAGCGAGTCTTACCTATGCCATAAATAGCTGTTAAACCAATAACTGCATGTTTATGATCAGGGACGTTAATGCCAGCAATACGGGCCACTAACACATCTCCTATATTCGAATTTGGTAATCAAAAGTTTGAAAAGCCCGTAAGGATACTCAAACGAAGACCAAATCACTACTAAAAACACAGGCCGAGAAAACTCAGCCTGCACGACTGTTTACTTAGCCTTGCCTTTGCTTATGCTTAGGCTCACTGCAAATTACGCGTACTACACCAGCACGTTTAATAACTTTACAGTTACGGCATATTTTCTTAACGGAAGCACGTACTTTCATTGCTCAACTCCGTAAACTGACCTTATCGACCGTAGCCTTTAAGGTTCGCTTTTTTCAGCACAGAATCATACTGATGAGACATCAGGTGAGTCTGTACTTGTGCCATAAAGTCCATGATTACTACAACGATAATCAAAACTGATGTACCGCCGAAGTAGAATGGCGTTTGCCACGCCATCGTCATGAATTCAGGCACCAGACAGATAAAGGTTATATACAAAGCACCTGCCAATGTCAGGCGTGTCATCACTTTATCAATGTATTTAGATGTCTGCTCACCTGGACGAATACCTGGGATAAATGCGCCAGATTTCTTAAGGTTATCTGCTGTTTCACGTGGGTTAAAAACCAACGCTGTGTAGAAAAAGCAGAAGAAGATAATAGCCGCAGCTAAAACAAGCGAGTACAACGGTTGACCTGGAGTCAACGTAGTAGCAACAGCTTGTAATACATCAGCGACTGGACCTTCACCTTGGCCGAACCAGCTAGCAATTGTACCAGGGAACAGAATTATACTGCTAGCGAAGATTGGTGGAATAACACCCGCCATATTTACTTTTAGTGGTAAATGCGTGCTTTGGGCAGCAAATACTTGACGACCTTGTTGGCGTTTAGCGTAGTTAACAACAATACGACGTTGTCCACGTTCGAAAAACACTACAAGATAAGTAACAGCGAATACGATTACCGCAACCATCAACAGTACAAAAACATTCAAATCACCTTGGCGCGCCATTTCGACTGTCGAACCAATAGCAGACGGCAAGTTAGCTACAATACCAACAAATATTAGAACAGAGATACCGTTACCGATACCGCGCTCTGTTATTTGTTCACCCAACCACATAAGGAACATAGTACCAGTAACTAAACTCACCACAGCGGTGAAATAGAAACCCATACCAGGGTTAACAACTAACCCCTCCATCATGCCCGGTAAGCTAGTAGCAATACCGATTGATTGAATAGTAGCTAGCACAAGCGTGCCATAGCGTGTGTACTGGCTAATTTTTTTACGCCCTTGCTCACCTTCTTTCTTAAGCTCTATAAACGGAGGATACATATGCGTTAATAGTTGCGTAATAATCGAAGCCGAGATATACGGCATAATACCCAGTGCTAACACTGAAGCTCGCTCAAGTGCACCACCACTGAACATGTTGAACATTTCAACAATGGTGCCCTTTTGTTGCTCGAAGAAATCGGCAAGTACAGCGGCGTCAATCCCAGGGATCGGCACAAATGAACCTAGACGGTAAATTATGATAGCACCCAATACGAAGAGTAATCGGCGCTTCAATTCCGAAAGTCCACCTTGTGCACTTTTTGTATCTTGACCTGGTTTAGCCATTAGTACTTCCTTAGTCTTCTACCTTGCCTCCGGCAGCTTCAATAGCTTCGCGAGCACCTTTAGAGGCTTTAAGGCCTTTAACGGTAACAGCGCGTGAAACTTCGCCAGATTTAACAACTTTAACGAAAAGAACGTTCTTTTTAACTAGACCAGCTGCTTGTAACGCGCTTAGGTCTACCACATCGCCTTCAACTTTAGCGATTTCAAAAAGGTTTATTTCTGCAGATACTAAAGATTTGCGAGAAGTAAAACCAAATTTAGGTAGACGACGTTGCATAGGCATTTGACCGCCTTCAAAACCAACGCGTACTTTGCCGCCAGAACGTGATTTTTGACCTTTGTGACCACGACCACCAGTCTTACCTAGACCAGAACCGATACCACGACCAACACGTTTTGGAGCAGTTTTTGAACCTGCAGCAGGTGAAAGTGTATTCAAATGCATCGAATTAACCCTCTACCTTAACCATGTAAGAAACCTTGTTTATCATACCACGTACACATGCTGTGTCTTCTAACTCAACAGTGTGGTTGATACGACGTAAACCAAGACCGCGTAATGTAGCTTTATGTTTCGGTAAACGACCGATAGAGCTTTTTACTTGTGTTACTTTTACAGTTTGATTTGCCATGGTTACCCCAGTATTTCGTCTACGCGAAGGCCACGTTTTGCAGCGATTGACTGTGGAGAATTCATATTCTCAAGAGCCGAAATCGTTGCACGTACTACGTTGATTGGGTTAGTAGAACCGTAACATTTAGAAAGTACGTTCTGAACACCAGTCACTTCTAGTACTGCACGCATAGCACCACCTGCGATGATACCAGTACCTTCAGAGGCTGGTTTCATGAACACTAGTGAGCCAGCATGACGTCCCTTAACAGGATGCTGTAATGTATTGCCATTTAGGTCTACATTGATCATGTTGCGACGTGCTTTTTCCATTGCTTTTTGAATAGCAGCTGGAACTTCACGTGCTTTACCATAACCAAAACCTACTTTACCTGCGCCGTCACCAACTACAGTTAGTGCAGTAAAGCTAAAGATACGACCACCTTTAACTACTTTAGACACACGGTTCACCGCGATTAGCTTTTCAGCTAGATCAGGCTGTTGTTGCTTTGCTTCTACGTTAGCCATAGTCTACTCCTAGAATTGCAAACCGGCTTCACGCGCAGCATCAGCTAGCGCCTTCACACGGCCGTGATATTTAAAGCCACTGCGATCAAAAGCAATCTTTTCGATGCCTTTGTCAGCCGCACGTTCAGCAACCGCTTTGCCAACTGCTTGCGCAGCTTCAACGTTACCGGTGCCTTTAACTGTTTCGCTAATAGCCTTTTCAACAGTAGAAGCAGCAGCCAGTACATTACCCTCAGCATTTACAACTTGAGCGTATATGTGACGTGGCGTGCGGTGGATAACAAGACGCGTTGTGCCTTGTTCAATATAATTTCTACGAGTGCGTTTAGCACGACGTAGACGAGCTGTTTTTTTATCCATCGTCTTACCTTACTTCTTCTTAGCCTCTTTACGGCGTACATTCTCATCTGAATAACGAACACCCTTACCTTTATAAGGCTCAGGTTTACGGTATGCACGAATGTTAGCAGCTGTTTGACCAACTAACTGCTTGTCTACGCCCTTAACTAGAACTTCTGTTTGGCTTGGAGTTTCAATCGTAATTCCTTCAGGAACTGCGAAATTAACTGGGTGTGAGAAGCCAAGAGTTAAATCTAATGTTTTACCCTTCGCTGCAGCACGGTAACCCACGCCTACTAACTGAAGTTTCTTCTCGTAACCTTCATGCGTACCAACAACCATGTTGTTGATTAGAGCGCGAGCAGTACCTGCTTGAGCCCATGCATTAGCTACGCCATCACGAGGTAAAGTAGTAATAACGTTGTCATTTACTTGTACTTCAACAGCGTTGTTGATTGTACGAGTAAGTTCACCGTTTTTGCCTTTAACTGTGATTTCCTGGCCTTTTAATGTAACTTCTACACCGGCAGGAACAGTAATTGGTGCCTTTGCTATGCGAGACATAGTTCCCCTCCGATTAAGCTACAAAACCAATGATTTCACCACCAACACCAGCACTACGTGCTGCGCGGTCTGTCATTAGGCCTTTAGAAGTTGATACGATAGCGATACCAAGACCACCCATTACCTTAGGTAATTGGTCACGTTTCTTATAGATACGTAAACCAGGGCGACTTACACGCTGGATATTTTCAATTACAGCTTTGCCTTCGAAGTACTTCAACTCGATAGAAAGCTCAGGTTTAGTTTCGCCGTTAACAGCGAAATCTACGATATAACCTTCGTCTTTTAGTACTTTAGCTAATGCTACTTTCAGCTTTGAAGTTGGCATCGTTACAGATACTTTCTTCGCTGATTGACCGTTACGAATTCGTGTGAACAAATCCGCGATAGGATCTTGCAAGCTCATAGTCTTACTCCCATGATTCTATTACCAGCTAGCCTTTTTAAGGCCAGGAATTTCACCGCGCATAGCTGCTTCGCGAACTTTAATACGGCTCATGCCGAATTTGCGAAGGAAACCATGTGGGCGGCCCGTAATGTTACAACGATTACGTTGACGTGCAGGGCTAGAATCACGTGGTAAAGCTTGTAGCTTAAGTACCGCGTCCCAACGATCATCTTCAGATGTGTTAACATCACTGATGATAGCTTTTAGTGCAGCGCGCTTTTCAGCGTACTGAGCAACTAGTTTTGTGCGCTTTGCTTCGCGCGCTTTCATAGAATTCTTTGCCATAACCCTACCCTTATTTCTTAAATGGGAAGTTAAACGCTTCTAACAACGCACGGCCTTCCTCATCAGATTTCGCAGAAGTAGTGATAGTAATATCCATACCGCGTACACGGTCTACTTTATCGTAATCGATTTCTGGGAAGATGATTTGTTCACGTACGCCCATGCTGTAGTTGCCACGTCCATCAAAAGACTTTGCACTTACGCCACGGAAGTCACGAATACGTGGGATAGCGATTGATACCAAACGCTCAAAAAAGTCCCACATACGCTCGCCGCGTAGGGTTACTTTACAACCAATCGGGTAGCCTTCACGCACTTTAAAGCCAGCAACAGATTTGCGTGCTTTAGTGATTAAAGGTTTCTGACCAGAGATTGCTGCTAGATCCGCTACTGCGTTATCTAAAATCTTCTTGTCAGCTAGGGCTTCGCCCACGCCCATATTCAATGTGATCTTTTCGATCTGAGGGACTTGCATGACAGAGCTGAAACCAAACTTCTCTTGAAGTTCAGCAACTACTTTGTCTTTATATACTTCATGCAGTTTCGCCATCATTCTACTCCAACTATTAGATAGTTTTACCAGTAGATTTAAAGATACGTAATTTCTTACCATCTTCAATCTTGAAACCTACACGATCAGCTTTACTCGTTTCCGAGTTGAAGATCGCAACGTTTGATGCATCCATAGATGCTTCTTTCTCAACAATGCCGCCAGCTTGGTTCAATTGTGGAACCGGCTTTTGGTGTTTCTTGATCAAGTTTATGCCTTCGACAAAGATTCGACCAGATTCAGTAACAACTGAAAGCACTTTTCCGCGCTTACCTTTGTCTTTACCTGCTAGTACGATTACTTCGTCATCACGACGTATTTTTGCTGCCATGATTGGCTCCTTACAGTACTTCTGGGGCTAGTGAAACGATTTTCATGAACTTATCATTACGAAGTTCGCGAGTCACAGGGCCGAAAATACGTGTACCAATTGGCTGTAAGTTATCATTTAAGATAACAGCAGCGTTGCTGTCAAAACGGATCAGAGAACCATCTGGACGGCGAACACCTTTTCTGGTACGCACAACTACCGCGTTTTTAACATCACCTTTCTTCACTTTACCGCGAGGAATAGCTTCTTTTACAGAAACTTTAATGATGTCGCCAATCGCTGCGTAGCGACGGTGAGAACCACCAAGGACTTTTATACACTGCACTTTGCGAGCGCCGCTGTTATCAGCAACTTCCAGCTGAGTTTGCATTTGGATCATGTTAATGACCTCCGGTGTAGTAATTACAACGTGTCTTAAATTTGTTTAAAATCAAGACATTTCGATTAAATCCCACTCAAAAACAAACGAGTTGTCTCTTAAGGGCGGGCAATTGTACCAGCATTGAGGGGGGAGCGATAGGTTATTTTTTAATTAATTTGGAGTGATGGGAAATTAAAGCTGAGTAATTACGGCTATGTAGCTATTTTACAGGTGGTTACAAAACAAACAAGGCACCTGTAATGTGCCTTGTTTGTTTAAAGTGTAATAAATTAACCAAATAAACCTTTTAATTTATCTTTAATTTTATCTTTTGCTTTGCCTTTGGCTTTTTCTTTTGCCTCATCGACCTTCTGCTTAGCTTCATCTTTGAGCGCATCACCAACATCTAGCTTTATACCTACATCGTGGAAAGGCCCTTTTATACGTAGTGGTATTTTAAAGCCAGTGCTGTCATCGGTAGTTCCCTGACCTTCGATAGATCCAACTATACCTGTAACCAAACGATAGTTGACCGTTGTTTGCGGTAAATCAACGTCGCCTTCACCTGATATTCTAATAAGTGGGCTGATAAGTGATAGGTCGGTATTTTTGCCAACGCCATTAGTAAAGTTAAAACTTCCAGTTAATGCTGAAAAATCTGTTTGCTCAGATTCTTCAAATCCGGTATCAAGCCCTTCAGATGCAGCACCAAAGTTACCTGAAATGAGTTCCTTACCTTTACGAACCATCTCAGCTATATTTGCACCTTTTACAGCTCCATCAGCAAACTCAAATCCAAGCTTTCCATTAAGCGCACCAATAAACGACTTTTGACTTTGGCCAGTTGTGTTTAGGTTCCAATTTAAAGACCCCTTACCCATTAGCTTGTCAAAACCTGCCGCATCCGTTAATAAAGGCTGTGCATCTATTCCAGCTAAGTCAAAGTTAGTTGATATTTTATAAGGTACTTGCTGTGCGTTTACATTGATAACGCCTTTACCTGACCCTTCATAAGCAGAAAAGCTATCTAGGCTTAGTTTTGCAACGCTATTTTTTAAAGCAACAGTAAATTGATTTGCGCCTAATTTAATATCATTTGCTTTTAATCCACTTGAACGAATCACTACATTTGCATCTAGTGAATTTAATGCACTTAAATCAATTTTAGTGTCATCCCATACTATTGGCTCTGCAGGTTTATCTTCTTGCTCTTCTGGCTCTTCTTGTTTTGCCACTGCTTCAGGTAGATACGGGTTTAAGTCAAGCATACCTAAATCAATATCAGCATTTACTGCTAAACGCTTACCTAGGTTAAGCTCGCTCTTACCTTTTATTTCTAATGCGTCTAACGTCGCAACTAAATCTTCTAGATTAAATTTCTCACCTAGTAGGTGCATTTTACCGTTTACACTAAATCCGTTAAACGCATTGTCTTTAGCGTCTAGCTCTACACCTTGCCATTTCGCAATACTTTTAACGGACTCACCGCTTAGTGCTAACTGACCTTTAATATCTTGGCCTTGCTTAGCTATGCTCCCTTCGAACGTTAAATCAACTAAACGAGAATCTAAGGTTTGTTTAACATTAAAAGTAGCACCTTCAATTGCTTTAGCAGGAGTATCTAATTTTATATCAAGATCAAAACGCTCTTGCATATAAGTAATACCCCCTTTTACTTCTAATGTTTTACGAAGTGAAGGAAGTAAAATAGCGAGTTCTAAATCGCTAATTTGTTGTTTGGCACCTGTTTGACCATCTAGATAAGTAAATGTGCCGCCATAAATAGCAACCTCACCTAACTCAATATCAAAGTTATCTGGAAGCTTTATCGCTTCACCTGATTGGCTCTGCTCTTTTGGTTGCTCTGCAACTGCATCAAACAACTGCCAATTGGCTTTACCATTTTTGTCGGTTTCTAATAGAATATTTGGTTCGTTTATAACAAACTTATCTAATTTAAACTCACCACCAAATAATGAAAACCAAGGTATGTGTACAGCAAGCTGTTTCATACTCGCCATATCGGCGCGCGAACCTGATTCCATATTTGCAAAATGCACGTCGTTAAGTTCTAACTTTAATGCAGGGAATACGCTAAGTGTTTTATCACCTTTAATGGTAAGAGTGCGCCCAGTTGTTTGTTCTACCTGTTCTGAAACTTTGTTAAAAATAGTATCAGTAGGGATTAGAAACGGTGCGGCAACAATTAGTGCTATACATAGTAAAAGTATTACACCTACAATTTTAAGTAAGGTTTTCATGATCGTCCTTTCAAACGTGCAAATAATGTTCTTATCATAGCGAGTGTTAGCCTTAAAATCATTGTCGTTCTGATAAAAAAGCTTTTTATTAGATATTACATTCCCATCCTGAATCGCCCCTGAAACAATTTGATACCTTTAGGTTACAAATAAACATTGACCCGGTGAAACCTTAAGGTTACATTGATACCTACAGGTTACATATTGTAAAAATTTTAAAAGGAAATGAGCTATGTCTAATTACGATATTAAAAGTGAAGAAAAATTTATGGGCCAAAATGCATGGTTTTCATTATTCATGGGGGTCACTTTATTAATCATTAGTGTTTACCCAATGCTTAATCAAACATCAGCCCCACTATTGTTTTTAGGAACTGCTGCTTTTTTAGGTTCATTCTTTATGTTTGTGATCAGAGGCGGGTTTACATGGAGAATGAAATACCACCTTACATATAAAGATGAGTATTTAAATACCATCGACACTATTGCCTATAAACATGTCGTGCTTGGCTTACTTTTTAGTATGGGTGGCGTGTACTTACTCTCCGATACTCTTGCTTTAGAAGTATCTCACAGCATGATGGCTACATTTTACATTGCTGTAATGAGTTTAATATACGGCGTATCAATTCTTTGGCAAAGCAAAGATTAGGAGCAAAAGTGCAAAATAAAATTGCAAAATACCGCAAAGAAGCAGGCCTTTCTCAACAAGACTTGGCTGATCTAATTGCGGTTTCACGTAAGACTATTAGTACAGTAGAAACGGCACGATTTACCCCTTCGGTAATAATTGCTCTAAAAATAGCAAAGCATTTTAATACCTCAGTTGAAAGTCTCTTTGTACTAGATAAAAATGATTGATACATGTTAAAACGTTGGCCTCATTCTATTAGCAAAAACGCCGATTTAGCTACTTCAATTACAACGTATGGAGGACAGCGCTGTTGTTATTAGCGTAATTGCGCTAAAATAGACCAGCAAAAAAATATATATCTAAACCGGAGATTCTACAAGGCATGAAAAAACTGCTAATTTCACCGTCAAAAATGACGCTAGGCGAACAAGAAAATCAAATCTATCAGAACATTCTGAAGCAATCTTCAGAATTAAGCCTTAACCTTATGGCCGTGAAAGTAGAAAACCACCCTGATGATTTTTTACCTTGGTGTTACGAATTGCTAAGTGCAAGCAGAGATCGTATGAACTACGATTTACTAGAGCCGCAGCAATTACCAGTACTTAAGAAGCTACACGATCAGCTTATTTCAGCTATCAGCTTTTTACAGGTTAAAACTTTACGTATTGCTCCATGGCCTGTAGTAAGTGTATTTGTAGAACAACACAAAGACGTTATTGCTCTTGATGAACAGCTTCGCTTAGTAGACTACATTAAAAGCATTCGTGAACAATCTCTTAAAGATATGATTCCTGAAGATTTACTTGCGTTTAGCGGTAAGCACATGGCATCACTTGATCCAAGCACATACAACTTTGACGTTGAATGGTTTGCATCAACAAAAAGTGCGAAGAGCTTTCATCAAATGCTTGGCGATTTACCAGGTGCCTTTGACGATGCACTAGTAAATATTCCACTTGAAGGTGACATTACTCAATACGAATATCAACAATTTGTTGCTGCTTATTCAAAAATATTCACCGACAATAATGAAAAACCAACACTTGCGCCTGCAACACGACTGCTTGCAATGCGTCGCCCTGATATATTTACTCCGATCACAAACAATCGATTAGATGCATTATGCGGTGCCCTTGGTGTTTCTAAACTAAAAAATAGTGATTTTGAGCGTTACTGGCAAGATATTGTAAAAGGTATTCAAGCTATGTCATGGTACAAAATGGCTAAACCTAGTAATGAGTTAGAAGAACAATTAGTTGCTATTAAAGCACTAATCCCATGTTTCTTTCACTATGCTGATGCAAAAACACCAGATAACTCTAACTACATCAAACTGTTAAGTAAGCCTAAACGAACTACAACTACGACAGGTAAAACTCAGCGTAGAGGTAAAGAGTCTGCAGAAATTTTGGTAGACCGCGCACTTGCTGCTGACGATATTCCTGAGCACATTCGCAGTAAGCGCGATTCAATTGTGAGTGAAGTTCAAAAAGGTCGTAGTGTAAACGAAACAATTAGCCTTATGCGCACTATATTTGGCTAAAAACTTCTAATTTAGCCGTACTTTTATGGTGCGGCTAGGTTAATTTATGCACCAGCAGTGTGCGCAACATCTTCCTACATACCATATCTCTTCTCAATCTATAAAATACAAGCTCATGTTTTTAATGTATAAAAATAATTTTTAATAAAAAACAATGAAGCTGGCACATACAGTGCAATTATCTCGTTAGTTAAACAATAAAAAGCCGTCAGCCTAAAGGTTCCGAATACATAATAAAAACCTTGGCGAGCAAAAATCATATAACGGGAAATGGACATGCTAAAACTAAAAAAAACCATCGCTATAAGTGCTATAGCATTAATGGGCGCAACATCTTTAACATCAACAGCCGTACATGCTGAAGTAACAGCAAACGCAGCGGCAACATCAAACTACTTATGGCGTGGTCAAGAGCAAACTGGGGGAGATGCAGCTATTTCAGGCGGTATTGATTACGCCAATGAATCGGGCTTTTATGCAGGTACTTGGGCTTCAAATGCATCGTGGGCAGATGAAATGACCTATGAGCTTGATTTATATGCAGGCTTTGGTGGCGACATTAACGAAAGCGTTAGCTACGATGTTGGCTATATTTATTACGCTTACCCAGATGCCGCTTCTGAAGCTGACGCAGATTTCTCTGAAATTTACGGTAGCATCAGTGTTGAAGGCTTTACATTTGGTGCTTCAGTACTTGCAACATCAGCTGCAAGTGGTGATGGTACAGACTTTGGTGATTCACTTTACCTGACAGCTGACTACGGTTTTGCTGTTGGCAGTAACGGCACTGAAATGGCACTTCACTTAGGGCACTACTCTGGTGACTTTATTGGCGATGATAATATCTTAGATTATGGTGTATCAATTTCGAAAGATGGGTTCACTTTTGGTTTATCTGATACAGATATGGATGACTCAGATATTAAAGCTTACGTTGCTTATTCTGTAGACTTTAATTTATAAGAAAGAATGTGTTACTTGCTGCGACACGAAGGGCCTTTTGGCCCTTTTCTCGTTTTATAGCTGTTTTGCTTTAAATGGTACCTTATTACATTGTACTGCGACAGTTTTAGGGTACCAAGCTGGGCCAATTTGATTCACAACCACCTCAGCTAAACTATTAGTAAACGATTTATACGTATGAACGCTTTGCCACTCCCCTTGTGGGCAATGTTTTGTTAAATCTAACGGCTCTGATCCCTCGTACAACGCAAGTGCAAAATTATGATGCCACTGTGAGCTTTTTAGCGCTTTATTGCTTACTTTGCTCTGCATACCGTTATCAAAGTAAATATTTGTACACCCCGTTAAAATAATCAGTGTGCAACCGGCTGCAAATAGCTTGATGCTCATAATGTCTCCCCTAGTACTTGCTCTTGGCACCACACTTTAATGGTATGGGGCGAGTATATTCCAAGCGTAATTAAACTCAGCGCTCCATCACTAAACGTTTGTTGTGACTGCATTTGAATAACGGGTGTATTTGAACATATTTGTTTTACGTCTACCCGCTGCTCACCCACTAATCCCCATAAATAAAATGGGCGGCTATCTTCGTAATTAGCTTGGCTCGTTATTTTTGCTGTTGCTTGTGGCTGAATGGTTACCGCAGAACAAGCACTGAGGCTTAATGCTATCGCCCCTATTATTAATGGCTTCATACTCTTCCTTATAAACTAAATATCAGTAAGGTAACTTTATAAGAGAACATAAAATATTAGCGTAAAAAGCTGTGGGGAATATGTAGAAACGCTATGAAGTTTTATACAGTTTATTACACATAAAGGCCGCATAAATGCGGCCTTTAAAGTAGTCAGTTTAAGTGCTTAGTAAATAAATAGACTTTAAAACTTAGCTAAGTTGTTTTTACTGTCTTTATCGACCAGCTTAATGTAAGGATCAACCCCTGCAAATAATGGTTTTTCTTTTACTTTTAGCTCAATAGTATTGGTACCAGATACTATTTGATGCTTTTGCGAGTATATAACAAAGTCTTCAGCGAGTAAGTTTTCAGGGTCGTCGCTAAATAATGCAATATCAATTAGCTCATCGAGCGGCTGCTCAGTTTCTTCACCTTGTCCATCGGCATGCTGCTTAGTTGCTTCAACGCTCAGTGTTACTGTATAAAAACCTTCGCCATCAACATCATCTGTAACCGACACTTCTTTCATTTCAAGCTCATAAAGCGTTATATATTTAAACTGATCATCAATAAAACGTTGTTCAGCTTGTGTTGCATCTCGCTTTAAATAACTAAGTAAATCAAGTGTGGTTGGATATGGCGTTGATTGATATTTAAACTCATTCAAAAACGCTTTAAGTGCTGCATTTAAGCGTACTTCACCTAAACGATCATAAATCGCCATCATCGCAACTGAGCCTTTATTGTAATGAAGGTATTGTTGAGCCTGCGTTTTATATAGTGGCATTTCTTCAAAGGCTTCGCCAGTACGGCCCATTAAGTATTTATCTAACTCGTACTTTAAGAATTTACGGAGCTTCTCGGCGCCAAAGCGTTTTTTTAGCACCATAAGCGCACTGTACTGGGAAAGTGTTTCAGAAATAACAGCACTGCCCTCTACATTAGCCCCTGATACTTGATGCCCCCACCATTGGTGCGCAACTTCATGTGCGGTTACATAGTAAGGTAGGTCAACTTTACTCTCATCTCTTAGGTCTGTAATAAAACCAATACTTTCTGAGTAAGGTACCGTATTGGCAAAACTTTGCGCAAACGAGCGATACTTAGGAAATTCAATAATACGAAGCTGTCTATGCTGATACGGGCCAAAGGCTTGTGTGTAGTAATCTATTGAGTCTTGAACTGACTCAATCATGCGGTCAACATTCCATGCATGATCTTTGTGGTAGTACACCTCAATATTTACACCGTTATGCTCAACCTTTTTACTTTCAAGCTCTGCCGAAAGCACAGAGTAAAAGTTTATAATTGGAGCATCCATTTCATAAACAAAAGTACGGCGCCCGTCTTTTACACTCTCACTTTTTAAGTAACCTGGAGTAATCGCAAATTGTGACTCATCGGTGCTTACCGTTGCCTTATAGTTTATAAAGCCATTAGCAGGCCCAAACTCATTTTGCGTATAATAGCGGCTGTCTTCTAGTTTATGTGCGCGCTCAAGTTCAGGTAAATCGTGCTTGCGGCGCTCATACTTATCGGCAATTTGAAAATACTTTTGATAACCAAAATTTGGCAATAATTCTCCATTATTTACAAATGTACCGTTGTGCACGAGTTGAGTATCAGATCTCCTATCAACAAAACCATCGTGTTCACGAGAAACTAAAAGCTCACCTTCGCGTACTTCATTAGGCATTAGCGGTTGTTCAAACTCAAACCATACCATGCCAAAATCGGTTAAACGCTCTACTATTTTTCCGCCCGCCATTTTTACATCCCAGCTTTTAGATTGGCTAGGCTCGTTGATTAACACACGGGTTATTGGCTCGTTTGCGGTATTGGTAAACTTAATTTTAGCCACGGCATTTAAAGCACGCTTTTTAGGATAAATATCAATGTTTAAATCAACATCAGTTATTATAGGCAGTGGCAAGTCTTTGTATTGTGAGAACTCTTGCTCATACCTTACTTGTAGCGCTTCGTTATCATCACTTGTTACAAACTCGTTGATCACACGGGTGTTGTAATAAATGTTATAACCCGCGCCCACAAATACCAATAAACTTATAACGGCTGCAATCTGGCCTTTTAAAGACATGTTGTAACGTACTAAAGATAAACGAGTACGCAATGTTTGCGACGGGCCGCGATGCCATAAAGCAAACCCTACAATAGCTAAAAACACACTCAATGCCCCCCAATATAGGGTATACCAATGCGCGCCTTGTAAAAAATGTCCATAACCATTTATATCAGAATACGGTACGCTACTGCTTTGAGAAAAATGATACATATGATGCTCAAACCCGTAAGCACCCATTACCATTTGAGTAATGTAATACAGAATAAACAAACCCATACCTATGTATTTATTAGGGCTAATTATTTGTAAAAAGAACGCCAATATAGCCATCATAATAAAAGGCAGTAATGTAAGGTAACCCAACCTTGTATCTCTTCTTGATGAGTGTTTAGCTAGCACTTGTCACATCGGGAAGACAGTGAGCTCGTACCCAACCAGAGTGTGAAAATGCTGTGACGTAGATTGAGCCCTGACTTCCTAA
>NZ_JACJDW010000050.1:0-18417 GCF_014163745.1 Pseudoalteromonas sp. SR44-2 | reverse complement strand
ATTATTTCAAGACGCTTCATTACAGTGTCTACTTTTTTTGTATTGAAAGGTTTTGCAATAAAACCTTTAGCGCCCATTTCCCACGTGTTTTGTACGTTTTCGAGACTATTGTGGCCCGAACACATAACAACATGAGTGTGCGGGTAAGCACTATTAATGTATTCCAATATCTCTGCACCGTTAGAGTCAGGTAAATCTACATCTACAAATATAACGCCTGGCGGTTTATTGTCCATAATAGGTTTGGCAGAGCTAAAATCAGCACTTTCTAATATATCTTCAAACCCTAAGTCAGTTAAAATTTGGTTTAGATAATCACGAATTTCCTTAACGTCATCAATAATGAGGATGGGCTCTAGCGGGCGAACAAATTCCATATGTAGGTTACTTCTATTTTGAATACATCTAAGTGCTTTAATACTAAGCTAACCCCATCATAAGCTCAAGAAGGTTACTTAAAAAACACCAATAAATAAACTGTTTATAGGTTGACCAACAGCCTATTTTTAAAGGATTACCTGCTTTTATGTCTTATACTAACTTATATTTTTATTAATAGTATTGAACAATAATGACGTATTCATAAGAAATTCCTTAATCCAATACATCATTCCATCAAAATTTGATGTAACAAATTTGCTACTTAACTTATTGATTCAAAAATATTTACATATAAATTCGATTTTTTGTAAACGTTTTGTAATAAAAATCGTTGACCTTCTAAATTCATTCTGTGATTATGCCCAGCGGGCGAGCTTATGCTCACAAGTGAAATTTCATTAACCACTTAATGTTTTGCTCAGTCAGCCTCATCTATACACACTGAATTAATACCAATTTCATTAAATGAAAATGCAATTTAATAAAGTTGGCATCACACACCACACTAAATAAAGAGCTTATTATGTTGAATAATAAAAAGACTAAATTTGCAATTTCTCTCATAGCGGCAGCTATGGCTACATCGGCTCCAGCACAGGCTGATATTTCTGAATATTTAGATCGCGTTGACGTAGACTTTTTACTAATGCAAAACTTTCAGTCAATTCAGGCTAAAGACGGTGCATTTCGTCCAGAAGATGAAGAACAAGAATCAGGATTTGGCCGTATTAGAGCAAATCTAATGCTTAAATTTCATATTAACGAATTCATTACTGCCGATATAGATATTGCAGAAGAGCCTAATGACTTTGGTGGCGAAGATCGTGACTTTTCATTTCACAACGATTTTGCAGGTGTTGAATTTGACTTACTAGGCCTTTATGGCACACCAAAAGAAAACGCAAATTTAACACTGCGTTTAGGTAACATTGGTGGGTCGCCTTTCCAATTTAAAGGTTTTCAAGACGGCGCAGATAACCAAAGTAATGCACTTATTGGTAATGGTATTACCGATTACGCAACCGCAGAAAACGGTGCACAGCTAAGTTACAGCGAAACTTTCGATAGTGGTGTAGTACGTGCGTATAATGTTACAGGTCACATTACGACTTCAAGTTTCGGTGAAGCATTTCAAGAAGACAGAGGTTATAACTACCGACTTCAAGGTACTTTAGAATTTGAAGGTGGCTTTAAAGCAGGTTTAAACTTATTAAAAGCGAATCAAGGCGGTCAGTTACGTTTTGAAAATGGCGTAGCAAGTCTTAATGGTGTAACCACAACAAACTATCGCTTTGGCGATGGTGAAAACTATAATTTCTCAGCGTCACCTTCGAATGAGCGTGACACTCACGTTGGCGCAATGCCAGGGCTTGAGCAATCAATCATCCAGCTTAACTTAGCTTATCAACCATCTGACGAAACTAGTCTAATTTTTATGGTTGGTAAATCATCTGATGACTACACATTTGCAGATGCCGCTGGTAATGCAGTTGCCGGTATTACCTACTTTGGTACAAACGGCATAGCTGATGAAAATGGCACTACTTTTGATTCAAACAGTGTAATAGAAGGCGACTCATCGGTTGAGTACTTCGTATTTGAAGCACAACAATATATTATTCCTAAAAAGCTATATGTAGCGGCTCGTTATGCAGAAGCCGAAAACACTTCCGACTTAATTGAACAAACAGACAACACAGTAGAGCGTATTCAAGTAGCCGCAGGTTACTGGTTTAACGATAAAACGCTTTTAAAAGTTGAGTATGTTAACCAAGAAGAAGGTGTTAATTCGGGCGGCCAAATCGGTAAAGGATTTGACGGCTTCACTTCTGAAATATCTGTTAAATTTTAAATCATTATCCAACTAGTCTAACTATTTAAACAAAGGACCTAAAAAGGCACTTTGCGGGCAGTTTTATGCGTTAAAACTGCCATAAATAGAATTGGCATTAGATTGAAATTTAATAGCACTTGTTAATACATAACGTGTATGGGGAATACCCGATGAAAAATAAATTAATTATGCTCGCGTGTGGCTTTATAAGCATGGGCGCTGCGGCAAAAGAAACAATTACAATAGCGACTGTTAACAATGGTGACATGATCACCATGAAAGAATTAAGCAGTAACTTTACCAGCCAAAACCCTGATATAGATTTAAAATGGGTCACTCTAGAGGAAAACATTCTTCGCCAACGTGTCACTACCGATGTAGCAACAAAAGGCGGACAATACGATGTTATGACCATAGGTACTTATGAAGTACCAATTTGGGGCAAGCAAAATTGGCTAAAAGAGCTGGATAATTTAGGTGAAAAATACGATTTAGACGATTTAATTCCGGCAATTCGAAGTGGTTTAACGATTAATGACAAACTTTATGCTGCGCCATTTTATGGCGAAAGCTCAATGGTTATGTACCGCACAGACTTAATGGAAAAAGCAGGGCTGACAATGCCTAAAGCCCCAACATGGGACTTTATACGCAAAGCTGCTAAAGCGATGACAGATAAAAAAGAAGGTGTTTATGGCCTTTGTCTACGTGGTAAAGCAGGTTGGGGCGAAAACGTTGCGCTTATTACATCCATGGCTAATTCGTTTGGTGCGCGTTGGTTTGATGAAAATTGGAAACCTCAGTTTAATACCCCAGAGTGGGAAAATACCCTTCAGTATTATGTAGATGTAATGAAAGAATCTGGTCCTGCTGGTTCATCTGCAAACGGTTTTAATGAAAATCTTGCACTATTTCAAACCGGAAAATGTGGTATTTGGATTGATGCAACCGTTGCAGGCGCATTTGTTACTAACAAAAAAGACTCAGAAGTTGCCGATAAAGCAGGGTTTGCACTTGCGCCAGATAACGGTTTAGGTAAACGCGGTAACTGGTTATGGTCTTGGACTTTAGCCGTACCGGCAAGCAGCAAAAAACCAGATGCCGCAATGAAATTTATTAGCTGGGCAACATCTAAAGAATACACTCAACTTGTAGCCGACAAAAAAGGTTGGGCAAAAGTACCGCCAGGTACACGTAAATCACTTTACAGTAATCAAAAGTACATGGACGCAGCACCGTTTGCGCAAATTACCTTAGATTCTATTCAATCTGCAGATCCTAAAAATCCGACCGTTAAACCAGTGCCTTATGTAGGTATTCAGTTTGTTGCTATTCCTGAGTTTCAAGGAATTGGTACAGCTGTTGGGCAACAATTTTCAGCAGCATTAACTGGCCAAATGACCGTTAAGCAAGCGCTTAGTACGTCTCAGCACCTCGTTGAGCGAACAATGCGTAAAGCTCGCTATCCTAAATAGCATGTAATGGGCGGGTAAGTACTCAAACTTACCCAATATTTTATGTCAATTCTATTTACTTGTTAGTTATAAACGCTATCAAGGGTTTCTGATTTTCACTTGATAGTTAACAAGTAAATAGAATTGGCTTTTTTAAGGTCACCTTTATGGCAACAACTAACTCGCGCACGCTTGCTCGGTTTATGCTTCTTCCTAGTGTAATTTTATTACTTGCTTGGATGATAGTTCCGCTGTGTATGACACTGTATTTTTCATTTATTGATTACAACTTACTCGTTCCAGGGGATAAAGAGTTTGTAGGCTTTTTAAACTATGAATTTTTTCTAACTGATCCGGCTTTTTTTGAATCATTTTTTAACATGCTTTACCTAGTAACTGGGGTTTTACTTATCACTATTTGTGGTGGTATTGGCTTAGCTATTTTACTAGACCAAGCAATATGGGGACGAAATTACGTTCGCATTATGGTACTAGCCCCATTTTTTGTAATGCCAACTGTGTCGGCATTGGTATGGAAAAACATGCTAATGAACCCAGTTAATGGCTTATTTGCACATTTTGCGATTTGGCTTGGCTTTGAACCTATCGACTTTTTTGCTCAAATGCCGTTATCTTCAATCATCATAATTGTGTCTTGGCAGTGGTTACCATTTGCAGCATTAATACTGCTAACAGCAATACAGTCATTAGACCGTGAACAATTAGAAGCGGCTGATTTAGACGGAGCTGGGCCACATAGTAAGTTTTTTTACATCGTTTTGCCGCACTTATCGCGCGCTGTAACCGCTGTTATTTTAATCGAAACTATATTTTTATTGTCAATCTTTGCTGAAATATTAGTTACAACCAGCGGTGGTCCTGGTTATTCGTCGACCAATATAACGTACTTAATTTACACGCAATCACTACTTCAATTTGATGTAGGTGGCGGTTCGGCAGGGGGCATAGTTGCAGTAATAATTGCAAATATTGTCGCTATATTTTTAATGCGCTTAATTGGCAAAAACTTGGAGGGTTAATTATGACTATAAAAGATAGCCGTCGTTCCAAACTAATTTATACCATAGCTGCATGGACAATAAGCGGCATGATTTTCTTTCCAATTTTATGGACGTTAATCACCAGCTTTAAAACGGAAGCTGAAGCAATTTCAGCAAGTCCAAGCTTATATGCATTCGATTGGACACTCGAAAACTACAGCGATGTACTGTCACGTTCGCCATACTTTAACCATTTTTGGAACTCTGTAGTTATATCGCTAGGATCAAGTTTGCTGGGGTTATTAATTGCTGTGCCTGCTGCTTGGTCTATGGCTTTTGTACAAACTAAAAAAACTAAGCATTTATTAATGTGGATGCTTTCTACCAAAATGTTACCGCCAGTAGGGGTACTTATTCCGATTTATTTATTGTTTCGAGACTTCGCATTACTCGATACAAAATTAGGTTTAGTAATTGTAATGACACTCATTAACTTACCAATAATGGTATGGATGTTGTACACCTACTTTAGAGAAATACCAAACGAAATACTTGAAGCTTCACGTATGGATGGCGCAACAATTGGAGAAGAAATATTTCATGTTTTATTACCAATAGCCTTACCGGGTATAGCCTCAACGCTATTGTTAAATGTAATTTTGTCATGGAACGAAGCTTTTTGGACACTTATTTTAACCGCTGCAAATGCTGCACCTTTAACGGCATTTATTGCCAGTTACTCAAGCCCTGAGGGGTTATTTTACGCTAAGTTATCGGCAGCATCTGCCATGGCCATTGTGCCAATTTTAATACTTGGTTGGTTTAGTCAAAAACAATTAGTGCGTGGATTAAGTTTCGGCGCAGTAAAATAGGAGAATACACATGGGCAGCATCACACTAAAACAAGTCACTAAAAACTTTGATGAAGTTAACGTAATTAAACCACTCGACTTAGAAATTAAAGACGGTGAGTTTATCGTATTTGTTGGGCCATCAGGCTGTGGTAAATCTACATTACTTCGTATGATCGCAGGGCTTGAAGATACCACCAGTGGTAATATAGAAATTGACGGCATTGACGCTACAAAAACACCGCCTGCAAAAAGAGGCTTAGCAATGGTGTTTCAATCCTACGCGTTATATCCGCATATGACCGTGCGTAACAATATTGCTTTTCCTTTAAAAAGAGCCAAAGTTAGCCCATCAGAAATCGAAAGTAAAATTGCTAACGCCGCTAAAATTCTTAATTTGACCGATTATTTAGACCGAAAGCCTGGGCAATTATCGGGCGGTCAGCGCCAGCGTGTAGCGATAGGGCGCGCAATTGTACGTCAGCCTTCGGCATTTTTATTTGATGAACCGCTTTCAAATCTAGATGCGTCATTACGTGTAAATATGCGTTTAGAAATATCTGAATTACATAAAAGTTTAGCTACAACAATGATTTATGTTACGCACGATCAGGTTGAAGCCATGACAATGGCAGATAGAATCGCGGTATTTAATGCCGGTATTATTGAACAGGTAGGAACACCTTTAGAGCTTTATAAAAACCCAGTAAATAAATTTGTAGCTGGTTTTATTGGCTCTCCAAAAATGAACTTTATAGATGCTGCACAAAATGAAAATGCGAATGTTAGTTGTATTGGTATACGACCAGAGCATATAACACTCTCTACTGAGCAAGGAACGTGGGCTGGTACTGTAGGTGTAATTGAACATTTAGGATCGGAGAGCTTTTTACATATAAATATTGAAGGCACAGGGACCGTAACAGTAAAAGCAGATGGTGATTGTCCGTTAAAATATGGCGATAGTATTTATCTAAGCGCACCGGCTGATAAAATATTAAAGTTTGATAATAACGGTTTAACAATTTGCTAGAGCCAATCTTTAATTACCTCAAATAGCACCTTTATAAGGGTGCTATTAACTAAATTCTAATTACATAATCCTATGAAACCTAGGTATTTTTTATTAAGGAATGGTATATTTACAACTATAAATAAAAAACGTTATTAATAAATAGATACTCCAAAATTAATAAAATAATTTATATAGCAGCACATATAATTGAAATTATGTAATGAAAATAAGGACTTAGTTTTCCTTCTATTTTAAGAGGTTTACGTGGTAAAGCTATCAAATACAGAAATTAGAAAGCTAGATGATGCAGCCAGAGCAGGGTGGTTATATTATGTTGGCGGTAACACACAAGATGAAATTGCTAAAAAGCTAAATATATCTCGTCAATCTGCACAAAGAATGGTCGCATTATCTGTGAGCCAAGGATTAATTAAAGTTAGACTTGACCACCCGATTGCTAAATGTATGGATTTGGCCGAAAAATTAAAAAGCCGTTTTGGGTTAGATTCGTGTGAAGTTGTACCGAGCGATCCCTCTGAACCATCATCTACATTAGGTTTGGCTCAAGCTGGCGCGGCAGAAATAGAACGTCATTTAAAATCAGAACAACCCAAAGTACTTGCTATGGGAACCGGTCGAGTTCTACGTTCATGTGTAGATGAGCTAAGAACTGTTGATTGTCCGCAACATAAAATTGTAGCCATGCTAGGTAATATGGCTTTGGATGGATCGGCTTCACCTTATGATGTTGTAGTAAGAATGGCCGAACACACCAATGCAAGACATTATCCAATGCCATTGCCAGTTTTACCAAGAAGCATTGAAGAAAAAGAACAGTTACACGCACAACAAAATATTACCGGTAATTTAAAACTCGCTAAAGATGCCGATGTAACATTTGTGGGTATTGGTAGCTTAGGTGAAAAGTCGCCATTACATATAGATGGTTTTATTGATGCGCAAGAACTTAAAGAGTTACAAGATCTTGGTGCTGTTGGTGAAATGATTAGTTGGGTGTTTGATAAAAACGGTAAGCTTTTAGATTGCACAGTTAATCAGCGTGTAGCAAGTACGCCATTAAAAACAAATGCTAACAAACAGATTTATGCGATAGCTGCTGGTGAAGAAAAAGTGTTAGCCATTTTGGGCGCAGTAAGGTCAAACATGATCAGTGGATTAATTACTAACGAATATACAGCTGAGCGTTTACTTAGTATTGATTAAACAAATTGATAAATAAAGCATCTGTATTAGTAATACCTGTTATTGTAATAAAATCACTTAATGTCCGATACCGTCTAGTATTGGACATAGCAAGGGCGCATTTAAGCGCTCTTTCTATATATACATTAATTACCTATAATTTATATTATGTTAAATAGCATAAATAAATACATAACTAAGTTACTCACCTTCATTAATTAACGTATAAACGCGATATTTTGACTATTTAATAAGCATTAACCTACTTTTTTAAAAATTAATGTTTTGCCTCTTTACGCTATTACACTGATTGCCTATTCGCTACTTTATGCAATAAAACTTAACATATTGAAATAAAAGGATTTTTAATAAGCCTAGTAATTCACTAGAATGTTTTATCATTCATAAATTCACTAATAAGCTCAGACACTTTATCTGGATGTTCATCAATAACCCAATGTGCGGCTTTATCTATCCAAACCAATGACGAATTTGGAATTGCTTCTTCTAACATTGGTGCATACTTTGGCTTTTGAAACTTGTCTTCTTTACCCCATATTATGAGTGTTTCATGAGGTAAGCTTTTAAGATCGCCTGTAATAGCTTCGGTATATTCTTTATTGAGCCTGCGCATGTTACTAAATAAAGCAGCTTTTCCTTTTTCATTACTCCATGGTGTTAAGTATATTTTCATCAACTCTTCAGTCATTACGTTCGAGTCGTAAACACCTTTGGGCATGAAATCTCTTAATGTATCAACAAATTCATCTACAGATGTTTTTTCTTCTACGCCTGGTTCTAGTAAAGGTTCAAATTCTGGTATTGGCCAAGAATCAAAACATAGACTATCAAGTAAAACCAACCCATTTACTTTATCCGGATGATTTACAGCAATTAATTGAGCAACACCACCACCAATATCATGTGCAGCAATATTAACTTTAGAAATACCGAGCTCTTCTATAAACTTACACATTATTCTACATTGCGCATTTATAGATACATCAGTGTTACTTGGCATATCTGATTCACCAAAGTTAAGTAAATCTGGTGCTATTACCCGATATTTTGATGCAAGTTTGGCATCACATTTCGCCATAAAAATTTATTAGTCGGAATACCGTGTATCAATAATAAAGGTGTACCTTGTCCCATTTCTTGATAAGCAATTTGATGACCTTCTACTGTAACGTACTGTGTTTTGCTCATGCTTGTGCCTCGTTAACTTTAAAAATTATAATGTTTATTAAACTATAAAATTGGAATATAGCCTTATAAAGCAAATTCCATACCAAGATGAGTATTTATTAGTTATTAAAAAAACCTTAATGTTTTAAAAGTTAAACCCCTGTGATACGTGGGCTCTAGGCTAAATAAATTAAAGTTCATATACACAAAAGCACTAATAAACATTAGTGCTTTCAAAAATTATAATTTAATTTTTTAGTTAGCTATAAGTAATAAACAGTTAACCCCCCTACTATTGCCATTAATCACTTTAAGAAAGTTCTAATATTTTCAATTAATATACTTTGCTTAACTGGCTTTAATAACAACCCATTAAACCCAAGCTTTATATATTTATTATTACTATTTTCGTTCTCACTAAATGTATGTGCAATAATTTTTGTTGCTGATGCATCAGCGTGCTTTCTTATTTTTAGCATTGCGTCGGTGCCCGTAAATTGTGGCATGACTATATCCATTAAAATAATATCGTAAATGTTTTGAGAAACCATTAATAGCGCCTCTATTGCACTGGATGCAAAATCTATTAATATGTTTTCTTCTTTAAGCATTTTTCGTATTACAATTTCTATTAGCAAATCATCATCAACTAAAAGTAGTCGTGTAGTTTTATTTATAGGTTTTACTGTATTAAATCCGATAACTTTCATCGTATCTTCAGTCGTGTTTTTCATTTTTACCTCGAATATATTACGCTATATGTAACTTCAACCGACATTAATATTTTATCGTTAAATAAAATCTACATTAAGACGGTTGATATAGCAGCCTATCTTTTTAAAATACGTGCTATTTGGTTTATTAATATTCCTTGTTTTACCGGTTTTAATAGCATGTCGTCAAAGCCCTGGTTTACATATTTAGATTCTGGATCGGGTGTCGATGTATGTGCAATTATCTTAGTTTTAGAATTATCACTGTGTTTTTTAATTTTTAACATAGCATCAGTTCCTGATAATTCCGGCATTACTATGTCCATTAAAATAATGTCGTAACTATTTTGAGATACCATCAGCATTGCTTCAATTGCGCTGCACGCGTAATCTATTTTAATGTTTTCATTTTTTAGCATTGCTCTAATAACAATCTCAACAAGTGGATCGTCATCAACTAGTAATAGCGTGTTTTGTTCTTTATTAATTATTGGATTAGTATTTACTAAATCGGTAGTTGTTAATCGACTATTTAATACTTCTTTTTCATCATCTTTTATTTGCTTGCTTTCCAGGTTTACCAATATAGAAAGTGATATCGTCGTTTTATTTGCACTACTGCTAATAATTAACGCTTTCCCACCAAGCATTTTAAATATTGATATAAAAAATTTTAACTCTAATGACATATCTTTATCATCTATAAAGCGTGTTATATCATCACCCGAAATGCTTTTAAGCTCAGTTATAAAATGGCTCGTATTAATTAAATTACTTAATGAAAAGTCGAGATGTAGGTAATTACGAGTACTTTCTTTTTTAATCTCGGCGTTAATTGAAAGCGTAGTATTGTTTGACGAATCCAAAACCTCAGTCACTAACTGAATAACCAATTGAGAAATTAACTTTTCATCACTTGCTACCGTTAATTCAGATGTAATATTATTTTTAAAAACTATTTTATTATTTTCAGCCTCATTCGTTAAAATCGACATGTTATTATTTATCAGTTTTTTTAGATTAACGTTTTTAGCTTGAAGTTTTAACTTCCCGATCTCTGATTTATTTATATTTACGAGCTGTTGAATCACACTTTCAAGCTGGTCGCACACATCAGAAATATTACCCACATTATTTTTAAATTCGTTAAAGCTTATTGGATCTTTAGATATTTCAATTAATGACTTTAAAGATGATAAAGGCGTTTTCAACTGACGACTAAGCCTTGTAACAAATTTTTCTTTTAATTGATTTGTTTGCTTGGATTTTTCAAGAACATCAGCGAGTAAACATTCCTTTTGATGTGCCTCTGTATCATCTCTAAAGTAGCAAACAAAACCATTAAAATCTGTATGCCTTTGTAATACAGTAATCCACTTCCCGTCTGTAAAACCTATATCTATTAATTGGTTACGGTCATTATCAAGCTTATGGTGCTCATGGTAATGATTTATAATATTATTTTGCTGTGCAATACTTATCAGCTGGCTATACGATAGCTGACTGTTTTGTTTATTTACCTGTGCAAATAAAAGATTAAATGCATTGTTGGTAATCACAGGAAATTCGTGGCTATTAAAAATAGCAAACCCATGTGGCAATGCATCAAGAGAACTTGAAAATAGCTCTTCCCTATTAAGTATTAACTGATTTTTTTGTTTTATTTCATTGTGTAAACGCCTAGGCAAACGTAAAAAATAGTACACGAATGCGAATACACAAAAGGCGATCAGTCCTAATCTAATTAGGCTATATTTAGTTATTTGTGGACGTACTATTTTATTCATTGGTTGCACATGTAAACGCCAAGTAGGTGGAAAACGACTGCTTAAAGCGCTAATACTATTTTTAATTATACTAGGGTTTACTTCTCCTTGTTTTCCTAAAGTAAACTGTGGTGTTGCTATAAAAACGTTATAATTTTCAGTGTTTAATTTTCCAATAACGGCTTTTAAAAACTTACTTAAATCAAATGCTGTAAGTGTATAAATAGAGCCTTGTTTAATTTTTATTTCAGAAATTAAAAAGGCCGTATCTGCAACAGTAAATACTTCTACTGCTTGTTTATTCGCTCTATTATTGAATTTTTCTAACCAGTTTTTAAATCCATACGCGGCTAAATCAAAATTATTTTTTGACCAAAGTGCAAGTTGGTTATACTCAGAATCAAAAACAACATACCCTTTATAAGTTAAGCTTTGTGAAACCTGACTCTGTACTAAATCATTAAGCTGCTCTTTTGTATAGCTATTTTGGCTTTGTAAAAAGCCTGCGATAACTAAATCTTTTTGCGATATATATAATCCTTGATTATCAAATCGCTCTAAAGCATTAAATAACGTTTTACGTAATTGCTGAGTTTGTTCATTGTAATTACTTTGCAGCTCCTTTTTTTCTATAGTATAAAGCAGTAATGCAGTGAATGAGCATAATACTAAGGCAATTAAAAAAGCGACAGGCGCTAAACTAAATACATGAATATACTTTTCTCCATGATTTTTTCTTGCAGATTTAGCACTTTGATTAACTACCGAATCAGACCCTTTATTTAGTTGTGTCTGTAACAATTGAGAAAATGAAATAAACTGATCTTTTTGTGAGCCTATTAGTGTTTTAGGTGCTAAATCTGCCATCAGTAATACACCAATTATTTTATTAGTCGTATTATAAATTGGATATTGCGCATAAAAACGAATTAATTTATGAGTGTTGTTTGATATATCATCAAAAAATGTATCTTCGAACAAATATAATTTTTCTTCTGTACAGCGCTGTTGATAATTCAATAACTCATTTTCGACGCTTTCTTTATCGTTGCAAGTTATTAGTTGCTCTGAATAAACTTCTCTAAAGTCGATAAATTTAACAATAGGTACATCATAAAACTGTTTTAGTAGTGTTAGCGTTTCTTTAATTTCTGTTGATATTTCATCAGTGTGTGTATCTGATAAATTAGCATGTGAGGTAAATATATTTGAGGCGTTCATTGACGTTCTCCTTCCCCTTTAGGGGGAGTATGTATCCACGTTGTACTGTTTTGGCCGCTATGTACTGGCAGTAAAACTTTAAATGGTGGTGTTAAGCTACTAAGTGCAGCTTCGCCTGTGGTGATATTAATTACTTGTTCTGCATTTACTAAATTCAGTGATGTTTTACAGTATGTTACGCCTGGCTCAATCCCTATTAAGCTTAGTGTTTCGCTAATAATAAGGTTGTTGACTAAGTCGATACCGACCAGCTCAAATGTTGTTTTTAAAATAGTGAAAACAAGTGTTTCTACAATATTTTCATCTTCTTCTAAGCGTGTACCTTCTGGGCAGCATATTGTGCCAAGCTCTATGTCAACGTTTGTACCTATACCTACTAATGAAAGTGCACTAAGGGCTGTATTTAAAAGCGGTTCTACCTGTGGTAAATATAAATCAAGTATGTCGCCTTGCGATTCGTACCCTGTTTGGCATGTATCACACGATTGCGATAAACCTTGATCGCTTGTACCTAATAGTGGGTTTCCTAAAGCTGTTACTCCAACTAAACAACTGCTGTCGGCTGGTTGCTTATCTATTTCAAAGCTTTCACAAGGTGAGCCTGTTACTACTTTTTGCGATACATAACGAGATAGAATTTGTTCACTATTAGCAGGGCATTGTTGTGGCGTACTTCTTAATAACTGACCAATAACGGTATTATCTAACTGCCCTATTGCGTAATTTGGACCCTGCTGCAGCGCATTTATATAACTCACATTACCGGTATTATTTAACTTGCTCACACCTTGGCTATCGGTTGCTTCATCGCTTAAGCCCTTTAAACACGGGTTACCTTGGCAATTTGGAGCATCGTAATAAACAGCTTCTCGCGAGGTAAACCTATCATCTCTTATGCCTATTAATGCCCTGTACGTGTTGTTTGCTCCCCTGTCTGTATAAAAAATGAGTGGTGCTTGGTGCTCATCAAAACTTACTGCAATACCGAGTGGTCTATTGTTAGCATCAACTACAGTAATTTGATTATCTACCTTAGTTTGATGGCGCTTAATAAGGGCATCCCTTACTAAAATCACCCCACCAATTGAGCCAATAATTAAAATAGTTATAATTAATATAAGCTCAATAGTAAGTATGTACCCTTGTTGATAATGCTTTTTCATATCAGGCTCCTATAACACTTCTACAAGCATTTTAAGTACGTTCATTACTTGTAATGCTGCGGGAAAAAACACCAATACCAAAAACATCGGAAAACAAATTAAGATAATGGGAAAGGTTGTGTGCATCGCTTTTTTGTTTACCTTTTTAGCGAGTAAAATATTCTTTTTTAGAGCTAGGCCTTCAAGTTGAGCCTCTACTGCTTGGATAAGTGGCGTACCAAGTTTTGAGCCTATTAACATTAAATTGGCGAGCTTTTTAATTCCTAATACGCCGGTTCTTTCAAAAAGTGAATTAAATGCAAATTCACGATCTTTACCTGCGCTAAGCTCGAATAAAAATAACTTTAGTTCTTTGTATAATGGGTGTTTTTGACTTAATCCATGATCAACTGCTAGTGCAAATGAACGCTCTAGTGAAAATCCAGCGCGCATATAAACCAGTAACACCCGTAAAAAAAACTCTAAACTATTATTTATAACGGTTTTACGTTGACTTTTACGTAATAAAAACCAGCATTCGGGTGCAAAAAAACACATAAAACACACTAATAATTTAATCGATTGGCTCAGCTCATACTCGGTTAGTTCTATAACCGTAAATGCGCTAAAAGTAGCAGCCACTTTAAAGCAGTACAGGCTTATTATTATTTTATTAATTTGAATCCCAGCTTGTCTTAGTTGACGTTTAGAGATGATGATTAGCGGATACCAATTAATGTTTCTAGTATCGGGTTTATCTAATTCGACTTTAAGAGATTGCCTATGAATATGGATAAATGAGCCCATACTTACTAAAAGTCCGATAAGTAAAAGTATATCAATCATAATGTTACCCTCAAGCTAAGGCGTAGCCATAAAAAGCCAAATAGCTGACAAAGAAGCGCAACCGTTATAAATGCAATCCCATTAGGATCGTTTAATAATGGTTCAAACCAGGTTGGATCGGTATAACTAAATAAAGGAATTAGTGCATAAGGTAAAAAACCACTAAATACAGCAGCGTACTTAGTACCCGAAAGCTTTGCTTTTAACTGTTGGCGGTCGAGGGTGCGAAGCGACATCATGTTACATACGCTTTTTAGCATGTCGGTTAAATCGCACTGGCTTTGTGTATGTGTGATGATGCTATGAGCAAATAATCTTACGGTCTCGCAGTTGTATCTTTCAATTAATGGAGCAAACGATGTTTCTGCATCGCTCCCCATGCTCATGCGTTGTAATAGCAAAGAGCTTTGTTTTTTTATATATGAGTCTGCATGTTCATCAGCAAACTGCATTGATTGTTGTAGCGACAGCCCCGTACTTAAACACGATTGTACGGTTTCAATAAATTCTAAAAAATGATGCTCAAATTTTGCTAATTTATAATGAGCTAAGTCAATCACAGTTATAAAACAGGTTACAAAAACCACGATTGAAATAATAAATGCGCTGGTTGATGCCTCAGGGTAATATAATTTAGCTAAAAACCATGAACTACTAGAGAGCGAGCACGCCATGCTTATAAACCAAGCGTTACTTATGTTTAAGCCTAGTACTCGTAGTGACAAAGTAAGTACGTCTTTTTCTTCTAAAATATCTACTTTTTTAGCGCTCTGGTTACTTTTATTTTTAGCATACAAAGAAACCAACACACTAGCTGCAAGTACAAAAGTAATAACCGCAGCAATAGCTAATAAATAATCAAGTTTAGTCATTGTTAGCCTCCGGGTTACTGTGTAGTAATGCTTTTAATTCTTTTGCATTTGCGCCTTGGCCTTTCATAAACTCAATAACACTTGAGTTATCTATTAGCTCACTTTGTACAGGCTCTGCTTCGTTAATACTATAAAGCGGGCTGAAATGTGCGCCGCCATTAACACGCTTAATTTCACCAATACTTTTTAGAGTTCGGGTGCCATTAGTTGAGCGAGAAACATGCACTATAAGTTGAATACTAGACGCAATTAGCGAACTTGTATGTGTATCACTCAGTTGTGCATTGTGTAACTGCACTAAAGTAGATAAACGAATAACGGCATCATTTGCGCTGTTAGCATGTATGGTCGTCATTGAACCTTGGTGACCACAGTTCATTGCTTGGAGCATATCGATTACCTCGCCTGAGCGTACCTCACCTACAAGTATTCTATCTGCGCGCATTCTTAGGGCTGCTTTTACTAAATCTCTTAGGCTTACTGCACCTTTACCATCGCTGTTTGTGTCGTGGGCTTCTAATTGCACAACGTGGTTGTGATGCAAATTAAGCTCAGCACTTTCTTCAATGGTTACAACACGTTCATTTGGGTTAATTGAGTTAGCAAGTACGTTTAATAATGAGGTTTTACCTGCACCTGCATTGCCACACACTAAAATATTAACGCCTGTTTTAACTGCGCTTTTTAAAAATGATAAGATGTTTTTATCTAAAAAATGATTATTAACTAAAAAGTCATCGTTTATTTTTTTATGATTAAACTTACGAATAGACACAATAGCGGCGCTGGTACACGCAGGCGGTACAATAATATGAACTCGGCTACCATCTTTTAGTTTGCCATCAACAATTGGCATAAGCGCATTTACTTGTCGACCGCAACCATCAAGTAAGCGATCAACAAATCGGCGTAAATGGCGTTCGTCATCAAACTTACTGGCAGTGCAAAGTAGTTTGCCTTGTTTATCAATCCATATATCTTGCGTGTCGTTTATTAAAATATCACTAACCTGATCGTCTAGCATAAACTGTGCAATAGGACCCAGGCCCTGAATTTCATCAAATACAGCCTGAACAACCTGCTCTTGTTGATGTTGGTTAAATGAAGATTGATTAAATTGTGGAATTTCACTGCACAGTGCAGAGATTTTTTCGAGAACATTACTTGATAAAAGTGCGGTTGGTTCTTGTTCGTACTCTTCGATAACGGCATCATGCAATAGCTTTTTAAGCTCTTCAAAGGTACTTAAACTGGTTTGAACTTCTTCATGTTTGCTTGATAAATTAAACATAAAAACTCACTTAGCTACATATACAGCTTCATTTTTAACGCCTTTAACCACTTCGATTGTGCGACTGGTTTGTAAGCGTGAAAAGTTTTGCAAACGACCTTGTTCAATGTCATAAGCGCTATGCACAATAATTGAAACTTTGTCGGCGTTATCTATACCCGCCAACGAATAAACATCTTTTGGAAGTACCGCAAGGACTAACGAAACACCGCCTGTAGCAGAATTAGACTCTTTAGCTAAGTTATCCATTACGCCATTTTTTTCGGCTTGCGATTTAGGGCCTTTTGAAACACCAATGAGCTGTACATCACGGGCAACTGTTCTTACTAGACGATTAGTTTTAGCGACTATGTCGAGTCGGTCACCTTTGTGTATACGCGAAAGCGGAATATCTAAGGTGTTTAGTTTTAAAGTATATAAAACACGCCCTGCTGGTATGGCTTCTGACAAATTTTGGCTTTTCGCTCTAATAAAATCCGTGTCAAATAATGGTTGTTCAACCATTTTATTAGTTGCTAATTTTTGACCAATTAATGCACGTGGGTTTTGAACGCTCAGTGCAATATTAGAATAGTTACTTGGATCTATACTCTTTTGCTCTACATCGTGAACGGTTACTGTTTGACCTGCCGACATATTTTTGTTTACTACCCAAGCTGTTACGCTATTTTCATCGTTTACCTGTCTAATACCCAAAGCCGAAGCTAACATGCCAGAGGTGATGAGTAATGTGAGAGCCGCTGTGGTTGCGCCTTTGTTACTTTTACTTTTCATAATATTCCTCCAGAGTAACTTTCACTGCCACACTTTTGTGGCAGTGAGACTTAAGCTTGGTATTCAAACTTAGTTACCTTGTGAGCCGCCTGCTGTTGTACGCGTTGCAGCATCACCACTTGGTGTTGCACTAATAAGTGCCGCATTTTCACTAAAGTCTGATGCAACAAAAGTGAATGAACTACCATCGCCTGCATACACATCAACTGAATCTACAAAGCCTGAGCCAGACACTTCAGCTGTGCCTTCGGCGTTAATCATCCCGTCAAATACATAGCTTTGGTCAAGTGAGCCAATTGCTTCAGCTACATCTTCAAGTTCGCTGGTTACCGAGTCACGTAATGTAGATAAACCAATTACAAGTGCCGCTACCATTGAAGTAGAAAGAATGATTAGCTCTGACGTTAGTACAAAACCTTTTTGCTTTTTGCTATTTAAGTTATGTTTAATAGTTTTCATAATCGTAGCCTTTAAATTAGAAGAGCTTATGCTCACTTTATATATTGCGAGGACCATGCCAACTAATAAAAACCTTTAAATACATGTTGTTAGTGTGTTTTTATTATTTGCTCTTTAGCTGTTTTTACTTTTGATTTGCAAAATGCAAATCAATATTAAAAAATAATTTTTAGATACTTAATGCTAGGGTCTGTTGATCTTTGCGGATTAAAATTTGTTCAAACTAGGGGCTATTTAATCGCGGCGCGAGGTTTGTAACCTAGTGGGCTAAGTAAAAACCAAGCAACAAAGAGTAAATAGCCCCTAGAAAGAACCCTTTGGGCAGCGCCTGTTTGGCATTAATGCTACGTTATCGCCCATTTATGGGGAATAACCACACTACATAGGCTCTGCCTTGCCTAAATAC
>NZ_JACJDW010000004.1:0-207916 GCF_014163745.1 Pseudoalteromonas sp. SR44-2 | reverse complement strand
GGCGTAATAGTATCCACATTACCACTGCTGTTTGCTGTGCTCTCGTTGCCTGCCGCATCGGTAATACTCGCGCTTACAGTAAAGTCACCTTGTGCAAGGGCACCTGGAATCTCAATGTTCCAGTGACCATCGCTGCCAACTAAGGTCTCAATGGTTTGCACAGCGCCTGCGCTGTCGGTGATGGTGAGTGTAACAGTGCCACCAATTTCATTACTGGTACCCTGAAGCTCTGGTGTTAAGTCGCTAACATCGCCTACGTTTTGAATGGTGAGTATTGGCGCTTGCGTGTCTAACGTAATTGTATCTGTAACTGTTGTCGTATTTCCTGCTTCGTCAGATACACTCACTTCGATGGTGTTATCACCTTCATTTAAATCTGTTTGCGGCGTTACTTCCCAGTTACCATTTGCATCTACTGTGGTGCTAAGTGTTTGTTCAACTCCATTTTCATCTGTGATAACCACCGTGATACTGGTACCAACTTCTGCATCACTAGTACCTGAAATGGTAGGCGTTGAGTCGTTGGTTACAGTATCAAAGTCAACGGTTAAGCTAGGTCCTGATGTATCTATGTTGCCTGTAGCTGTATCTGAAGCGCTATTACCTGCTGCATCAGACACTTCAGCTTCAACAGAGTAATCTCCCGAGGCCAGCTCTTGAGAAAGCTCAACACTCCAATTACCATCGGCATCTGTTGTTGCGCTAAATGTGCGAACAACGCCTTGGGAATCAGTTACTGTTAAATTAATAGCAGTACCCGAAACCACACCTGTTGTGTTACCTGAAATAATTGGAGTAGTGTCATTACTAGTTTCTAGTTCATTTACTTGTATGGTTGGAGGCGTAATATCAATTACAGCATCAAGCTCTGCATTTGCGCTTCCCCCACCTATGTCTGTTACTGTCGCACTAATTAAAATGGTGCCTTCAGCCAAATCGGCTGGCGGAGTAACACTCCAAAGTCCGTTTTCATCAACAACCGTAGTTAAAGTAATTATTCCACCCGCTGAGTCAGTGATCTGAACTTCAACTTGAGAGCCAACTTGTGCATTAAAGGTATCACCATTAATTTGAGGTGTTTGATCGTTAGTTTCACCAATAACATCAATGGTAATAGTCAATGCGCTTGTATCAATTGTGCCTGAAGCACTTGCTGTGCCTTCATTACCAGCGCTATCACTAATACTTGCATCTACAGAGTAGCTCCCTTCAGCTAAAGCCACAGGCACTTCAACAGTCCAACTGCCATCAGCAATTACTTGTGCTGTAATAGTTTGAACTGCACCATTAGCATCAGTCACAGTTAAAGTAATAGTTGAACCAGCAGGCTCCCCGCTCACCGTACCTGAAATAGTCGGTGTCGTATCACTCGTATCGCCTAACGCGTTAATAGTCACTATTGGCGCTGTGGTATCAACCTCTCCCGTCGTTGTTGCGGTTGTTTCATTACCCGCAGTATCTGTAACCGATACTTCAACCGCAAATTCACCCTCACTTAATTCATTGGGCACATCCACCGAAAAAGTGCCATCTGCTTGTACTTCAGTGGTAATGGTTTGTGGATTACCTGCTTCATCAGTGACGGTAATAGTAACAACGGTGCCCTCTGGCTCACCCGTTGCGCTGCCTGAAATAGTTGGGGTAGTGTCGTTAGTATCACCTACTGGGTCAATAATAACTGTTGGCGCGGCAGTATCCACTTCGCCAGTTGTGGTTGCTGTGGTTTCATTGCCTGCGGTATCGGTAACTGATACTTCAACCGTAAACTCACCCTCACTTAATTCATTTGGTACATCAACACTAAAAGTGCCATCGGCTTGTACTTCAGTGGTGATTATTTGTGGGTTACCAGCGTCATCAGTTACTGTAATAGTAACAACCGTGCCCTCCGGCTCCCCCGTTGCGGTGCCTGAAATAGTTGGTGTGGTGTCGTTAGTATCACCTACGGGGTCAATAATAACTGTTGGCGCAGCAGTATCGACTTCTCCCGTTGTTGTTGCGGTAGTTTCATTACCTGCGGTATCGGTAACCGATACTTCAACGGTAAATTCACCTTCACTTAATTCATTTGGTACATCAACTCTAAATGTGCCATCGGCTTGTACTTCTGTGGTTATGGTTTGTGGGTTACCTGCTTCATCCGTAACTGTAATAGTAACAACCGTGCCTTCTGGCTCACCCGTTGCGGTGCCTGAAATGGTTGGGGTGGTGTCGTTAGTATCACCTAAGGGGTCAATAATAACTGTTGGCGCTGCAGTATCAACTTCGCCTGTTGTTGTTGCGGTAGTTTCATTACCTGCTGTATCGGTAACCGATACTTCAACCGTAAACTCACCCTCACTTAATTCATTTGGTACATCAACACTAAAAGTGCCATCGGCTTGTACTTCAGTGGTGATTATTTGTGGGTTACCAGCGTCATCAGTTACTGTAATAGTAACAACCGTGCCCTCCGGCTCCCCCGTTGCGGTGCCTGAAATAGTTGGTGTGGTGTCGTTAGTATCACCTACGGGGTCAATAATAACTGTTGGCGCAGCAGTATCGACTTCGCCTGTTGTTGTTGCGGTAGTTTCATTACCTGCAGTATCGGTAACTGATACTTCAACAGTAAATTCGCCTTCACTTAATTCGTTAGGTACATCAACACTAAAGGTGCCATCGGCTTGTACTTCAGTGGTGATTATTTGTGGGTTACCAGCGTCATCAGTTACTGTAATAGTAACAACCGTGCCCTCCGGCTCCCCCGTTGCGGTGCCTGAAATAGTTGGTGTTGTATCGTTGCTATCCGCCAGTGCATCAATCGTAATATTTGGTGCGGTATTATCAATAGTTCCCTGTGCAGAAGCTTCACTTTGGTTACCTGCTTCATCACTAACGATGGCATTAACACTAAAGTCACCTTCAACTAACTCATTAGTATCGGCTGTCCAGCTACCATCAGCTAGCGTTTGTATTGTAATTGTTTGTGTATTACCACCAGCATCTGTAACGATTAACGTAACAGTTGTTCCGGCTGGTACATTTTGTACAGAACCTGAAATTGTTGGAGTAGTATCGGCGCTATCTGGGATTGTATTAATTGCTATAATTGGAGCTGATAAATCAATTGTTCCACTAACAGTATCGCTTGCTTCATTACCCGCAGCGTCTGTTACTGTTGCTGTAATTGTAAAATCGCCTTCAGCAACCGCTTGAGTTGCACCTACTTGCCAAGTTCCATCTTCTGACACAACCGCCGTCAATGTTTGAGACTCACCATTTGCATCAGTAACTAAAACACTAACAAGGCTACCCGGTGCTACATCACTCGTTGTTCCGCTAAATGTAGGCGTTGTGTCGTTTGAATCAGCAAAATCATTTATTGCCACTAAAGGAGGGGTGGTATCAACTGAGCCTAATTGTGAATCTTGAGCTGCGTTACCCGCATTATCCGATACATTAGCTGTTACTGTAAAATCCCCCTCACTTAAAGCAGTTGGAATCTCAATACTCCAAGTACCATCAGCACTTATAGTAGTCACTAACTGTTGCTCTGCTCCTAGACTATCGGTAACAATTAAAGTTACTTCACTACCCGATGCTAATCCTTGGGTAGAGCCTGTAAGCGTAGGTGTTGTATCGTTTGTATCTGCAATATTGTTAATAGTCACACTTGGTGCAGTTAAATCAACTGTACCTGTAACAGTTGCAGTACTGCTATTGCCAGCAGTATCACTAACACTCGCTGTTACTGTGAAATCTCCTTCACTGAGATCTGCAATAATATCCGCTGTATATGTACCATCGGCATTTGTAATTGTTGTCAGTGTTTGTTCATTGCCTTCACTGTCAGTTATTACTAAGGTAACTTCTGTTCCTGCTGGTACATCAATTACGTTACCACTTACCGATGGAGTTAAATCATTCGTATCCTCAATAGGATTAATAGTGATTGCAGGATCTGTTAAATCAATTTCTCCAGTTTCACTTGCAGAAGCTGTATTACCCGCAGCATCAGTTACAGTTGCAACCACACTAAACTGGCCTTCAACTAATTCATTACTTGCCTCAACTGACCAGCTTCCGTCAGCACCAGTAACTACTTGCACGGTTTCTGCTACGCCATCGCTTCCTGTAAATGTAACGGTTACTACCGCACCAGGCTCTACGTCTTGGGTAGAGCCGCTAATTGTTGGTGTTGTATCGTTAGTATCAATAATAAAATTAATGCTTACAGTTAAATCAACATTACCTACTGCACTTGCTTGCGCCTCATTGCCCGAGTCATCTATAACCGCTGCAACTACAGTAAAGTCGCCCTCAGGCAGAGGGTTTGTTACTTGTGCAGACCACGAACCATCTTCTTGCGTCACTGCTAGTAATGTAAATGTGCTGCCATCGCTTGCAGTAATAGTTAAAGTGATGGTTGTACCTGCAGGCACATTACCGGTGTTACCACTTAAAAATGGAGTGGTATCGTTAGTATTAGCAATTGCATCGATTTGAATTGAGATAGGAGCAAACGTTATTTCGCCGTTTGTTTGCGCAGATGCCTCATTACCCGCAGCATCTGATACTGACGCAGTTGCGGTAAATTCACCACCTGGCAAGATTTCATTAGCATCAACACTCCATGTGCCATCTTCATTTAATAAAGTAGTTAAAGTTTGTACGTTACCGTTAATATCGGTTACTAATACTGTAATAACAGAGCCCGCAGGAGCGTCTTCCACCCTACCAACAAATGTTGGTGTAGTATCGTTAGTATCAGCAATTGCAGTAACGGTAATATCAGGGTTTGTTAAATCAACAACACCTTGGTTATTTGCTTGGGCTTGATTACCTGCAGCATCACTTACACTTGCATCAACCTCAAACTGCCCTTCAGCCAATGGCGTAGTTACGTCGATAGACCAATCCCCATCAGCGTTAGTTTGGGTTAATAATGTTTGAGTTTGACCATCAAAATCGGTAATAACCACACTAATAATAGAGCCTGCAGGTACATCTTGCGCGTTACCTGTAATCGTTGGCGTGGTGTCTTGAGTGTCGTTAATATTATTAATTTGTACCGAAGGCGCCGTTAAATCAATTACTCCTGAATCACTTGCTAATGCTAAGTTTCCTACACTGTCGCTTACTTGTGCATCAACAGTAAAATCACCTTCAGGTAAAGGAGTCCCTACTTCTACACTCCAGCTTCCATCGGCTTGGGTAACTGCAGTTAATGTTTGTATTTGTCCTGCACTATCTGTAACAGTAATTGTTACTTGAGTGCCCTCAGGAACACCATTTGTTGTTCCAACAAGTGGTGGTGTTGAGTTATTTGTTTCATCAGTTACATTTACGGTGATTACCGGAGCAGTTAAATCTACATTCGCTAAAGCTTGGTCTATAGCTTGATTTCCAGCTGCATCAATCGCAACAGCGCTTACGTTAAACTCCCCTTCAGATAAAGGTGAGGTGGTAGTAATTACCCAATTTCCTTGAGCATCAACCTGAGTAACTATTGTTTGTACCGTACCTGCACTATCCGTTAACGTGACTGATACATTATCCCCAGTATTCAAACCAGATACTGTCCCTGTCACTGTCACTGTTTGCGAAGCAGAATCGGCAACAGGATCAATAGCAATAAGTGGAGGTGTTGTATCAACCTCAATTGAAATAGTGTCGTTTATAGGATTACCAACAGGATCCGTCGCTTCAACAACAACCGTTACAGGGCCATCAGCAATTGGTGTTGGTAGGGTTATTTCAAAGGTACCATCAGGGCCAATTACAACACTAACTACTTGAGAGTTTCCATCAACATCAGTTACCGTTACATTAACCGTTTCGCCGATTAAGTTTTCGCTCGTACCGGTGATTGTGGGTTGTGATGAGTTAGTAATACCTAGCTCATTAAGTGAAATAGAAGCAGTAGTTGAATCAGGCACGATACCATCAGAGGTATCTCTTAAGTTAAAAGCTTCAGTAGCGCCTTGATCAAAAGATGAATCAAAAGTAACACTACTAGGATCAACACTTTCAGAAATTCGGGTTAGCTGTACAAACGAACTGCCTCCATCTGCACCCGCAGCGTTACCCCCACCAGCGGCTGTTGCCTCTAAATTATCTAAAATGTCCCCATCACCTTCTAACGCATCTAAAAAATCTGTTACATCAGAATTAGCCGCTGTTGATGGGTCTTGCTTTGCCCCTAAATCTAAGCTTGCAATTGCTTCATCTAAACTTTCATCAAAAACAGTTGTTTCGCTAGAGTCTCTGGCTTCTTTCGCTAATAAGTCTGGTGTTATTTTTACCTTTTGATTGGCGGGTATAGATAAGGTTTCACCTTGCACATCAATTTGTAGAGACGATTTAATAGCAGTAACAACTAAATCACCCACGGTGATAGTGTCACCAACATTTAATGCTCTTATTGACCCATCATCCAGCACAACACCTGCCGAACCTTGAATATCAATAACTACCAGTTGATTTGCTTCCATTTTGGTACCCTCAAACTTTTTAAAATAACAATCTAATAAGTTAAAGGTAGGACAAAAAAGCCACATAGATACTGTACTCAAGTACAGGTTTAAAAGAAAAATTCAAAAATAAAAAATCAACAAAAAAGTGGTAGAAATTTTTTTTTATGCTAACCAAAACGATTACTTGCAAAAATGGTATTCCTTTACTAAATACTTAAGGGAGCATTTTCGGTCTTAACAGGATCTAAGAGGAAGAAATGATTACAAAAAACACTTTTAAGAAACATCAAGAGACTATGTTAATCGGACTAACGATTACTGCCGCAACTCTACTAAACTATGTGCATGCAAATGAACAATCAGCAATGCCACTTACCTATGTCTCAAGTAAAGCGATTGAAAACAATCCTGAAGTACAAGAAGCATGGCATGCTTTTAAATCTTCGATTTATGGAGTAGATGCTGCCCGCTCAGGTTATTTACCAAGTGTTGATGTATCAGCAAGCGCGGGCTATGAAAGAAGAAATTACGGTGTTGAAGAAGAATATAACCGTAATACAGCCGAGTTAAGTGTTACTCAAATGCTTTACGACGGTTTTAGAACCTCGAATACTGTTGATCGCTTTAAACGCATTCAACTCATTAGGTACTTTGAGCTTATTTCTCAAACAGAACAAACAGCACTTGAAGCCTCAATAGCCCTGCTCGACGTACAAAAATTTAAAGAGTTAGTACAACTTGCAGAAGCAAATTTACAAGAGCACGAGTCTGTATATCAACAAATAGAACAAAGTGTAGGAGCTGGTGTAGCGCGCGCTGCCGATCTAGAACAAATTAGTGGGCGCTTATCTTTAGCACAATCTAACGTATTAACGGAGTACTCAAATTTACATGATGTAAGCGCTCGCTACTTAAGGGTTGTAGGAGAGCTTCCTATGAACGATATAAAGCAAGCTGACCTTGATGAAAAAAATATACCAATTTCAGTTAATCAAGCGCTAGACGTCGCTTACAAAAATAGCCCTTCATTTTACGCCTCTTTGTATAATATTGAAGCACAAAAAGCGAACGCAAAAGCACAAAAAGCAGCGTTTCATCCTAACGTAGATTTATCTGCCCGCTACGGTAGCCAAGATAGAGATGAACTTGGTCAAAATGAAACCAGAACAGAAGCGCGAGTCGGCATCGATATTAGCTATAATTTATATAATGGTGGTCTTGATAATGCCAATTTAGAACAAGCCTATCAGGATATAAACATTGCAAAGTATCAACGCGATCAGTCTTGTATTGATATTCGTCAGAGTCTGCAAATTGCTTATTACAACGTCACTATATTAGAGCAAAAGTTACCGGCGCTTGATCAACACCGCGAATCATCAACTAAAGTTAAAATTGCATATAAGGATCAATTCGATATAGGCCAACGAACTCTACTAGACGTACTTGATGCCGAAAACGAATCATTTCAATCAACACGTTCATACATAGTCGCGCTTTACGATCGTCAATCAGCTATTTTAACTATGCTAAAAGAAATGGGGAAATTACTGCCAGCACTTAACGTGATGTCAGATAAATACCCTACATTAAAAGAGCTAACTGACGACCCTATTGTTCATACCGCACAAAATATCTGTCCGAGTTACGATGTAGCAACCACTTTTAGCCGCAAGGCATTTCTTCAAAAAAAAGCTAAGCAAGATAATGCATACATGAGTGTAACGGCTATGCCAAGGTACTTAAATATACCGCTGGAAACCGACACGACAGCAAGCAGCTTTACCGATGATGATGGTGACGGCGTACCAAATGAGCAAGACACTTGCCCAAGCACACCTTTGAATACAAATGTAGATTTATCTGGTTGCACAATTTATAGCGCATCAACCTCGAATATAGAAATTGGTATTCCTTTTTCTGCTGACTCAAGCGATGTAAGGTCTCAATATATTCAAGAAATTAGTCGGCTTGCAGATTTTTTAAAAGAGAACCCAACTAAACAGGTTGAAATACAAGGTCATGCCTCTTTAGATGGAGACCGTAAATATAACCGTAAACTATCAGAAAAACGTGCGTTTGCCGTAGCTGAAATTCTGATTAAGCAATTCGATGTAGAACCTAAACGTGTTAAATCGTTCGGGTATGGCATCGATCAACCACGTGTAAACGAAATATCAGTAAGAGCAAATGCTGCGAATCGACGTATCGAAGCTGTAATTACCGATATCTAAGTCAATTAACGTTATGTAAATAACCTAAACTCGGCATGAAATATTTAAGTCGAGTTTAGGTTTACTAGTAACAATCCTATGCAGTTCTACATAACATTGGATGGTGTATGGAATTAAACGATGTACTTGATCATGGTGGCATCCTCGTTGACTGCCTAGCAGTTTTATGTCGTCATCATGGTAAAGAGTTTTCAAGAGAAGCACTATTAAATGGACTTCCTCTAACTGATGGAAATCTTACTCCATCAGGTTTTTCGCGCGCAGCAAAGCGCATTGGCTTTAAATCAAAAGTAGTTAATAAGCCACTACAAAAAATTAATACAGCACTGCTACCTGCCATCTTAATTTTAAAAGATAACCAAGCCTGTGTTATTAATTCTATTGATTACGATAAACAGTTGGTGAGTGTAATTTACCCAGAACTTACAGAATCAGTTATCGAACAAAGCATTGATGAGTTAGCTGCTAACAGTGTAGGTTTAGTTATTTATGCTCAACCAGAGTTTGCATTTGATGAGCGAACACCTGTACTTGAAAAACTATCAAAAGATGGATGGTTTTGGGGAGTAATTAAAGAATGCCGCTCACTTTATAAAGACGTAATTATTTCGGCTGTTGCTTTGGGCTTTTTGTCGGTTGCTATGCCTTTATTCGTAATGAACGTATATGACCGCGTAGTGCCCAACCACGCAACAGAAACCTTATGGGTACTTGCCATTGGCATTTTAATAGCACTCACTGCTGACTTTGTTTTGCGCTTAGTAAGAGGCTACTTTGTAGAGCTTGCTGCCAGCAGAATAGATGTCAAAGTATCGGCTGTAATAATGGAGCGGGTATTAGGTATGAAACTAAAAAACCGCCCATCGTCCGCAGGCTCCTTTGCTAGCAACATTCAATCATTTGAAGCTGTACGTAACTTTTTTAGCTCCATAACACTTGTCGCATTAGTCGACTTGCCATTCGTAGTTTTGTATTTAATTGTTATTGCCATTATTGGCGTACCTCTAAGTTTACCTATTATCGCGGGCGCACTTATATTATTAGCTTACGCTATAGCCGCACACCGCAAACTTGAAGCTCTTTCAGAACAAACAATGAAAGCAAGCTCAATGCGAAATGCTGTACTAGTCGAAAGCTTAACCAATATTGAAGATGTAAAAAGCTTTCACTCAGAGTGTAAAACACAGTCTGTATGGGAAAAGTCGACCATTTACATTGCACAAGTAAACGCACATAGCCGACTCGTTTCTAGCTCTATATCAAATACAGCATCATGGATACAGCAATGCGTAGGCGTAATAATAATGATAATAGGCGTACACCTCGTTATTGAAGGTGAGCTAACTCAAGGCGGGTTAATTGCAGCCTACCTATTATCGTCTCGTGCTATGGGCCCAATCGGGCAGTCGGCCGCTGTTTTAGCACAATATCATCATGCCGCAATAGCAATGCAATCACTGAACGAGATTATGGAAAAAGAGGTCGAGCGTCCACCTGGTAAGCATTGGTTAAGCCACCCTATTTTGAAAGGCGATATAGAATTTAAAGATGTATGTTTTAAATACTCTGACGAATCGCATAATGCGCTCAACGGCGTTAGTTTTAAAATTAAAGCCGGTGAAAAAGTCGCCATTTTAGGACGTAATGGCTCAGGTAAAAGTACATTAGAAAAGCTTATTTTAGGACTATACGACCCCTGTTCAGGATCAATTTTGATGGACAATAATGATATACATCAAATTGACCCAGCTGAGCTTCGTCATAATATTGGCTACCTACCACAAACCGTTGCTCTGTTTTATGGAACCTTGAAAGACAACCTCACCATGAGTGCTTGGCATGCCAAAGACGAGCAAATTATTGAAGCCTGTGAGCGAAGCCAATTATTTGATTTAATTAATTCGCACCCAGACGGATTTGATTTACAAGTAGGCGAGCAAGGTCGTCAATTATCAGGTGGGCAGCGCCAAGCTGTAGGTATAGCAAGAGCCATAATTAACGACCCTCCTATACTATTACTAGATGAGCCAACCTCATCACTAGATCATAATAGTGAAAGTAAAATTATTAACAATTTAAAGGGTTATTCTAAAGATAAAACCTTAATCGTGGTGACTCACCGCTCATCATTACTTGAGCTTGTTGACCGAATTATAGTTTTAGATAACGGAAAAGTAGTTGCTGATGGACCAAAACAAAAAGTAATTGCAGCGTTAAATAATAAGACAGTGGAGCAAGCCTCATGAGTGACAATAAAAAACCACTTGAACAGCGCTCCTTTGAATCTGTTAGCAGAGCAATAGAAGCAAGAAAGCAAGGCAAGCCATCAATATTTAATAAACTATTTAAAGGATGGATTTCTCCGCCTAACAGCCAAGACTGGGTAGTCGATGCGCAGTGGGAAAAAATGCAACAGGAGCCAGCAAGCGCTAGGTTATTGCTCTATTTAATTTGTTTAACGTTTATATGCCTTATTGTGTGGTCTGGTTTTGCTAATTTAGATGAAGTTGCTCGTGGTGAGGGGCGAGTTATTCCCTCCAATAAATTACAGCTTATTCAATCTTATGATGGTGGTATGGTCGAAAAAATAAATGTAAAAGAGGGGCAAATAGTAAATGAGGGTGATGTACTCATTAAAATAGACCCTACCCGCTTTATTTCTAGCTTTAGAGAAAACCAATCCAAAGTTGAGTCGTTAAGCGCAAAAGTAGCGAGGCTCAGAGCACTCACTCAAAAAAAGGAGCTCGTATTTAGCGAGTCTGTTATTAAAAATGCGCCTAGAGTTGTGCAACATGAGCGTTCTCTTTATTTGAGTAACAGCCAAGAATTAGAGCAACAAGTAAGTATTCACAAACGCCAACTAGAGCAGCGACACCAAGATTACATTGAAGCCAAAGCGGCACTTGAACAGCATACGAGCGCGCTGCGCTTAACAAACAGAGAGCTTAAAGTGACCCGTCCATTGTTACGCACCGGTGCCATTTCGGATATAGATATTATTCGTTTAGAGCGTCAAATAGTTGATTTAAACGGCGAGATAAACAGAACCAAGGCAGTTATAAATAGGAGTCTTTCGGCCATTAACGAAGCTAAAAATAAAGTAACCGAAGTTGAACTCGTTATGATTAACCGTTGGAACAATGAACTATCCGAAGCGCTACTTCGACTAGATTCAATTAAAGAAACTGAATCTGGCTTGGCCGATAAAGTAACTCAAACTGAAATACGTTCTCCTGTTAAAGGCACTGTACAGCGATTATTAGTTAATACTGTTGGCGGTATTTTACAGCCCGGTAGTGATGTTATGGAAATTGTCCCGCTTGACGATCAACTTGTAGTAGAGGCAAAAATTCCGCCTAAAGACATTGCATTTTTACGCCCTGGGCAATCTGCGATGATAAAATTTAGTGCCTACGACTTTGCCGTATATGGAGGCCTTGAAGCAGAGGTTTTACATATTAGCGCCGATACAATTACAGACGACCGTGAGAACACCTTTTATTTGGTGCAACTAAAAACTACCAAAAATAACTTTTCAAAAGAGCTGACTATTATTCCAGGAATGACCACTCAAGTGGATATTATTACCGGTAAAAAAACCGTACTTGAATATCTTTTAAAACCAGTTCTTAGAGCTACATCGCAAGCGATGACAGAGCGTTGAGCATTTAATAAACGGAGATATAATGCGCCAAAGTATTTTTATTACACAGCCTGAATTTGAATCGAAGCACTGGCATGCAGCGTTTCCTGGTTGTTTAATATGCACAAAAGAACCAAACAGGGTAACGGCATCAAGTATTATTTGGATTTTAGCCGGCACACCGAATTGGCTTGAGCTCGTTAAAAAGTATTCGCAACAACGTTTACTCGTTATTGTAATGACCAACGAACTAGACATAAATCAATTAAGGAGTGCGCTTGAAGCAGGCGCTAGAGGATACGTAGAAGCACTCGCCACTAAAATAATTATTGAACAAGTACTTGAGACAATTTGTTCTGGCGGAATATGGTTACCAGGACAATTACTATCTAATTTAGTGGGAGCTTTATCAAATACACCGTTTAAATATGCGAGCACATGCGAGCTTGATGTACTCACAAAACGAGAACGCCAAGTAGTTGATATTGTTGTAACAGGTGCAACTAATAAGCAAGCTGCAGAATCTTTAAATATTACAGAACGCACAATTAAAGAGCATATGAGCTCTATATTTAATAAGTTAAAAGTTCGCGACCGTATTCAATTAATGTTAGTTGTAAAAGGGCATTAACCGAACCGTTAATGCCTATTACTTACTCTTTAATAACCCCATCAAAACCTAAGTTAATAAGCGTATCTATATCATCTTGGCTTGTTACACCTTGAGCCACCACTTTAATGCCAATAGAATGCGCTAACGTACACACTCCTCGCAAGAATGTTTGGTTATCTTGGCTGTAACTAATATTGTGTCCGTAAACGCTATCAACCTTAATCATTTCAAGACCAAATTCCTGAATTTTATAAATTTTAGTAAATTCAGGGCCCACACGTTTTAATGCTACCTTAGCGCCCATACATCGAGCCTGCTCACAAAAATCTTTAAATATCTCAATTTCGCTAACGGCAATACTTTCACGAATATCAAAACAAATTTTAGAGGCTAAATCAGGAAACGCCGAAAGATACGTAAGAATCGAAGCAAGCGCAGCATCATCAAGTAGCGTTTGAGCAGATAATTCAACCGAAATCAGTTCACTTGGTGGCTCAATACTATAATGAGCCACCAACGCCTTAATTAAACCCCAATCTAAACGCGCTAATAACTTTAATCGGTTAGCCCACTGGTAGTAGTAACTAGCACGGTATACTTGCCCACCAAGCTTTAGGCTCAACCCTAATTGATTTTGCATTACCGGCCCTGTAAAGCTCGTTACTGGGTAAGTATTTATTTCTAAATTATTATTGTTGAGTGCCTCTTCTATGGCATTTTTCCAGCTAGTTGCATTATCAAACAGCTCACTTTCTTGCTTGATTTGAGCTACTTTTGCTTGTACATCAGATTGTTTACCCGATGATTTTAAAAGTTCATCCGCACGCTTTAATACATCAAATCGCGTGTCGTCTTTTTGAATATAAGTACAGCTGTGAGGTATCGCTAGGTTAACGTTTTTATACTCTTCAACAAACGATTGATGCATCAATAAAATACGTTCACTGATTGCTTGAATATCATCAATATCACTAAATAAAACTGTAAAATCGCTGTGAGAAATACGTGCAATGTAATTTTCAGAAAAGTGTTCTTGGTTGCTCTCTAAGAAGCTAACCAACATCTGTGAAAATCGACGTAGAAAGTTAACCATTTCTACTCGTCCCACTTCCTCACTTACGCGATCGAGGTTTACAACCCTAAATAAAAACAAAGCACCATGGGCATGATCTTTCGATTTTTGTAAGTGAGCCTCAAGCGTTGCACCAAAGTATTCTCTATTTGCTAAACCAGTTAGCTCATCGTGTTGCGATTTAAATCTAAGCTCTTCTAAACGTTTATTATCTTCTTTAATAATACGGCTAAAACGGGTAGATAATTGGTTCATTGATTGCACTAAACGTGCAAACTCAAATGTACGTGGAACGCTCGATTTAATAAAACGTTTTTCACCAAATGCATTAGCCTGATACACAACATCATCTAGTGGTTTTAATATTCTACTTAAAAAGTAAGCACTAACTATACAAGCAAAAAAAGCGACAATTAAAAAGCTAAAAAATAGTTTAAGTGCACTTTCCCATAAGGCTTGCTCAGCATATTGACTATGGCTTTCTATAAACAAAGTACCAAACTGCTGCCAACCATTATTTACTTGCCCAACCCCTGGCTGTACATTTAATCCATACATTGCTCTAAACCACTGCGGAGCCGTCGCTTTAAGCTCATCGGTAAACGTGCGTTTAACAATCACCTCACCATTAGGGTCTTGTAGTTCTATTCGCTTATAATGACCGGTATCAAATGTGGCCGATACTAATAATTCAAGCTCAACGGGGTCTTTGTCTAATTGACTGATCATCAACGCAAGTGAGCTGGCGTTATCTACATTTTTTAAGTACAGCTGGGTCGAAAAATAACTTTTAGCCGAATTAGTACTAATTAAAACACTACTTATAAAGCCCACAAAAATAACAATTAATAATGCAATCCATAGCTCTTGCCTGAGTGTTATTTTTCGTTTTTTCAGATACTTAGATAAGGAAAATGATGCCATTACCACATAACTCCTTCTTTGGTTGTCTGCTCCAAAATTTTACGCCAGCGTGAAAGTCTTGCTGTTGGGCTGGCTACACTTTTGGTTGAATTATTAGCCCATAAACCTTGGCTGTTAAAGCTAAAAACAGGGCTTAAATCTACACGTTTTGCAGCAGGTAAAACCTTTGTTATTAAACTGTCTAAAATAAGTGGCTGAGCGTTTGGTGTAGCAAAATAACCTAACACCATATGCGCTTGCGTTTTGTTAGTGCCCGCAATTTTTGCTTTTACATAAATAAGGCGTAACTTGTCGTCGCTCACACCTAACGCTCTTAAACTGATATATTTTGCTATTGCGTAATCTTCACAATCACCTAAGCCTCTGCCTAATGTTTCTAAAGGGGTTGCCCAATAATCGTTTTGTTTCCATAGCAAAATATCTGTTTGGTAGCGTAAATTACGCGCAAAAAAATCATTAACAATAAGAATTTGTTGTTGCTCTGGCTTGTTTTGAGTTTGCACCAACATGCTTTGCCAGTTGCGAGCAACTGCCGCTCGCGCAGGCCCGTATTTTTGACCCATGAGCTCTATAAAGGTATTAAATTGAATAGTTAGTCGGCTTGCAAGCACACCACTGGAGAGTACAAAAAACAGCAATAGGTAGCGCAAATTGGCTTTGCACCATATAAATAATTGAGGATTTAAATGACTTGGCTTAATCGCCATTTACAGAGCCACTGTTAATATAAGTGGCAATAAAATACATCTGTTGAGCACTACGCAATCTGCTTAAAATTAATCCTAACAACAGCATAGCACTCAATATAGGAGGATGAGATATTTTGAATAACTTTTTTAATAAACGTTTTTAGTAGTACGTTACTTTTTTAACTTCGCGTGGTTTTACTTCACCTATGTATAAATCGTGCACACGCTTCATATTAAGCTCAAGCTCGGTCACGTAAGTGTCATCTACTGCGTAAGTTTTAATTATTTGTGCACCTTTAATAAGCCCCTGCACTTTACTTTCTAAGTAATCGTCTTGAGCAATTGAACCTTCCACCGTTGTTCCTGCGGTAATTTTTTGCCCATATACTTGCTCAGTAAGCTCGCGGTAAGCCTCAAGCTTAGAAGCCTTAATTGCCATAAGTTGCTTTTGTGACAGGTTAGCGCCTTTTTGCAGGCTAATAGGTGCATACCCTATCGCTTTTAAAACGGGGTAATTATTTGGCTCTACATATTTATATTCAACATGCTTATCAAAAACGCTGCTACAACCACCTAAGGTTAAACACCCAAGTGTAATAAGTAATGAAATTGCTCGCATAGCATTTAGCCCTTGTATAGTAATTAGCAGTATACATGCACGTTTAATGCCATTTATAGCATTACTAATAATTACCAAATAACATTGGTACAGTCCTTGCTCTACCTAGTTAATAGCTAACGTTTAATTGGAGTAAAAGTATGAAGTCGTTTTTATCATTGGCATTTGCAGGGTTAAGTGCAACGGCATTATTAACGTTCTCCCCTTTTACTAAAGCGCAGTGGTATGAATCAACGGGTCACGCGAACGTTCAAAATGGTGATACGAGCGCGGCTAAATCTGCCGCTATAAAAGATGCGATTACACAGGCGTTAGTATTCTCTGGCGCACGGGTTAGCTCTGTGCAAACCCTTGTAGATGGCGTGTTGATGCAAGATCAGCTAAAAATTAGCAGCCACGGCGAAATTCAAAAAATTGAACTGGTCAGCGAAAATAAATACGACAATAAATTTGCCGTTACATTACGGCTCGATATTTTTTCTCAAACAGAGCAATGCCCACAAAATAGTTTTAATAAGTTTGTGGCCGTTACACAAAGCCAACTTGTTCATCGTGAACACGCCAAAATGGGTCAAATATTTGACGTAAGCAAAGCGATTAGCAAAAATATTTTTACTTCCCTGCAAAAATCAAAAATGAGCGCAGTACCTATTGCTTACTATAATAATGCAATAAGCGTTGATAAGTACTTTTCGCAGCAGCACGACTATTCAAATGCCCAATTAGAAGAAATATCTTCGCGCAGTAACGCTCAATATGTTCTGCTTAGCCAAATAACCAGCCTTTCAACTAGCGACAAACTCAATAACGATTATGCATTTTGGCAAGACGAGGCGTATGAGCGCAGTTACAACATTGAATTTGTATTATTTGATGGCACTACCTATGAGCAACTTTGGCAAAATAGTTACCATACTCAAGCAATTTGGCCATTTGAAAAAACAGCCATAGTTGATGTTAATAGTGATAGATTTTGGCAATCCCCTTATGGGCAAAGCATAACCGATATCAACCAAGCAGTAAGTTATGACATTCAAGCAGCCATGGCGTGTTTGCCAACTCAAGGCAAAATAATGCACATGGAAAATAGCAAAATAGTTATTAACTTAGGTAAAGCTCATGGGTTAAAAAAAGGCCAAATGCTGAGCATTGCGCACCATAACTATTTAACCGACGCGGCTGGTAATGTTATGCCACACACCATCACCACGCTTAATAAAATTCGCGTTGAGCAGCTTTATCAGCAAACTGCAGTAGCCGTTAGTATTGACAGTAAACCACTACCTGGCGTGCAAATTAACGATGTAGTAGAAATAATCAGCCAAGATCTTTAGTTAATTTAGCTTTTAAATTAGGGTGAGCCGATAACCACTCGCCCAATTGTTCTACACCAGATAAATGCGGATAATGCTTTCTGCATGCAAACACCACATTACGCTGCTGATTAGGGAATATAGGCAAGTAATCAATCCCTACACGGTCGGTACATGCCAGTTTTGGTACAAATGTAATACCGTCATCCATGGCCACTAACGCTAATAATGTTTCTAAACTATTACCTTTATACTGGTTAGATACATCGACTCCTGCAGAAAAACAAAACTTTTGGGCTTGATCTTTAAAGCAATGACCATCACTTAACATTAGTAGGCTGCATCCTTGAAGGTCGTTCAACGCCACTTTTTTATGCTTAGAAAGCGCGTTATCTTGTGATACCGCCACTAAAAAATCTTCTTTGTATAAAGCAACCGTATGGTAATTAATAAGCTCTGGCACATCGGCTAAAATAGCGAAGTCGAGTTCGCCATTATTTAAAGCTTCTAAAATTGTTGCTGTTTGCATCTCAATAAACGAAAACTGACTATCAATAAATGCCGCTTTCATTGATGTTAATAACGCAGGCAACAAGTAAGGCGCAATGGTAGGAATAATACCAATAGTTAATTTACCTTGTAGAGGCTCATTAGAAGTAGCAGCAAGTTCTTTGAGTATTTGCGTTTGTTCTAAAATAATCTCTATTTGTGTCAACAAACGTTCACCTTTTGCTGTTAAGGTAACTTGTTTAGTTGAGCGGTCAAATAAAGTAACGCCAAGCTCATGTTCGAGTTTTTTTACTTGGCCACTTAATGTAGGCTGACTTACAAAACATGCATCGGCAGCTTTGCGAAAGTGCTTGTATTGCGCTATTGCTTTTACATATTCAAAATCTTTTAAGTTCATATTCAGCTCCACATGATAGTTTGTAACTATCAGTTTAATACAAACAAACGATTGGAACTATATTTAATTGTTCGCCATAATGGCTATCAACAAATCAAGAGGAACAAAAATTATGTTAAACAATATCGAAGGTCAAACAGTCCCAAGTGTTACATTTGCAACTCGTCAAAATAACGAATGGAAATCAGTAACAACAGATGAAATTTTTAAAGGTAAAACGGTTGTAGTGTTTTCACTACCTGGTGCATTCACACCAACATGTTCATCAACTCACTTACCACGTTACAACGAATTAGCGGGCGTACTTAAGCAAAATGGCGTTGACGAAATTGTATGTTTATCAGTAAACGATACCTTTGTAATGAACGCATGGGCTGAACATCAAGAAGCGCAAAACATTACTTTATTACCAGACGGCAACGGCGAATTTACTGACGGCATGGGCATGTTAGTAGACAAAAACGACCTAGGCTTTGGTAAGCGCAGCTGGAGATACTCTATGCTGGTTAAAGACGGCGTGATTGACAAAATGTTCATCGAACCAGATTTACCAGGTGACCCGTTTGAAGTATCTGACGCAGACACAATGCTTGATTACATCAACCCTAAGCAAGCTAAACCAGAACCTGTAAGCATCTTTACTAAACCTGGCTGTCCTTTCTGTAAAAAAGCAAAAGAGCTTCTTGCAGAGAAAGGCTTCGCATATGAAGAGATTGTCATGGGTGCAGGCGCATCACTTACGAGTCTTAAAGCTGTATCTGGTCGTGACACTGTTCCACAAATATTCATTGGTGGTAAACACATCGGTGGTTCAGACGACTTAGAAAAATACTTTGCTTAATTAAGTAAAAAATAGCAGGGGCGTACGCGCCCCTCTATATCAATCTCATCGCTTAGATTGAAAATAATAAAGGATACCACTATGAAAGAATTGCAAACCGATGTTGTTGTTATAGGCGCTGGCACTGCTGGTTTAAGTGCTTATCGTAATGCTAAACAGTTCACACAAAATGTATTAATGATCGAATCAGGTCCATACGGCACCACATGTGCACGTGTTGGTTGTATGCCAAGCAAGTTATTGATTGCAGCCGCCGAAGCCGCACACGCAATTGAAATGGCACCTGCATTTGGTGTACAAAGCTCAAAGCCAGTCATTGATGGCAAAGCAGTTATGGCACGCGTTAAAAGTGAACGAGATCGTTTTGTAGGATTCGTAGTAGAAGCCGTAGATGAATTACCAGATGGTGATAAAATTCGTGGTTACGCTAAATTTTTAGACGCAAACCGCATACAAATAGACGACCATACAATTATTACAGCAAAACGCTTTGTAATTGCCACCGGTTCACGCCCTTCATACCCTGGCGTATTTAATAACTTTGGTGACAAACTTATTATAAACGACGACGTATTTGATTGGGATGACCTACCAGAATCAGTCGCTGTATTTGGCCCTGGTGTAATAGGTCTTGAAATTGGCCAAGCACTTAGCCGACTAGGCGTAAATGTAAAACTATTTGGTGTAGGCGGCGCAATTGGCCCACTTACAGACCCAGTAGTAAAAGACTATGCAAATACTGTTTTTGCTGAAGAATTTTTTGTAGATACCGACTCAAACGTATCTGACATGATGCAAGTTGGCGACAAAGCACAGCTAACTTACACCGACAAACAAGGTGAAAAACACACCGAACAGTTTGACTACGTACTTGCAGCCACAGGCCGAGTACCTAACGTAGATAAACTAGGCCTTGAAAACACCGGCATTGAACTTGATGAACGCGGCGTACCGCACGCAGACACACATACAATGCAATGTGGTGAGTCGAACATATTTATAGCCGGCGATGCAAGTAACATGCTCCCATTGTTACACGAAGCATCTGACCAAGGTGCTATTGCAGGTCAAAATGCAGGGCGCTTCCCAGATGTACGTATAGGTCTGCGCAGAGCAAAAATTGCAGCTGTATTTAGCGACCCACAAATAGCCATGGTCGGCGAAAGCTACAAGCAAATTACTGACCGATTAGGCCCATGCGGTTGTTTTGAAGTAGGCGAAGTAAGCTTTGAAAACCAAGGTCGTAGCCGAGTAATGCTTAAAAACAAAGGTCATATGCGTGTATATGCAGAGCAAGGTACAGGCTTATTTTTAGGTGCAGAATTTATTGGCCCACAAGCCGAACACATCGCTCACTTATTAGCTTGGGCTGTACAAAACAAAATGACCGTACCAGAAATGCTTGATATGCCATTTTACCATCCAGTAATTGAAGAAGGGTTACGTACCGCCCTTCGCGACTTAAACGCCAAACTTAAATTTGGCCCAGACATTGTAAATTCATGTATGGAATGTGGTCCAGGCGCATAACCTATTTACCACACATACAAACTTGCTAAGCAAAAGCCAAAATTAACGTTTTGGCTTTTTTTTATAATTTTTTTAAGCTGACCTCTCAAAAAAAAATTTAGCTGTTACACTTAATTGATAATTCAATTAAAAAGATGGAATAGCTATGCCCAATAATAAATTTAGACTAGTCACTCGCAGCGATTTTGATGGCTTAGTTTGTGCCGTATTGCTCAAAGACTTAGACCTAATTGACGATATTTTATTTGTTCATCCAAAAGACATGCAAGATGGCAAAATAGACATTACCGAAAACGACATTACGACCAACCTCCCCTACGTTGCAGGCTGTCATATAGCATTCGATCATCACCTTAGCGAAACCGTTCGCAACTCAAGCGACATAAAAAACCATATTATTGACCCAAAAGCCCCATCAGCAGCTCGCGTAGTTTATGACTATTATGGCGGCGCTGAAAAACTTCCAAATATTTCTGTTGAAATGATGGACGCGGTAGACAAAGGCGATGCTGCTCAGTTTTCAAAAGACGAAATATTAAACCCAACCGATTGGGTATTAATGAACTTTATTATGGATGCGCGAACTGGACTTGGCCGTTTTCGCGAGTTTAAAATTTCAAATTACCAATTAATGATGAAACTGATTGATGCGTGTAAAGATCAGAGCATCGAAGAAATCCTACAAATGGAAGACGTAGCCGAACGTGTTGCTTTATATAACGAGCATAACGAAAAAGCCAAAGAGCAAATTTCTCAATGCGCTACCGTTCATAAAAAGTTAGTAGTCCTTGATTTAACTCAGGAAGAAACAATTTACGCCACAAACCGATTTGTTATTTATGCCATGTACCCCGACTGCAATATCTCGATTCATAAAATGTGGGGCCTTAAAAAGCAAAATGTAGTGTATGCCATAGGTAAATCAATAACTAACCGCAGTTCAAACACCAATGTTGGCGAACTGTGCCTTAAATACGGCGGCGGCGGCCATTTAAATGCAGGTACTTGCCAAGTAGAAACAAGTAAAGCTGAAGCTGTACTTAGCGAATTGATTGATAAAATTACAAGTGATGGTTAGTTGTAAGCTGTTATCTACCTAGCAGCGAAATATAGTGTATTAGTATTGACTATAGCCTCAGTTGAGTTTGGGTTGAACCAAAGTTAGGATCCTGAATTCATTCCGGGTGTGGGTAAAATTATTGATCATACTTTCAACCATAAGTTGATTTATGTTTTCATGCAGCGCGATAGATTACGTGGCGAAAGGTAGCCTAGCAAAGCACGTTATTATCACCAATAGTGTTAGTATTGAGTGCCGACTAGCCACTGTTAAAAATAATTTTTTAACAGTGGCTAGTATGTGTACCTAGTGTTTGGCGAGCAAGGTAGAAGGGCATAGTTAGTATGATTTAACGTCGAAGAAAAATGTATCCGATACGCAAAGTGACTGTTAAAAGCTCTGCTGGGATAGTTCGGGCGATGATTGCATCTTAAGATACTACCGTCATCATTTCCTCACGATCACAGTAGGTAATACCAGTAAATTCTGTGACCATGGCTGGTAGCAAACAAACTAAAAAACTGCCCCCCCCCTCGCCAAATAAAACCCATATTAAAAACTTAAGGTAAGTAAAACTTTAACGGATCCCTATCGCAGCAAAGCAAATTGCTGGCGCTCAACGAGACCTTAACTTTCGGCCAAGAAAATGTCTGGGATATAAAAACTCAGCAGTGGTGTTCGATAAATTACCTAGTGCGACTTAATTTACTAAGTGGGGCACTTCGAGTTAATTGGCGTAATGCTGCAGATTAAAACCTTAGCAGGAAAGCTCCTCAAGCCTCGAAGCAACAGTATTTTATGGGTAGGCATCGCTTTTTGACTCATCGAAAAATAACAACACGGGATCCTTTAATCGGTATTCATTCTTCTAATGCATAAGCGTTAGCATAAAAAGTATTATAACTTCCCTCTTAACAACTTAATCGATTAAGTTAAACCTTCATTCAACAGGTGCCGCGTGAGAATTAATACATTATTTTTTCGTTAATATTTAAATGAATGATGATAACTTTCAAGCATAAAAACTTATTTTTTTAATATTAATATTCACTTTTAAATTCCTACCTCTAAGTTACTTACAAAAAAAACCAGTAAACACTAACGCTATGGAGCCCATATATACTATACACCCTTAATTCAAGATGAATTAACGGGGTCATTTGAAAGTTCATATATGCAATAGTATTTTATATTTATATTTTCGATTATTTTTGATTGTTAAATCGGTGAACCATTACAAAAAAAACAAACTTAATCGTTTAAGTTTTTAAAAGAGTGGTATATAGTAAAAAAGCTAACATCATGTAGCGCGGGCATTATTACGCCCGAATTTCCTGGCTAATTCCAGAAGACAACCTTTGTCCGAATCGATTTCGCTATAAAAGTCACATATATTCAAGTGAATACAACTGGTTTTCACTGAAAATAATTGATTTAGACTAGGATAATAGGGGTCTTATTAGGCTGAGGCCATCCTTTTACGGGAAACAATTTTTAATTTAGTGAGAAGATATTGATGAATAGTAAAATAGGTAAATCGACAATCCCAATTCTGTGTTCATTTCTGGGCTTAACAACGGCAGCTGTTGCAGAACCTTATCTACAGCCGGGTCCCGAGCCGACATTTCACACCCAAGAGGCATTTGCACCTGAGAGTAATTTCACTGCGAAGTGGACGCGGGCTGATGCACGCCAAATCAAGCGAATGTCTGATCCGACGGCTGGTTCACGTCAGAATTCGATGCCTGAAGAATACACTATGCCTGACATCCCGCAGAACTTCCCTGACATGTCGAACGAACAGGTCTGGGTATGGGACTCTTGGCCTCTGACTGACGAGGATGCTAATCAGTACAGTGTCAATGGACAGGAAATCATTTTTTCTTTAGTAGCCGACCGTAGCCTTGGCTTTGATGACCGCCACGTTTACGCAAAGATCGGCTACTTCTATCGGCCGGCTGGGATTTCCGCTGACCAACGCCCCGAAAATGGTGGTTGGACCTATGGTGGTCTCGTGTTCGATGAAGGTGTCACCGGTGAAATTTTCGAAGACCAGTCTTACAGCCACCAGACCCAGTGGTCAGGCTCGGCCCGTATTTTTCCGGGTGGCGAAATAAAGTTATTTTTCACAGATGTTGCCTTCTACCGTGATCAAGACGGAGGACCGGACATCAAGCCTTACGACTCTCGGCTCGCGCTAAGCGTAGGCCATGTGCATGCTAATAAACACGGCGTGAGATTCACCGGTTTCAACAAGGTTACGTCGCTACTCGAGGCTGACGGCACTTACTACCAAAATGCTGAGCAAAACCCTTACTATAACTTCCGCGACCCGTTTACTTTCGAAGATCCGGCTCATCCAGGTGAGACCTATATGGTATTTGAGGGGAACTCGGCCATGGACCGGACAACTGCACAGTGTGATGCGGACGACCTTGGCTACCGGGACGGCGACCCTTATGCAGAAACCGTAACCCAAGTGAATGCATCGGGTGCGCCCTTTCAGATCGGTAACGTCGGTCTGGCAAGGGCTACGAACGACGACCTAACCGAGTGGGAATTTCTGCCGCCTATTCTATCTGCAAACTGTGTCACCGATCAGACTGAACGACCGCAGATCTACCAACAAGATGGCAAGTACTACCTTTTCACTATTAGCCACAGCACCACATACGCAACAGGTATTACTGGCCCCGAGGGCGTATATGGTTTCGTAGGCAACGGTATTCGCAGCGATTACCAGCCGATGAACCAGGGATCCGGACTAGTGCTGGGTAACCCAACGAACCTCAACTACTGGCCGGGTAGTCCGTTTGCGCCAGACTATAATCAGCACCCAGGTCAATTCCAGTCGTACTCGCACTACGTGATGCCTGGTGGCTTGATCCAATCGTTCATCGACACGATCGGCACTCAAGAAAATTTTCGTCGCGGTGGGACGCTTGCACCTACAGTCAGGATAGAAATCAACGGCGACTCGTCAGAGGTTGATTATTCCTATAGCGTAAATGGTTATGGGCTAGGTGGTTGGGCCGATATCCCTGCAAACCTTAATGTGAATTCGGGTGGACAGATCAAGCCTCTAAAGAAATAGCTTTAGTAAATTAATCTATACAGCCCTTATCGGTGGGAAGAGGAGATGGCGATGTACCGGCGTATCCTCTTCTCCCTTGTTTGTAAATGGCAAATAAAGGTATGCTCGACTTATTCGACAGTCTCTCGAACTGTCGCTCTGTTTTTTTGTTTTACAGCAGTGATTTCTGAAGCACTGCATTTCCTTATTTTACAAGTTTTTCGTACTGCCCAATATCATCTATCATGCTCAATGAGTACCTTTGCGCAATTACATTGCTTTGTAATCGGTGCTCCAATAAGGGGAATTATGAATCACAATTTTATTTTAATATTTGCAAGTCGCTGGTATATGACAATTTGCGTGTTGGTCGTGTTGTTCTGCTCAGGAATGTCGCCGGCCGTCGAATTAGGTTCTGAAGCAGCGTTTAGCTCTTCACCGTTGCCTCTGTTGACAGAAGAATCATCTAAATACAAGCGCCCAGCTAATTGGGCGAGATATCGGCCCGCGGTGCACCTAACCCCCGCCAAACACTGGATGAACGATCCCCAGCGTCCAATTCTGATTGACGGTATCTGGCACTACTATTACCTCTACAATGCCGATTATCCCATAGGAAACGGTACTGAGTGGTACCACGCGACCTCGGTTGATCTTGTGCACTGGCAAGATCACGGTGTGGCAATCGACAAATACAAGAACGGCCTCGGCGACATTGAAACCGGTAGCGTAGTAATTGACATCGATAACACTGCAGGCTTCGGCCCTGGCGCTGTAATCGCCATCATGACTCAACAACACGAGGGTATACAGCGCCAGTCGCTCTTTGTCTCGACTGACGGCGGCTATCGATTTAAGGCGTACCACGACAATCCTGTCATGGACAACCCTGGATCCGAGCATTGGCGTGATCCTAAGATCATCTGGGACGACACGCGCAATGAATGGCTGATGGTGCTGGCTGAGGGTCATAAGATCGGCTTTTACACGTCGCCCGATTTGAAGCATTGGAAGTATCAGTCTGGGTTCGAGCGCGACGACCTTGGGATTCTGGAATGTCCCGACCTATTCCAAATGTCGGTCAACGATGACAGTGCAACTACACGATGGGTGCTGGCAACTGGCGCGAACGGCTTTAAAAAAGGAATGACCACGGGAACCCTGTACTGGACCGGAGTATGGGACGGAAAAAATTTCACCGTGGATAGCGATGAACCTCAATGGCTAGACTTCGGCGCCGACTTTTATGCCGCAGTGACATGGGAAGACCCACGCCACAATGACGCCGAACGCCTTGCTTCTCGCTATGCCATTGGTTGGCTCAATAACTGGGCCTACGCCACCAAACTCCCAACCGATGAGTGGCACGGGGGGGCCAACTCGATCGTACGGCGCATCATGCTACGGTCTGTAGACGGTAAGCCGCAGCTTGTCTCGCAGCCCATCAATACGATCGACAAACTTGAGGGTAATGCAGTAGCTCGATCCAATATTCGGGTGACGGAAGCGTCGAAGATGGCACTTCCTCAGCCTCAATCCGATGCCTACCGACTCCGGGTTAAGATTGACGCTGACTCAGATGCTAAAGAGATCCGCTTCCGTCTTAAGGAAGGCAATGGGCACTTTTCTGTCGTTGGATACAACTTTGCGAATGACACTGTTTTTGTCAAACGCGATAAGGATGCTATAGCCAATGCGATGCCCAAAGTTTACCGCGAGGTTCGAAAGTCCCCCGTACAAGCGCGCGATGGCTTTGTCATGCTGGATATCATTGTAGATACAACATCCATTGAGGTCTTTGTAAATAACGGCGAAGTTGTACTTTCAAACCTTGTATTCGGCGCTCCCGGTGCAAATGATCTATCGGTCGAGTCAATTGGAGGAAATACGGAACTGAGTTTATTTGAGCTAACCCCTCTCAAGGTTGCCCCGGTCACTCGCAGTAAAGGTAATGCGGGCTAGGGCCCTACTCCGTGAAATTTAGCCTAGATTGTATTTTAAGATGTTGCTGGTTATTGTGTGATTCATAGGTATCGTTTCAATATACTATCTCTCTATGAACAAAGAAACTCAACAGCTATTAAAGTGGATTGAGCTTTAAGAAAAAACAATGTTGTGGGTCTAGTTTGACGTCGTTGGTATATCTAGGCCTACTCTTCAAATTGCTACCAGCGATACATAGAAAACAGCATAGACGTACTCACAGACCCCCAAGCACTAGTATTTATTTTCAAATAGAAAATGGGTGCTAGAAGCTCCAAAATCAGCTTCTACACGAGCATAACTTCCATCCATCACTTGACTCAATTCATAAAGTCCTGACCAAATACGAAGTAAAGCCAATAGTTTTTCAGCAAAAGAAAAATACTTCATTCGATAATAAAGGCCTATTCCTAGTGACTAAATTCAGATGGATACATGTAAAGTCGCGCCTGAATTTATCAGTACACTACCATTGATGATTGCTCTAGATATCGCGTGTTAGACGCCTTTAAACGCAGAACGGCAAACAATACACTTACCTTTGTCGATAAAGTGATAGAAGAAATGCCATTTCCAACACGACGGTACAAACTGATCGCGCAATGGAGTTTTTTGCTGAGAAGGTACTACTCAAATTGATGGAGCATAGCATTAAATTTCGTCCCAACAAATCAGGCTCTCCTCACTTAAATGGTAAAGTTAAGAGGCCACAAAGAATCGACAAAGAAGAGTTTTATTCGACCGTTAATTTGGATTTTGGAGATCTCAAAAGTTAAACTTTGCCTGAATGACGGCATTACTACACTACAATCAGCAGCACGCTTACGGCTCATTTAGAGGTAAAACACCACGGGTATTGAATGTGAACGCCTTGAACAACATCACTTTGAAGAACGTTCAAGCTGACTACGAAACGCCTAAAAATAGTTAAGAAATCAATTAAACTATATAATATTAAGCCTGAGAAATTAATGCATCATTAGTTAAGCTGATTTTTAGAAATCTTTATCATTTATATTTTATAAAAAATCAGGAGTGATGTAGCGGTCAATTAATTTCAAATTTGATGAGGTTTCTACTTTCTACTTAACTTTATTGGCTAACTTTAAAAAACCTTTCGGCTTTTTTACACTTTATTATTAACTGGGCTATTCGTAATAAATCTATGCTAGTTGATATCAGTGAAACAATGGCTAGGTACAATTATAAGAGTTGAGTGTAATCCACTATTTAATAAACTCATCACGCTACATATGTGCTACACAAGCATAACTCATTAATTTAATTGGTAGCCCCTGCAAGAATCGAACTTGCAACTGCCCCTTAGGAGGGGGCCGTTATATCCATTTAACTAAGAGGCCACAAATAAGCTGTGTGCTTAGAGGTGTGAATTATAACGGCATCTGGTTTTTTATATCAAGCGACAACTGAACTTAATTGCTTGATAAGTATATATCTTCTTTATTTAGTACATAAATTGGGATTAGTTTTCGACTACTCGCGACGATTTTTTTTGTATGCGCATTAATTACACGTGTATTAACAACAACAGCATCATGTCGATAAATTAATGTACCCGCTAATACATGGCTCGCCATTTGCTCTTCGCTAAGCTTTTCAATATCACGCGAGAAAGCAAAATCACCACGGCTATTTACATCTATTGTTTGGGTTGTCTTAAAATCAACCACGCCATAACCAAACTTTTGTAACTGATGAATTAATGTTTCAGAAATTTGATTCCCCAATTGATTACTTTTAGTAAGCGATGAATCAAGATCGACCAAAGTAGTAACAGCAATATTAATGTTGGTGTCGGTATCACTTTCATACTCAAGCGTATCAACCAAATCAAGTGCCATTTGCTCTACATAGTTAGCAAGTGTTTTATGGTGCTGAAGTGGTGTAAATTGATTGCCGTTAGCATCGTCTTGAGTTGATTTTTGCTCGGCTGTTTTAAGCATGCTTGCTAGGTCATAATTTACTTGTGTGGTTGAAGATGCATTCATTTCAGCACTTTCATTATTTTGAGTAAAGGCACAACCAGTTAAATTAGCTAAAGCAAAAAAAACGATAAAGCGGTTAAATAATTTACTATACATAATTATCTCACTTGCTTGCTTGTTTTAACATTATGCCATCAGTGCGATAGCTACTATTAAGCGCATCAGCAACTGACTGTGGAATAAACCCTTGTGCAGAACCTACCACGGCCTTACTTTCTAGCCCAACAATACGTGCATTAACAAGTACACCACCTTGATGGTTTACAAGCGTACCGGCTAGTACATACTTAAAGTTTTGATCTTGATTTAGCTCTAAATAGTCGCGACTAAATACAAAGTCGCCTGTTGAGGTAACGCGCATATAATCAGTTGTTTTAAAATCAATAACGGGTACACCAAAGCTGTGTAATTCATGCATGAAGCTTTCTGCAATTTGATTCCCTAGTAAGCTACCATCGTTGTAGTCTTCATCTAAAAAAATAAAACTCGAAACAGCTAATGGTGTTTGTTCACTTACGTACTGTAAGTTTTCAACCATGTCTTGCATTATGCCGCGCACATAATGGTTAATATTTTTACGCATTGGCGGTGTTGCTTTTGTGTAGTTATCCTGTGGAGCCATTCCTGACTGAAATAAGTTATCGTCAGAAACAGGCGCTGCAACGTCGCGTTGGTTACTCACCAGTTGGTTGCTTTGCTCACTTTGTGGTGTTGCGGTGTCTGTATTCATTGTGCCTAGTATTTGAGAGCAACCAAAGCCCAGTGGTAAGCATAATGTAATTAATAGGTTTTTCATTTTTGTGCTCCAAATTAGTATTCGCTTCGGTATAAAAGTCCGTCACGCTGCTGAATTTTCTCATTGCCCCACATTACATTAATTGGGATCTCGGTACTTCCCGCAGAGAGCACCTGTTTATTTTCTATATTCACAAGCCGTGCATTAACTATGTATGCATGCTGCTGGCGAGTCACTGTTCCTGTGATTACCAAGTCAATATTTTGGCGATTGCGTAATTTACTTAAATCGCGACTTAAAATACTGTCTGAGTTTTCTGATAAAGAGAGGTTATTCCCAAGTCTGTACTCAACGGTGTGATAACCCAATTGAGTAAATTGTGTAAGCAGACTTTCTTGGATCTGCTGACTTAAGCCTGAGGCCTGCCCTGTCACTAATTTTGTATCTAGTGCATCTGCATAAAAGAAGCTACTAACGCCAACACGTGCATTAGCATTTAATGCTCCGTTTAGGTGGTTAAGTTGCGACGTTAAATTAACTACATAGTCATTAACCGTAAAAGGAGCCATGGCTGCTTTAGGTGCATTTGTAGGCACACTTGGTTCCGGTGGTGGCACCAAGTTACAAGCAGCTAAATTTAAAAATAATAAAGGCAGTAAAAGGCGCATAATTGCCATCCTCTTCAAAACATACTGAGGATAAAGCAATTTGTATGCCTATATCGTACTTCTGTAAGGTTGTTGAACATAATAGCTAACAAAACATGTTACTTGTCGCTTTATAAGGGCTAAACAATCACTTTTTGCGTCCGCTGAATTACTATAAGCACCTAACTTCAATCGATAAAAAGTTGTGTTATTAACACTTACGGTTTCTACATTTATCTCAGTGGGTGAGATAATATTTTGTGGTATTTTTTCTTGGAATTCGCTGAGCTTCTTTTGCAATGCATTTTTATTTTTAAAAGCGGCAATTTGTAAAGCAAACAATGCCGTGTGGGTTTTTAATATGCTTTCGTTATTAACTTCATCATTTACACGAGTATTTAGAGCATCAGAATCATTTAGTTGTTTTAGATTAGTAGCAAGCTGCGTTAATTTATTTTCTAACTTGAGTAACTCCTCTACTTTCGGTTGAGAGCTTTCCCATTGTGCCGCAGAGATTTTGAGCTGCTCTAAATCAGACTTTTGAATAAGAATCGGTTGCGGGGTTGCTTGAGTCACTTTAACTTGTTGAGATGAGTTACATGCAGATAAAACAAGTACACCCATTAGCATCATGCATTCTAAACTCCATTTTAATAACATTTAACTTCCCTAAAATGACGTTGTTTAGGGGGTTATTTATCCCCTAAACGTATTAAATTATGAAGGGTGTATTTTATGGATAAACAATTTTTAAGCAAGTTTCTTAACTACAGCCTTACTGGCTTATCGGTGTAGTTACTTACTATGCAATCGAGTTTATACAGCTTCAAGACGTCACAATCTGCTTTTGCATTTTTAAAGTTTTGGTAAGAGCCAAGTTTTAGCCTGTAAAACATTTTGTCGTTTATTTTGGCGGTTTCTACGTTAGTCAATATTTTGTCTCTAAACAACGGTGCTGCTTTAGTATTTAGCTCTTGCCATGCTTTAGCCACACCTTGCTCTGAGTCAACCGAAGCTACCTGCAAAGCAAATACATGTTTAGGTTTATTTAATTCTACAGTTTGTTTTTTATTACTGTAATTTTGTTTAACTTGTTGGCGTGACTTAACATTGCGTGTGTTTCGTGGTGAGCGTACAGACTTGCTGCTATACCCTTGATTAGACTGCGCAATAGCTTTGCTATTTATAATATCGATATGATTTACGAGGTAAGTTATTTCTTTTTCTAATCTTAAAATTCGCTCTATACCTTCACGAGCTTGTTGCCACTGCATTGCGGCATCTTTTAGCTGTGCAAGTTCAAGGGCTGTAATTGATACGTAGTCAGGCGAGTTACTTTGAGGTTGTTCATCAATGGTTTTTATTTCAGGCGTAACGCTGCATGCTGTACCAAATAAAAGCATTAGCAAGCTAAGTAAAAGCCCAATGTTATTTTTTTTATATATAAACATGTATTAGTTGTCCTGAAAGCAGTGTTTTTACACTACATTTCAGTTAAACATTCTCACAAGAAAGCGTTTAACTTTATTTAAGCTGTGAGCTATAAAACTTAGCTCTTCGCATGCTTGTCAGTGTTATGTAAAACACAACGTTGCATACTCCCACCCTTCCTTGAGAGCATTATTTAATACAAATTCAATGCCAATTAACACAAACTTTACAACATAAATAACAATATGTCTGTAATGACTTAAAAAATTTTATTTTTAGAGAGGCCCCTTTCTTATTTTATTCTAGGGCCTGTTGATCTTTCAGGATTAAAATTTGTTCAATCTAGGGGCCATTTAATCGCGGCGCGAGGTTTGTAACCTAGTGGGCTCGGTAACTGCTCCTGCGTTACCCTACTGGCTTACATCCATGTAAGAATAAGTAAAAACCGAGTAAAGCTTCCGCGTCCTGCTCACGCCCCTTACCTACATCCATGTAGGCAACAAAGAGTAAATTGCCCCGAGGCAGAACCCTTCGGGCAGCGCATGTTTGGCATTTGTGCTACGTTATCGCCTATTTATGGGGAATAACCACACTACATAGGCTCTGCCTTGCCTAAATACCAAACAGCCTGCTGCAAATTTAACCTCGAAAGATAAACAGGCCTGATAAAACTCATAAAAAAGGCGCCGATATAGGCGCCTTTCATGATTTACATTAACTGTTAAATCAGTTTTTTAATAAATGACTTTAATTCATCAGCAAATTCATCGCGACGAAGTGCAAATTCAATAGTCGCTTTTAAATAACCAATTTTACTTCCACAATCGTGGCTACGGCCTTTTATAGCGTATGCATCTACTTTTTCGTGTTCCATTAACATCGCAATTGCGTCAGTTAATTGAATTTCGTCGCCTGCACCTTGCGGAGTTTTTGCAAGTAACGGCCAGATATTTTCGCTTAATACGTATCGACCCACTACAGCTAAGTTTGATGGAGCTTCATCTACTGGCGGCTTTTCTACCATATTAAGAATTGGCGAGCTTTCACCTTGCTTTAAGTCAACATCACCTAAATCAACCACACCAAACTGGTTAACTTGTGCCATTGGTACTGGTTCTACCATAATTTGACTGTGCTTGGTTTTCTCAAAATTAGCGATCATTTCTGCTAAGTTATCTTTTTTAAGATCGCTCTCTACATCATCAATAATTACATCTGGTAAAATAACTACAAACGGTTCGTTACCAATAATAGGCGCTGCACAACTAATAGCATGGCCTAAGCCTTTTGCTTCACCCTGGCGTACGTGAATAATGGTTACGTCTTTAGGGCAGATTGCTTGCACTTCGGCAAGTAGTTGCCGCTTAACACGCTTTTCTAAAGTAGCTTCTAGTTCAAAACTTGTATCAAAGTGATTTTCGATTGAATTTTTACTTGAGTGCGTTACTAACACTATTTCTTTAATGCCTGCAGCAACGGCTTCGTTTACTACATATTGAATTAAAGGACGGTCTACCACTGGCAGCATTTCTTTAGGAATTGCTTTAGTGGCTGGTAACATACGAGTACCAAGGCCCGCTACTGGGATCACTGCTTTCATTTTATGTTTTCCTTAATCTTTTATTATACTGAAAATGGGTATTGAATCGCTTCGTGACATTGATAGCCTGTTACTTCAAAGTCGTCTCGTGTTACCCACGTTTCTATGTCTTCTAATGATTTAATTTTTGGATTAATTTTTAACTGAGGTGATGCAAATGGCTCACGCGTTAACTGCACATCACGCATCAGCTCTAGTTGGTTTTCGTAAATATGTGCATTAGCAATTTTATGATACGCCTTACCCGCTTTGTGGCCGGTAATTTGAGCCACTAGCGCAAGCAACACAAAACACTGAATTTGATTAAAATTAAGGCCAAGTGGCACATCACAGCTTCGCTGGTATGACGTTAAATATAGCGTATCACCAAGTAAGGAGAAAGTGTGTGTATGCATACACGGGCGCAGGCAACCAAGCTCAAACTCACCTGGATTATAAAACGTGATTATTTCACCACGGTCATCAATGCCATTTTTTAAGTTATTAATAACTTTGGAAAGCTGATCGAGTGTTGAGCCATCTGGTCGTTGCCAACCACGACCTTGTACGCCGTAAACACGCCCCATGTCATCCTCACCTTTACGGTTAGGATTATTAAGCCATGCATTGTTATCGTTTGCGTTAGCATCCCACGTTTTACAGCCAATTTCACGAAATTGCGCAGCGCTGTCGTACCCGCGTAAATAGCCTAGCAATTCAGCAATCGCTGCTTTGTAGTAACTTTTGCGTGTAGTGATCATCGGAAACTGATTATTAGCCACATCGTATTCTAAATCAGCATTGATAACGGTTAAACAACGCGTACCTGTACGTTTATTTTCGACCCACTGCCCTTCGTCAACAATACGCTGACATAATTCTAAATATTGTTTCATGCGTTACTTCTTATTATGCTTTAGCTGTGGTTATTTGTTTAGGTTGTTTATATGCCCAAATTAATAAGCCTAAACCACCTACAATCATAGGTAACGAAAGTATTTGTCCCATTGATATAAAGTCGGCAAATAAACCTAATTGTGCATCGGGTTGGCGGAAATATTCAATACAGAATCTAAACACGCCATAACCTAATAAAAATACACCGGCTACGCTGCCTGCTGGACGTGGTTTTTTAATAAACCATTGCAGGATTAAAAACAGCACTAAGCCTTCAAAAAATGCTTCGTATAATTGCGATGGGTGACGCGCAAGCGGACCGCCCGTTGGAAATACCATTGCCCATGGCACGTCGGTAACACGCCCCCATAATTCACCGTTTATAAAGTTACCAATACGTCCAGCTAAAAGCCCTACAGGAACCAGTGGTGCAACAAAGTCGCCCACTTGAAGAAGCGACTTTTTACGCGTCCACGAAAAAATTGCGACGGCAGTTATAACGCCAAGTGTTCCACCATGAAACGACATACCGCCCTGGTCTATTCTAAATAAATACAGTGGGTTTTCTATAAAGTAACTAAACTGGTAAAACAATACGTAGCCAATACGCCCGCCTAGTATTACCCCTAACATGCCGTAAAACAGTAAATCGCTTACTTGCTCTTTAGTCCAACCCGAATTTGGTTTTGATGCTTGACGATTTGCAAACCACATCGCAAATGCAAAACCTATTAAATACATCAAGCCATACCAACGTACGCTTAGCGGTCCAACAGAAAAAATAATTGGATCAATTTGAGGAAACTCAAGTGCCATAAAAAATAAACCTTTAGCTAAAAACCATTTTAATTGCGATAACTACAAGCAGCACCGCGAAAACTTTTTTAATTGTATTAACAGGTAAATAGTGAGTTGCTTTGGCGCCAATAGGCGCAACAAACCACGAGGTAATAACAATTCCAAATAATGCAGGTAAATAAACAAACCCAGCAAAACCATGCTCTAAATCGGTAACATGCCAGCCTGCGCTGATGTAACCAATAGAGCCAAATAATGCTATAACAATTCCGCACGCGGCTGCGCAGCCAATTGCTTTTTTTATATCAACCGAAAAATAATTAAGCATAGGTACTATTAAAGCACCACCGCCAATACCAATTAAACCTGATAATCCGCCCATTATCGCAGAAAATCCACATAAAATAGGACCTGCCGGTAACGGTTTATCTGACATCGGTTTATTACGCGCGGATAGCACCATTCTTGCTGCAATAAATACAACACTTATAGCAAACACTGTACGCAATATTTGTTCAGGGATTAAACTTGCTGCAAAGCCACTAATAAGTGCACCTAAAGCCACGCCCGACATAACCCATGGGGCAAAATCCCAAGGCACGTTATCATTTTTATGATGAGCCAGCGCTGAAGACGTTGAAGTAAATAAAATAGAAGCGAGTGAGGTTGCAATAGCAATTACTAGTACATGATCAGCTGACGTTACATTAAATGACAGTAGCAGAGTACTTAGAACTGGAACGATAATTAAACCGCCACCAATGCCTAGTAACCCAGCTAAAAACCCAACAATACAGCCTAGTAGTGCACAGCTTGCGACTAACAAACCTAAGTCATACATAGTAATCTCAAATACCCTTTTAAGGTTTATATATTAAAGGATTATAAAACTAATAGCATCTGTGTATTGCAATTAATTAGGCGTATAAGCTTATTTGGGAGTGTAAAACAAATCACCTAATTTATGCTCTAGCATAAAGCTTCGCGTTAAACGTAGTACTTGTTTGGCTGTGGATTGTGCTAAGCATTCACTTAATAGTTGTTCCATGTCACTAACATTTAAACGCCTAAGTACCCATTTAACTTTATTAAGCGATGATAAATTCATACTAAGGCGCCTGTAACCCATGGCAATAAGCAAAATAGCCCCTTCAGGATCGCCGCCTAGTTCACCACATAAACTAAATGGCAGTTCATATTGCTCACATTCACGCGCTACTTTATTTAGTACCCTGAGTACGCCCGGATGATAAGGGTTAAAAAGTTCGGCAACTCGTGCATTAGCCCTGTCTACTGCTAATAAATACTGTGTTAAATCGTTACTACCTACTGAGCAAAAATCGACTTTTTTCGACCACTCTGGAAGCATAAATACACTTGAAGGTACCTCTAGCATTATCCCTATGTCGGGTCTTTCTATGGTTTGCTCTGGGTATTTTTCACTTAATTCAAAATAAGCCTGTTCAAATAACGCAAGTGACTCATCAACTTCTTCAGTGCCGCTGATCATAGGGAGCATTATTTTTAGATTGCCTAAACCAATATTGGCTTTAAGCATCGCTTTTAGTTGATCTAAAAATAACTCTGGGTGATCAAGGCTTATACGAATGCCACGCCAACCTAAAAATGGGTTTTCTTCGGTAATGTTAAAGTAATCGAGTACCTTATCGCCCCCAATATCCAATGTACGCATAACCACAGGATTAGGATGATAGCTAGTTAGTACTTCTCGGTACCAATTTTCTTGCTCTGATTGCGAAGGAAACTGACCCTTTTGCATAAACCACGCTTCGGTACGGTAAAGCCCCACACCGTCACAAATATGCGCGCTACTTTGCTCGGTATTAAGCTCAAGGCCTGCGTTTAATAATAAGCTAACATGCTCACCGTCAAGCGTAATTGATTCTGAGTCTTGCTCTGCTAAAAAGCGGTTATTAAGTAGGTTATCTTGATGCTGTAACTCTGTGTATTCATCCATCAACATTTGCGAAGGCGATATATATAAACGCCCAGCAAATGCATCTAAAATCATCGGTTTGCCATTAAACTGCAGTAGAGGTAAATCTTCTATACCCCAAATGGCAGGGATCCCCATCGCACGCGTTAATATAGAAGCATGGCTATTTGCAGAGCCATTTACGCTTACAACGCCTGTTAAGTGGCCTTTTGGCACCTCAGCTAGCATGGCGGGTGTTAAGGTATTAGCAATTAAAATAGTGTTGGCCGGATAATTTTTAACAGCGTGCTCGGTATTTACAAGATGGTGTAATACGCGAAGACCAATGTCTTTAACGTCAACAGCACGCTCTTTTATATAAGGGTCTTGCATGGCATTAAATTGAGATATTAAACGCTCTATTACAATTTTTAGGGCGCTTTTAGCACACCAGCCTTCTTGTAATTGCATTTCAACATTATGCCCTAAACTTTTAGCGTCAAGCAGTTGTTGATACACATCAAATACCGCAAGAGCTTCGTGCGGAATAGAATCGCTTAGCGTCATAGATAGGGTATTAAATTCTTTGCGCGTTGCAGCTACAGCTTGTGTAAACAAACGGCGCTGCTCAGTAATGTCACTGTCTTTTAAAAGCTCAATAGATTTAAAATCGAGCTTTGGTAATACAACAAATGCCTGCCCTATACCTATTCCAGGCGCGCTCGATACGCCTTTTAAAACAGACGTTTGATGAGATGACTCATCTTGGCGGAGTATTTCTTTAATTTCAGCATGCGCTAACTGTGAAGCAAGCTGGGCAGAAAGCGTTATTAAAAACGACTCTTCGTCTTGGCTAAATACACGTGCCATTTTTTGTTGAACAACAATAACACCCAGTACTTTTTTTTGATGAACAACGGGTACAGATAAAAAAGCGTTGTAGCCTTCTTCATTTACTTCGGGAGAGAGCTTAAAGCGAGGATGTGATTTAGCAAATGCAATATTAATAGGTTCTTCGCGTTGCGCTACTAGGCCCACTAAGCCTTCGGTAAACCCAATTCTAAACTTACCCACCGCATCAGGATTTAACCCTTCGGTAGCCATAAGTACAAAATTGTCTTGGCTGTAATCTGCAAAATAAATGGAGCAGCACTGGGTTTTCATGGCATCTTTAACCATTTGCACAAAGCACACTAATGCGCTGTCTAAATTCGCTTGTCGCGATACAGACTCCGCAATAGATCTCAGTGTAGCCAGCATACCCTGCTCCTTTATTGTATCGAGAAATTACTACCTTTTATTTCGCCAATGATCTTTATGTTGTTCTCTCTTATTAAAAGGCATGGCGAAAGGAGCAAACTCTTTCATTACTCGTCGATAAACATCCCGTTTAAACGATACAACCTGTCTTACAGGATACCAATAACTTACCCAGCGCCAATCATCAAACTCTGGATGATGGGTTTTAAGTAAATTTACATCTTCGTCTTTACAGCGTAATTTTAGTAAAAACCATTTTTGTTTTTGCCCAATACACACCGGACTAGAGTCTCGGCGGATTAATCGTTTGGGTAATTTATAGCGTAACCAATGTTTTGAGCTTGCGACTATTTCTACATCTTCTGGTCGCAACCCTACTTCTTCGTGTAATTCACGGTACATGGTTTGTTCTGCAGTTTCGCCATCATCAACACCACCTTGGGGAAATTGCCAAGAGTGTTGACCATAACGTCTGGCCCAAAAAACCTGTCCCTGATTATTGCAAATCACAATTCCGACATTGGCACGAAAACCTTCGGCATCAATCACCTTAGTGCCTCATTTGTAAGTCGATTTTTAATGATTGTTCCACATTAGCCGCAATACGGCAAATACTATTATACCCAAGCCAATTAGTGAGCTAAGTTTGAGCTTTTAGTATGTTGATAAATTAATGGAGAATAGGTAAATATTTAGAAAATAACTCAGCAAAGCTATTGCGGTTCTTGTTTTCCTCTAGTTACTCACAGTTTGTGCATAACTTTTGTGAAACACGCTCATTTTGCAAACAAATCCACAATATTAGATCTTAAAACTTAGCTTCTCCACAGATTCTGTGGATAAACATGTTTATATAGTTGTATTTATCCTTACAACTTTTAAATGGCTTAATCAAAACTGAACGTGCACATTTAAAAACACCTGCAGAGTCAGTAACTTAAAGTAAAGTAGCTTAATTTCAATATGTGCAAAATTAACACAAACAACAAGAGAACAAAAAACGTACAACCCTAAAGATATCCACGGCTTAGCCTATTTGCTATCATGGCTATGGTATTTATACAACCGAAATTAAGAATATGCGACCTACAAAACCACACTCAATAAACGACTTAATGCAACGCGTTAACAGTATTGCCGGATTAACGCTAGGACAACTTGCTAACAAGTATAATTTTAAAACGCCAGATGATTTACTACGTGAAAAAGGCTGGACTGGGCAACTCATTGAATACGTACTAGGCGCTACTGCAGGCTCAAAACCCCTCCCCGATTTTGAAGATTTAGGAATTGAGCTAAAAACACTGCCTATTTCTTATAAAGGTAGGCCACTGGAAACTACGTTTGTATCGGTTACACCTTTAATGAACGTGACAGGAATGACGTGGCATACCAGCTCTGTGCGTAAAAAACTAAATCATGTTTTATGGCTGCCAATTTTAAGCGAACGTGATATTGCGCCGTTTGACAGAACCATCGGCAGCGGCTTTTTCTGGCAGCCCTCACCTGAACAAGACGCTTTGTTACAACGCGACTGGGAAGAGCAAATGGAGCTAATTGCGCTAGGTAGGGTCGACGAAATATCAGGCCATTTAGGCGATGCTATGCAAATACGCCCCAAAGCTGCTCATAGTAAAATAGTCACTGATGCTATTGGCCCAAATGGGCAAATAATTAAAACCCTACCCCGTGGTTTTTATTTAAAAACCAGTTTTACAGGTGATATTTTAAAGCAGCAGTTTCAGCTATGAGTGCGTAAGAAGCTAAAGCATGAATAAAGCGTTATACTTTTGTGTTCCACTCTTTAGTGCTGCGGACATCAACAAGCTTAAAGCCTACAATTTATTTTCATCTCTTTGGAAAAAGTATCAGGCATAAAAAATCCCCGCATAGGCGAGGATTTTATCATCTAAAGTTAAAAGTTAAATTCTATATAAAATAGAATTACTGACCTTTAACTTCTTTAAGACCGTTGTACGGTGCTTTATCACCTAATTGCTCTTCAATACGTAGCAATTGGTTGTACTTTGCAACACGGTCAGAACGGCTCAATGAACCTGTTTTGATTTGACCTGCAGCCGTACCCACTGCTAAATCAGCAATTGTTGAATCTTCAGTTTCACCAGAACGGTGAGAAATAACAACAGTAAAACCAGCATCTTTAGCCATTTTGATTGCAGCTAAAGTTTCAGTTAAAGAACCGATTTGGTTAAACTTAATTAAGATTGAGTTAGCAATACCGTTGTCGATACCACGTTTTAAAATCTTAGTGTTTGTTACAAATAAATCATCACCTACTAATTGGATTTTATCACCCATTAGTTTAGTTTGATGTGCAAAGCCATCCCAATCAGACTCATCAAGACCATCTTCGATAGAAACGATTGGGTACTGATTAGTAAGATCTTGTAAGAAGAAGTTAAATTCTTCAGAAGTGAATTTTTTACCTTCACCTTTAAGATCGTAGATGTTTGCTTCTTTGTCGTAAAACTCAGATGCAGCACAATCCATCGCTAAAGTAATATCTTTACCTAGCTCGTAACCTGCGTTTGCAACAGCTACTTTGATTGCAGCAAGAGCCGCTTCGTTAGATGCAAGGTTAGGTGCAAAACCACCTTCATCGCCAACCGCTGTTGAATGACCATCAGCTTTAAGCACTTTAGCAAGGCTGTGGAATACTTCAGCGCCCATACGTAGGCCTTCGCGGAAGTTTTTAGCGCCAACAGGTTGGATCATAAATTCTTGAATATCTACAGAGTTATCTGCGTGCTCACCACCATTGATGATGTTCATCATTGGAAGTGGCATAGAGTAAACACCTGGTGTGCCATTTAAGTCAGCAATATGTTCATAAAGCTCAACTTTTTTAGACTGTGCAGCTGCTTTCGCAGTTGCTAGTGATACCGCTAAGATTGCGTTTGCACCTAATTTTTCTTTATTTTCGGTACCGTCTAAATCTAGCATCACTTTATCAACAGCGTTTTGATCTAATGCATTTTGACCAGCTAAAGCATCAGCAATTTCTTTATTAATATAACCAACTGCTTTTAATACGCCTTTACCTAAGTAACGTGATTTATCACCGTCGCGTAACTCTAATGCTTCACGAGTACCAGTAGATGCGCCTGAAGGTGCTGCTGCACGACCCCAAGAACCATCTGCTAAATGTACGTCTGCTTCAACAGTTGGGTTACCACGCGAGTCCATAATTTCGCGACCGATTACTTTTACGATTTCTGACATCTTGATTCCTCTATATTCCCAAAATGGTGAGTTCAGCTAACTTTACTACGTTTTATATAGCTTAGTCAGCCCTTAAAACAAAAAAGCCGTGCAATATGCACGGCTTTTAAAATTACGAATTCGCTTTTTGGTGGATGTGTGCAGCTGCTACAAACCCTTCAAATAACGGATGACCATCACGTGGCGTTGACGTGAATTCCGGATGGAACTGCGCGGCAATAAACCATGGGTGATCTTTATTTTCGATAATTTCTACCAGTTTTTTATCTTCTGATAAACCAGTAAAGCTTAAGCCTGCTTTTTCAAGTATTTCTACGAAGTTATTATTTACTTCGTAGCGATGACGATGACGTTCAACAATTTCGTCGCTGCCATATACTCCATGTACTTTAGAACCAGGCGTTAAATGACATTTTTGTGCGCCTAAACGCATAGTGCCACCTAAATCAGATTTTTCGCTACGTGTTTCAACATTACCTTCAGCATCTAGCCATTCAGTAATTAAGCCAACTACAGGCGCTTCTGAATTTGCATTAAATTCTGTAGAGTTTGCATCCGTTAAACCTGCAACATTACGTGCATATTCAATTAATGCTACTTGCATTCCTAAACAAATACCTAAGTATGGTACTTTATTTTCACGTGCATATTTAGCTGCTAAGATTTTACCTTCAACACCACGTCCGCCAAATCCACCCGGTACTAAAATAGCATCTAAGTGTGAAAGTAATTCAACACCTTTGCTTTCTAAGTCTTGTGAATCTACGTATTCAATGTTGATTGTTAGGCGGTTTTTAAGACCCGCATGCTTTAATGCTTCGTTAACCGATTTGTACGCATCTGGTAATTCAATATATTTACCAACCATACCAATGGTCACTTCACCCGTTGGGTTAGACTCTTGATAAAGTACTTGTTCCCACTCAGCTAAATCAGCTTCTGGTGGATCTAAGTGAAAACGACGACATACAAAGTTATCTAATTCTTGTGTTTTTAATAACGCAGGAATTTTATAAATACTGTCTACATCGGGTAGTGAAATAACCGCTTTTTCTTCTACGTTTGTGAATAATGAGATTTTTGCACGCTCATTATTAGGTAGTTTACGGTCTGAACGACAAATAAGAATATCTGGTTGAATACCTACTGAGCGTAACTCTTTAACAGAGTGCTGAGTTGGTTTCGTTTTAACTTCACCGGCAGGGCCTAAAAATGGCACTAGCGTTAAGTGAATAAATAGCGCGCGTTCGCGACCAATTTCAGTTCCCATCTGACGAATTGCTTCAATAAACGGTTGTGATTCAATATCACCTACAGTACCGCCAATTTCTACAATAGCAATATCATAACCTTCAGCACCGTCGTATACACGTTGCTTAATATCGTTAGTGATATGTGGAATAACCTGAATAGTAGCACCTAGGTATTCACCACGGCGCTCACGACGTAATACGTCTTCATATACACGGCCTTGTGTGAAGTTATTACGACTAGTCATTTTGGTACGGATAAAACGCTCGTAGTGACCTAAATCAAGGTCAGTTTCTGCGCCGTCTTCTGTAACGTAAACTTCACCGTGTTGAATTGGGCTCATTGTGCCTGGGTCAACGTTGATGTAAGGATCCAGCTTTAAAATGGTAACATTTAAACCACGGGCTTCTAAAATAGCGGCCAGTGAAGCTGCGGCAATACCTTTACCCAACGAAGAAACAACTCCGCCAGTAACGAAGATAAATTTTGTACTCATGCGAACCCTAGAATATCAGGAATTAAAAGGAATATAACACCCAAAGAAGAGCCTAAGGGTATATCATCAAGACGGGGCGAAATTGTACCAAAACACTGCTTATCAATCCAGCTAAAATTAGCTAATACGCGCACAAAAAATGTGCACTATTTAACATTAAGCCTATTTTACTTTTTTAATCGCATCCCACGCACTATCCATCTCTTCAAAGGTTGCTGTATCTAAGCTTTTACCTTGCGAATGCAAATAAGCGTTTACCTTTTCAAAACGCGCTGAAAACTTATCATTAGCGCTACGAAGCAGTTGTTCGGGATCTCGTTTAACATGGCGTACAACATTAACAGTGGCAAAAAGTAAGTCGCCGAGTTCTTCCGCTGTATGATCAGATAGCGGGTCTTGCTCAATCGCTTCTTTTACTTCAAGCACTTCTTCACTCACTTTATCTAGTGCACCATGATACGTTGGCCAATCAAAGCCAAGGGAAGCCACGCGTTGTTGAATTTTTTTGGCTTTGCTTAAGCTTGGCATATTGCCAGGGATATCTTGCCAAAAAGAAGGGGATTCGATTTGCGCTTTAGCACTTCGCTCCTGTGCTTTGATTGCTTGCCACTGCTGCGATAATTGATCGTCTGTTAACTCTTTTTTTTCACCAAACACATGCGGATGACGACGGGTAAGCTTATCGTTTAATTGCTCTACTAGATCATTAAAATCAAATAGATTTTGCTCTTGTGCAAGCTGCGCATAAAAAACTATTTGAAATAACAAATCACCCAATTCACCTTTAAGCTCATCTAAGTTGCCTGATTCAATACAGTCAGCAACTTCGTACGCTTCTTCAAGTGTATGCGGCACAATAGATTTAAAATCTTGCTTGAGATCCCACGGACAACCGCCCTTGGGATCTCGCAGTGTTTTCATTATGCTAAGAAGTTGTGTAAGCGCTGTATTATCATTCATTATCAGTGACCACGCTTGGCATCGTGTACACCTTCAATTTGGTGTAATTTAGAAAGAACACGGTTAGTACCCGATAAATCATGCACTTCTATTTGCATTGTAAATATAGCTAACTGATTATCTTCAACCGTATTTACGTTCATGTTTAAAACATTTACTTTTTCGTTAGCAAGTACTGAGCTTATATCGCGTATTAGCCCTGAACGGTCGGTGGCTTCTATTTTAATACTTAGTGCGTACGAGCCGTTGATATCATCAGACCAACTTACCGAAATAACACGCTCAGGATGCTGGTTTTTTAAGTTATTAAACGAATCACAGTCTTCCTTATGAACACCTATTCCTCGACCTTGCGTTATATAACCTATTATTTCATCGCCAGGTACTGGGCGACAGCACTTGGCTACATGGCTCATTAAGCTGCCAACGCCATCAACTACAATGCCGTTTTTGTCACCAGTTACTTTACTTGGTGCTTTAATGCGAATAACCGGCTCATCTTCAGTCCGATCACTTACAAAGTTAAGCATTTGATTGAGGCGAACATCGCCCGCACCAATCGCAACCATTAAGTCATCCAGCTCTTTAAAGTTAAAACGCTTAATGGCTGGCTCTAAATCTTTGTATGTTAAATTGAGCTTTTGTAATTCACTGTCGAGAATTTCTTTCCCCGCACTTAAGTTTTTGTCGCGGTCGAGCTGTTTAAACCAGTGATGAATTTTGGCTCTAGCACGGGATGATTTAATGTATCCTAATGACGGGTTTAACCAATCACGACTTGGATTTGGTTGTTTTTGGGTGAGTATTTCTACCTGATCCCCTGTTGTAAGTTGATGCGTAAACGGCACTATTTTGCCGAATATTTTTGCACCAATACAACGATGCCCCACATTTGAGTGGATGTAGTAAGCAAAATCAAGCGGTGTAGCGCCAAGTGGTAAATCGATAATATCGCCGCTTGGGGTAAATATGTATACGCGATCTTCTACTACTTGGTTTTTAAGCTCTTCTGCTAAATCGCCGCCATCGACTACTTCTTCTTGCCATTGCAGTAATTTACGCAACCAGCTAATTTTTTGCTCATAACCCGATCCGCGCCCTGGTAATGCACCTTCTTTGTACATCCAGTGTGCAGCCACCCCTAACTCAGCATCTTGATGCATGTCGCTGGTACGAATTTGTATCTCTACCGTTTTACCTTCAGGTCCAAATACCACGGTATGAATTGACTGATAGCCGTTTTGTTTTGGGGTTGCTACATAGTCGTCAAACTCTTTATTAAGATGACGCCAATTGGTGTGCACAATGCCCAGCGCACCGTAGCAGTCTTGCAATCGTTCAACGACGATACGCATTGCCCGAATATCAAAAAGCTGATCAAACTCGTAGTTTTTTTGCTGCATTTTTTTATAAATGCTGTAAATGTGCTTAGGACGACCATAAACTTGGGCTTCTATGCCCGCTTCACTTAAACGGTTTTTTACTTGCTCAACCATATCTTCCATGTAGGCTTCGCGTGTAAGGCGTTTGTCGTCAAGTTGTTTGGCTATGCTTTTATAGGTGCCTGGGTGCAAATATCTAAACGATAAATCTTCCAGTTCCCATTTTAATTGCCCTATTCCTAATCTGTTTGCCAATGGTGCAAAAATATCTGCTGTTTCTTTAGCGGCAATAACGCGGTCTTCTTCATCCGCATTTTTTACATTGCGTAAATGACATACCTGCTCGGCAAGCTTAATGACCACGGCGCGCACATCTTCAACCATGGTTAATAACATTTTTCGAATATTATCAACTTGCATAGTGCCTTTACCTTGATGCGATAAAGTACTAATAGTGGCCATTTGTGCAACCCCAGTTAACAGCATGGCAATGTTATTCCCAAGCTGCTCTTCGATGGTTTCAAGCGATATTAAGTCGTTTAAAAAATACGGGGTTAAATACGCAGTAGCTAACGATTCAGGGTCGAGATTTAGCTCAGCTAAAATTTCAACCATTTCGATTGCAGTAGTTTGCCTGCTTTCACTATCACATTTTACGCAGAGCGCTTGGGCTTTAGTAAGTAGCTCTGTTTTTTCTTCAGACAAGGCAAGAAATGAAAGCCGAGTGCTAAAATCTGTTGTCTCATCTTGTTGATGTGATTGTCGTGTAGCTACCATAATGCGTTCTACCTCCGTTGAAATAACGCCATAGTTTCAATATGCCCTGTATGAGGAAACATATTCATTAGCCCAATTTTATTAAGATCAAAGCCAGCTTGTGAAATAATTGCGCTGTCACGGGCTAAAGTAACAGGGTCACAAGAGACATATAAAATAGTTTTAAACTGCTTTAAAGGTAATTGCTCTAATACAGCCATAGCACCAGTCCTGGAAGGATCGAGTACAAGCACATCTAAGTTTTTGCTAAACCATGGGGCGCTCTGTATGCTTTGGGTTAAATCAAAGCAATGAAACTGCGCATTGGTAATAGAGTTAGTTTGCGCATTTTGAGCAGCCATTGCAACCGCTGAAGTCACACCTTCTACACCAATTACAGATTTTGCTTGTTTTGCCAGCACTAATGAGAAATTACCAATCCCACAAAATAAATCCAATAAATTTTCATCACCTTTTAAATCAAGCCAATTTACAGCTTGCTTTAACATAGCTTCGTTAACTTGCGCATTTACCTGAATAAAATTACCTAAACCAAATTCAAATTTTAGATCAAATTCTTTAAGATAATAAAATGGCATGGCTAAGTGTGAATGTTCTATTGCATCGCTCTCGCTTTGCCATACAATTTTAAACTGCTGGCTTTTTGTTATGTGCTCAACCAAAGCCTTTGTATCATCATTAATTGCTTTAGTGTGACGAATAACAACAAAGTTTTGTTTATCACTTTGGCATAACTGTAAATGGCTTATACTGTGCAGTGCTTTGTGTTGATTAATTAAATCATCAAAAAGTGTGAAAACATCCGTAAATACTTCATCAAGTACTGCACATTTATTAATACTCACAATATTTTTTGAGCCACTTGCTCTGTAACCCACGCGCATTTTTTTAGCTGCTTTATCAAACATAACGGCTATGCGAGCGCTGCGTCTGTAATGCACAGGTTTACTTAATAATGGGGTTTGCCATTTTAAGCTGTTTAATTTAGCAAACTTACTAAATAACTGAGTAACTGCAGTTTGTTTTTCTACAACTTGTTGGCTTACTTCTAAATGCTGTAATTGGCAACCACCACACTGATTATAGTGCTCACAAAAAGCATCTACTCTTGATTCACTCGCTTGAATAACTTTAGTTACTTTTGCACTACTGTATTTAGCTTTATCTTCGACGAGTGTTGCTTTGACTGTTTCGTTTGGTAATGCACCACTTACAAAACATACTTTATTGTTATGTTTAGCAATGCCACGCCCTTGATGATCCATTCCCGTTATAGTCAATTCTAGTGTTTGTTGCTTTAACGGTTTTTTTTTCGCTTTAAAAATTTGCGCCATTAGGCATTACCTTAACTTTATTTATGAAGCACCTATATTTAGATGCTTTAGAATGCGTGTTGAACCGTATATACTCAAGTCATACTAATAACGATAAAACGCTCTCATTATGACCAAATTAGGCTTACGCGATTCTGTTTTAACACTGACCCTGATCCCAACGGTGATCATAGGATTACTACTTGGTGGCTATTTTACAATAAATCGTTACATTGAGCTTGATGAAATTTTATATCAGCAAGGCACTACTATTTCTGAGCCCCTTGCTATTGCGCTTGAGCAACCCATGCTCGAAAAAAACAAACAGCTATTGAATCGCCTTATAAGCTACACACATAACAAGCACTCCCCTACAATTAAGTCGATTGCAATTTTTGATAAAAATAATGCGCTATTAATGACCAGTAATTATCACCGCTCATTTGAAAAGTTAATTAGTCAAAAAACGCTCATAAATTTAAAAACCACCCATGTGCAAAAGTCAGATGAGCTTGTTACATTTTTCACACCCATTATTAACCATACTAGTCACGATTCTAAATGGGACCCATCGGCTTTTCAGTCATCTCTGGGCACCGTTATTATACAGCTAAACAAAGACCAAGCTGTTATAGGGCAACAACGTGCTTTATTAATTAGCGGTATTGTAATTATTTTATCATTGGTGTTTGCAGCTATTTTAGCTTTAAGGTTAAGCCGAATGTTTATGACGCCGCTTAATAAGTTAGTACTTGCAACCGACAAGTTAGTTGAAGGTAAAAGAAGTACTGGCCTTAACGACAACATGATTGGTGAGTTTGAGTTACTTCGAGAAGGCTTAAACACCATTGCTCACACTATGGTGATGCAAAAAGATGAAATGCAAAAAAATATTGATCAAGCAACAAGCGACTACCGCGAAACACTAGAGCAATACGAAACGTCAAATATAGAGCTCTCGTTTGCAAAAAAAGAAGCGCAAGATGCTAACCGTGTAAAATCAGACTTTTTAGCTAAAATGAGTCACGAGCTTCGTACTCCGTTAAACGGTGTTATTGGATTTACACGCCAGCTTTATAAAACACCGCTGAATAAACATCAAAAAGATTACCTCGACACTATTATGCTCTCAGCAAATAGTTTAATGACTATTATTAGCGATATTTTAGACTTCTCCAAACTAGAAGCGGGGGCAATGGAGCTTGAGTCGATTCAGTTTCAACTTCGTGATGCTGTAAATGAAGTAATGACACTACTCGCTCCTAGCGCACACGATAAGCAATTAGAGCTATCCATTTACATTAACCAACAAGTACCGGATGACTTAACAGGCGATCCCACTCGCTTTAAACAAGTCTTAATAAACCTATTAAGTAATGCGATTAAATTTACCGAAAAAGGCTCTATTAAGGTCGACATAAGCCATCGGTTACTCGACGATGAACGTACTTCTTTACTTGTGTCAGTAACAGATACTGGCGTGGGTATACCTATGGATAAGCAAGACTCTTTATTCACTCCATTTGGACAAGCAGACTCAAGCATTACGCGTAAGTTTGGTGGTACAGGCCTTGGTCTTATTATTACCAAGCATATTGTTGAAGCAATGAGTGGTCGTATAACGTTAAATTCTGCGCCTGGTAACGGTACCTGCTTTACATTCAATAGTGTGTTTAGTTTGCCAAATCACGTATTTACAAATGACCTACCGACTAAATCGCTCATTGGTAAGCGTATCTTATATTTAGAGCCACATGAGCATACGCACCATGCCGTACTTTCGTTATTAACCCAGTGGGAATCAAACGTTACGGCATGCTTTAACGAAACTAGCTTTTTAGACGCTATAAAAAATACTGAACATAAATATGACGTTTGCTTAATTGGCCATATGGCATCTGTTGATGATATGCAGCAACTAAAAAGCTATGTAAAAGCCGTGCGTGAATCTACTGATTACTTATATTTAATGCTTAATACTGTATCGCACAATATGCGAGAAGCCTTTATAGGCAGCGGAGCTGATGCATGCTTAAGTAAGCCACTTAATCACCGTAAGTTATGTGAAGTACTTGCAGCACCTTACAGACTTGACCACCCGACTCATAATATTGAACAAAACGATCAAGCTCTACTGCCGTTAAAAGTATTGGTTGTTGATGATAACGATGCTAATTTAAAACTTCTCCATACTTTGTTAAGTGAACAGATTGAAGTAATAGAAACGGCTCATAATGGTTCACAGGCATACAGTTTAAGTAAAAGTCATAAATACGACATAATTTTTATGGATATACAAATGCCAATTATGGACGGTATAACCGCATGTAAGCTTATACAAGAATCATCACTTAATGAAGACACACCCATTATCGCTGTAACGGCACACGCCCTTCAAAGCGAAAAAGAGCAACTACTAAAAGATGGCTTTAAAGGCTATTTAACTAAGCCTATTGATGAAGATATGCTTAAACAAATTATTAGCGACCATAGTCCACAGACTCCTGTTAATCGTGACAAAGCTAAGACAGATACACCACAAAGTCCTGCACCATTTCAAAGTAGTAGAATTGATTGGGCACAAGCCCTGCAGCGTGCTGGCGGAAAGAGCGAGTTAGCGCTAGAGATGCTTAACATGCTACTTTTAAGTGTCCCTGAGACCCTTACATTACTTGCTAAAGCAATAGAGAGTAACGATTGCCAGCAAGTGTTAAGTATTGTCCATAAGTTTCATGGTGCATGTTGTTACACTGGTGTACCTAAACTTAAATCACTCGCAGAAATAATCGAAACATCGCTTAAAAATAAATGCTTGTTAGAGAATATTGAACCTGAATTATTTGAGTTACAAGATGAGCTTGAAAACCTACTTGCTGATGCAAATGTAACTGAGCTACAAAGATAAGCTTGAAATTTAGATATAAAAAAACGCGGTATTTACCGCGTTTTTTATTAAGCTTTTTAAGTGCTTATGTAGATTCGTATTACATTCTTGCTTCAATCATTAATCGTTTCATGTCACGTACAGCTTTATCGAGCCCATCTATCGCTGCACGAGCAATAATAGCGTGACCAATATTTAGCTCATAAATCTCAGGCATTGCGGCGATTGGTTTCACGTTATGATAATGAAGACCATGGCCCGCGTTAACAATCAAACCTAAGCTTGCTGCGTATTTAACACCTTCACGAATGTGCTCTAACTCTTTGTGTAAATCAGTATCATTTGTTGCATCAGCGTACGCGCCTGTGTGTATTTCTACATAAGGAGCACCACATTCTTTCGCTGCATCTAACTGTGCTTTATCTGCATCAATAAATAGCGATACTTTAATACCCGCTTCGGTAAGCGTTTTTGTTGCTGCTTTAATTTTATCTATATTACCGGCTACGTCTAAGCCACCTTCGGTTGTTAATTCTTCGCGCTTTTCAGGTACTAAACACACGTACTCAGGTTTTACTTCAAGCGCGATTTTTATCATTTCATCGGTAACAGCGGTTTCAAGGTTCATACGAGTTTGAATGGTTTTAGCCATCACGTAAACGTCGCGATCTTGAATATGGCGTCTGTCTTCACGTAAGTGAATCGTAATACCGTCTGCGCCTGCATGCTCTGCTACACTGGCTGCATGAGCGGGATCTGGATAGCTTGTTCCACGCGCTTGGCGAAGTGTTGCAATATGATCTACGTTTACACCCAAAAGAATATCTTTCATTTTCTTACCTGTAAAATTACGTTTATTGAGAGGCCATAAATAGCTCGCGGCTTTTTAATGGTTTACTACCTAATAAGGGTTTTAATAAATAGCGACTTAATTGCTTTGCCATATATAGCACATCATTTTGGCTAAAGTCATGATTTGCTATGGCGTTGAGTTGTTTGCCACTAAATCCAGAACGTGTATCTTCTTGTACTAAAAAACCAAGTTCGGGGAAATAACTATACGTCTGCTTTTCATCTATTGGTTCACCACTGGCGTCAAAACTAAAATCCACGCCATAACCGAGTAATTCCAATAGTTGAAACTCGTATGAGCGAAGCACCTCTTGTAAATTAGCCCCGCTGTTTAGGTTTGATAGATGAGTTTTATATAGCTCAAATACTTGTTCAATTGGCTCGTTAACAGGAACGATACGATTTGTAAGCTCATTTAAATAAAAACCACAATAAAGCTCATCACCTTTTAAAAAGTGCGAGTTCCCATGCAGTTCAAACTTATTGATATATTTTAAATCGTACTTGCCACTGTAATTAACAAGCAGTGCCTGAAACGGCTGAAGTTGTGCTTTATGTTTAGTGGTCTGGCGACCACTAATTCGGGCCAGCATTCTTAACTGACCAACGCCTTCTACAAGCATATCTAACATTACTTGGGAGTCACTATAAGGACGCCGATGTAATAAATACGCGGTGTAGAAGTCGCTATCCATTCACTAAGCTACTGCTTGGTTTAGTCTTCACTGTAACCTAAGCTTCTTAGTGCACGTTCATCGTCAGCCCAACCCGACTTAACTTTAACCCAAAGCTCTAAAAACACTTTGTTATCAAGCATTTCTTCTATGTCTTTACGGGCTTCACGGCCAATGGTTTTTAGCTTTTCGCCTTTATTACCAATAACCATGCGTTTTTGTGTTTCGCGCTCAACAAGAATTAACCCGTTGATATGCCAAATACCGTTGTCTTGCCATTTAAACTGCTCAATTTCAACAGTTACAGAATACGGCAATTCTTCGCCCATAAAACGCATTAGTTTTTCACGAATTACTTCAGCTGCCATAAAGCGCATTGAACGGTCAGTTACATAATCTTCCGGAAAGTAAAATTCGCAAGGAGGTAAGCGTTTAGTAACTTCTGCTTTGATTAAATCAACATTTTTACCTTGCGTTGCCGATACAGGCATAATTCCAACAAAATCAAACTTGTCACTTAACCACTTCATATGAGGCAACACAAGGTCACGGTCTTTAACTTGGTCTATTTTATTAATAACCAATAATACCGGCTTACCACTTTGCGATACTTTATTAAGTACCATGTCGTCATCGGCATTCCAATGAGTGCCCTCAACTACAAATATAATAAGCTCAACATCACCAATAGAGCTAGACGCGGCACGGTTCATTAAACGGTTAATCGCACGTTTTTCTTCAACGTGTAGACCTGGTGTATCTATATATACCGCTTGGTGCTTACCTTCGGTATGAATACCCATAATACGATGACGCGTGGTTTGTGGTTTACGTGAGGTAATACTCACTTTTTGCTCAATAATTTCATTAAGCAAAGTCGACTTACCTACGTTTGGGCGCCCTACAATAGCAACCATTCCACAAAACGTATCTACATCACCTTCATGAGGCTGTATTAGGGTATCAAGGTTCATTTTTAAGTATCTTCAATGCTTTTTCAGCAGCTTTTTGTTCGGCTTTACGGCGCGAGCTACCTACAGAAATTATGCTATCCATTCCATCAACAATACATTCGACCGTGAATGTTTGATTGTGTGCTTGGCCTTTGGTATCAACCACAGTGTAACCCGGTAAAGATAATTTACGGGCTTGTAAATACTCTTGCAGCAGGGTCTTCGGATCTTTTTGGTTAAGCCCTGGTGAAATAGCATCTAATCGTGATTCGTACCATGACAATATAAGATCGCCACAGCTATCAATACCTGAATCTAAAAATGCAGCGCCAATAATAGCTTCTACTGCATCAGCAAGCGTTGACTCGCGACGGAATCCGCCACTTTTAAGCTCGCCCGGCCCTAAGCGTAAATAATCGCCTAGGCCAAATTCAAGACCAAACTCGGCAAGTGTTTGACCACGCACAAGCGTTGAGCGCATGCGGCTTAAATCGCCTTCACGCGCTTTAGGAAATTTGGCATAAAGTGCATTGGCAATCACAAAGCTTAAAATAGAGTCGCCTAAAAATTCTAGTCGCTCATTATGCTGGCCTTTGTGGCTGCGGTGCGTCATTGCTTGCTCAAGTAAACCTTGATCGGCAAATTCATAGCCAATTTTTTTATATAATTCTGTTACATTTTTTTTCATCGTTACTGAATATTACCTAGGCGCTCAAAGCGAACACCAGTTGGAACCCATCCTGGTAAAATATCATCAGGGCCATTCTCAAATTCAAAACTCATCCATATAAAGACAGCTTTACCCACCAAGTTTTCTTTTGGTACAAAGCCCCAAAAGCGACCATCTTGGCTGTTGTCGCGGTTATCACCCATCATAAAATAATGATCAGCAGGAACAGTCCATTCATCAGAAGGCGTGCCCGGTTGCTGGTAGTAACGCCCTTTTCTCTCAGGCGCTTGTGGGTTGATTAATATATCATGCGTAACTGTTGTTAAATTTTCATTTACACGAGCTAGAGGCATTGGGCCTTGTTTAAATTCGTTATCATTAATTAGTTTAAAATCAATTTTATTGAATTCATTACATAAAAGCTCACCCTGCTGGGTTTCGCCTTCTTTACAATTTGGCTGAATATATAAACGTTTATCGCGATAAACAATTTTATCGCCAGGTAAACCAATTGTACGTTTAATATAGTCAACATTTTCATCTAAAGGGTATTTAAAAACAACAATATCACCACGCTCAGGCTGCCCAATATCAACTAATTGAGTACGCCAAACAGGGTCTTTTATTCCATATGAATACTTTTGTACTAAAATAAAATCACCTACTAATAATGTAGGCATCATTGAACCGGATGGAATTTGAAACGGTTCAAAGATAAATGATCTAAAAATAGTAATTGCTGCAATCATCGGGAAAATCGACTTTGCTGTTTCTGTTAGTACTGGTTCTGGTGCAATTAATGCCGCAGTTTCTTCATCTAACGGGGCTCCAGCAGACGTTTGCGCTATCGCTAAGCGCTCCTGTCTTTTAGGTGCATACATTAAGTGATCTATTAACCATATTAAGCCTGAGCCTAAAGTTAATAACACCAATAAAACTGAAAAATAACCAGCCATTTATAATCCTTTGTTTTTATTTACCAACTTTTAAAATAGCTAAAAACGCTTCTTGAGGCACTTCAACATTACCTACTTGCTTCATACGTTTTTTACCATCTTTTTGCTTTTTAAGTAGCTTTTTCTTACGACTCACATCACCGCCGTAACACTTAGCAATTACGTTTTTACGTAATTGTTTTACCGTAGTACGGGCAATAACATGTTGTCCGATAGCAGCTTGAATCGCAATATCAAACATTTGACGTGGGATAAGTTCTTTTAACGCATCAGCTAACTGGCGACCACGAGACTGTGCACCATCTCTGTGAACAATTATCGCAAGTGCGTCAACGCGCTCACCATTGATTAAAATATCAACACGCACCATATCTGATGTTTGAAAGTGTTTAAAGTTATAATCAAGAGACGCAAAACCACGGCTAGTTGATTTTAATTTATCAAAGAAGTCCATCACCACTTCAGCCATAGGTAGCTCGTACGTTACAGCTACTTGCTTTCCGTGATAAGTCATTTTTGTTTGGCTACCACGTTTTTCAATACACAAAGTAATAACGTTACCTAGGTATTCTTGTGGTACCAAAATATTAGCTTCAACAATCGGCTCACGAATCTCTACAATATCGTTTACTGCAGGCAAATCAGATGGATTATCAATCTGAAATGTACCTTCTTTAGTAACTATCTCATAGATTACCGTAGGTGCTGTTGTAATTAAATCAATATCGTATTCACGCTCTAAACGCTCTTGAATGATTTCCATGTGTAGCATACCTAAAAAGCCACAGCGGAAACCAAAGCCAAGTGCAGTTGAATTCTCTGGTTCAAAGAATAACGACGCATCGTTTAAGCTTAATTTATTAAGTGCATCACGGAACGATTCATACTCATCTGATGCAATTGGGAACATACCCGCATAAACCTGAGGCTTAATTTTTTGAAAGCCAGGTAAGCGAAGTGGAGCTGCATTTTTTTGATGAGTAATAGTGTCACCTACTGGCGCACCATGTATCTCTTTAATACCAGCAATAACAAACCCTACTTCACCTGTTCTTAAAATACCGGTGTTGGTTTGCTTAGGTGTAAACACACCTACTTGGTCGGCAGTATGTATATGCTCGTTCGACATTATTTTTATTTTGTCGCCAGTGCGTAATTCACCGTGCTTAATACGCACTAGTGATACAACGCCTTGGTATGGGTCAAACCAAGAATCGATAATAAGTGCTTGTAAAGGTGCATCTTTGTCGCCTACTGGCGGCGGTACATCTTTAACGATCATTTCAAGAACTTCGGCAATACCTACACCTGTTTTAGCGCTACACTGCACTGCATCAAGGGCATCAATACCAATAATCTCTTCAATTTCTTCTGCAACACGTAAAGGATCTGCTTGCGGTAAATCGATTTTATTAAGTACTGGAATTACTTCTAATTCCATTTCAATAGCGGTGTAACAGTTAGCTAGAGTTTGTGCTTCAACGCCTTGGCCTGCATCAACAACAAGCAACGCGCCTTCACAAGCAGCTAAAGATCGTGAAACTTCATACGTAAAATCAACGTGTCCTGGAGTATCAATGAAATTAAGTTGGTAGGTTTCGCCGTCGTTCGCTTTGTAATTCAACGTTACACTTTGCGCTTTAATGGTAATACCACGTTCGCGCTCAATATCCATTGAATCCAAAACTTGTTTTTGCATTTCACGGTCGGTTAAACCGCCACAAACTTGGATCAAACGATCTGAAAGGGTCGATTTACCATGGTCAATATGGGCGATGATCGAAAAATTACGGATATGCTTCATAAACTGGATTCTATACTTCTATTTTAATGGACTAAATATGAATACCTAAGTGACTTGAAAATACTTGCTTTAGGATGCCATAAGCTAAATTTGTATATAACAAACTGTACTTACGCTTTTTAAGATGGGTTATAACCATTTTATGTATTGAATAACAATAAGTTATATTTACTTAACTTAAATAATTCAGCCAGATAAAATAATTTAAAAAACCACGGTTCCCTGTATTTCCAAGTTACTTTGGTATAAAACGGCAATTTTACATTTAATTGGCGTCAATCACCATCTATTTGAGTTAAAGGGATACTAATTGGGTGAATTTTTATAACTTTTATATCGTGCTTTAGAGATTTCACGCGAGTTTTAGCTATAAAAAAGCCAGTAACGCCACCTAGAGTAGCAGCTAAAATCTGCCAGCCTTCGGAAGCTATAAACAATTGCGCCGCAACAAATGCAAAAACAAGACTCAAAAGAAGCGGTAGCATGTAAACCGCAAAAGCATGCTTAACAACATGACTATCATCTAGTGACAAAGTGACCTTTTGCCCTATTTCTACAGAGGATTCGAATTTATAAGGAAAGGTTTTTTTTGCAGTGCCAAATAATTTACTAAACACTTGTGAGCCGCAACGACCATTGCAGCCTTCACAAGCTTGTTTTTGCTGTGCTTCTAAATGAGCAATGTGGCCATCGAGGGCCACAACAGTGAGGGTTTGTTCAATCATAACAATCCTTACGGAATCGTCTATAGTGCGCGAGTAACTGACTCTGCAATCGCTTTTGCGGTCATACTCGGTACATTACCAACAACCGATACATCAAAATTACCGCCATTATGCACATATACTGTCGTTGCACCAGAAGTGAGTGCTCCACTTAAACGCTTACCTGGTAATGGGCGCTGAATAAATACAGAAACCTCAACAAAACCATCAGAGAACAAGTAATAATCAGTTAACTCGTTATTTAAATCGAGCTTATGTCTGTCTGATTTTAGCAACTCAAAGCCATCTGGTAACCAGCTAATTTTCCAATTAGTGGCAGTACTATCTTCATTTATAAGTGCATCGTTTGGCAAAGGCGTTGGAAAGTTTCGATTGAGCACTTCAACTAGCATACCGGCTGGCTGCTCTGTCACACTAATATGTGTAAGCTGTAACTGCTCTAAGGCTTCACCTTCATGGTTAACATACGCGGCTTTTAGCAACAACGACGATTCCATATCCAGCCAAATCCAATAATTATATTTATACTCGTCTTTAGATTCAATGCGAACAAGTTGCGCTGCGCGCCCTGCAATACGCCCTTTACCGCCTAGTACAAAATCATAGTGCGCACTTAAGCGATCTATATCTTTAAAAAGTACTTCGGGGATTGGACCTGCTATTGAATCTGTTTTTAGAGAATATGGTTCAGACTGAGGTTCAAAATAAGTAACTTGATTATCGATACGGACCATTTCAAGCCCAGCACCGTTAAGTAAACTTAAATGCTCAAGCTCGGTGTCACCTTGTAAAGCATGCACCCATCGGTAGGGTTCCATTGTTTTACCTTTAACAACCACAAACGAAGCGTCAAAATTACGGGTGTGAACGGCATTAGCCATTTTGAGTAATAAATCTTTGGCAGGATTTGTGTCGTTGGCAAATGCATTAAAGCTTACTACCAACGACAGAACAAAAGTGATTACTTTCATTTAATTAGTTTTTTTCCTCAGACGCTTTGGTATTAGTTTGCGCTGTTTCTAAAGAATTCGCAACTCGTGCTTGGCGTTGATGCTCAAGAACTAACGCACCAATACGCTGTTGCTGTAGTTCACGTAAACCTTGCTCAGCATTTTCAAGCGCAGGCTCAGATGAGTAACTTACTGGCGAGGCCATACCTGCTAGCGGTGTGGTTTGCAGTAATGGAATTTCACTTTGCTGCTCATTGTTACTTTGAGGAAGCGTATTAACGCCCACAATAGCAAACATCGCTACACTTGCTGCAATAGCTAATTGAGCAACTGGTTTGCGCCAATTAAAAGCGACTACTTTATTATCTTGTACTGTTTCAGTGATTGCTTGAGGCTGTGTTTTTGACTGACTAAAGTCAGCATAAACAGGCTCGCTTTCTAGTGCTAATGCAACGCGATCGCTAATATCAATATGTATGTCGTTATTATTTTTTTGAGCACGCATCGCATCACCAATTAACGCATAACGGCCAAACGTAGTTACATCTTGCTCTGCAATTTTTGCATCATTTAGATGTTGCTCGCCATCAAGTAATGCCGATAACGCTTCGTTATCTAACTTGTTAAGGTGTGCTTTTGTCATACTAAGACTCGCCTATTAATGGGTTTAATTTGTTATCTATTGCTTCACGGGCACGAAATATACGCGAACGCACAGTCCCGACTGGGCAATCCATTACCACTGCTATTTCTTCATAGCTCATCCCTTCTATTTCTCTAAGGGTGATTGCGGTTTTAAGATCTTCAGGCAAACTATCAATCGTATTAAAAATAACAGCGCGTACTTCTTCGCTTAAAAGTAGGTTTTCAGGAGATGCATTCGATCGCATTGAATCTGCACAATCATAAAACTCGGCATCTTCAGCGTCTATATCATTTGCTGGCGGCTTACGCCCCTGGGCTACTAAGTAATTTTTAGCACAATTAACGGCAATACGGTATAACCACGTGTAAAAGGCGCTGTCACCTCTAAAGTTAGGAAGTGCACGGTAAGCTTTAATAAAAGCTTCTTGTGCTACATCAGCAATATCGCCTTGGTTAGATACATAACGTGAGATCAAACCTGCAATTTTGTTTTGATACTTCTTTACTAATAGGTTGAAGGCGTTTTTATCTCCTTGCTGGACCCTTTTTACTAGCACTAAATCTAATTCCTGCTCGCTCATTCGAGCCGGTACTCCTATGTCTGATTTTTGCTTGTTATTCATATTGTCGTCATTGTTCACAAATACTCTGACCTCTTTATGAATAAAAAGTTCTGCTTAATATTATTTTTTTATAAAATAGATGATAATAACGGCGCTAAGCCTTTAAAATCACTACGTAGTAGTATAACAAATATGATACAACTACAGATATTAAAAACAAATATTGCTCTATATGGGCATTGTAACCGCAAAGTACCTCTGACATGAACCAAAATAAACATCACATTGCAGATGTCGCTATTATAGGTAGCGGCGCAGCAGGCTTATCACTTGCATTATCTCTAGCTAATTATTGTAACGTTACCGTGATCAGTAAAGGAGCGCTTACCGAAGGTTCTACTTTGTATGCCCAAGGCGGTATAGCTGCTGTATTTGATAAACAAAACGACAGCATAGAATCTCATGTTGAAGATACACTCGATGCAGGCGGCGGTTTATGCGATAGAGACGCTGTTCATTATACCGCCAGCAATGCTCACGATTGCCTACAGTGGTTAATCGACCAAGGCGTACCCTTTGATATGGAGTTTGATAGCAAAGGAAAAGAGCGTTTTCACTTAACACGTGAAGGTGGTCACAGCCATCGTCGTATATTGCATGCAGCCGATGCAACAGGCAAAGCGGTGCAAACAACACTTATCAGCCAAGTTAAAATTCATAAAAATATAACGCTTTTAGAGCAATATAACGCCATTGATTTAATCACAGATAAAAGCGCCGGAAAAACAGGCTCACACATTGAAGGCATGTATGTGTGGAACAAAAAAGCTAAAAAGGTAGAAACCATTTCAGCTAAATTTGTTGCTCTTGCAACCGGTGGTGCAAGTAAAGTGTATTTATATACATCCAATCCAGACGTATCAAGTGGTGATGGTATTGCAATGGCTTGGCGTGCAGGTTGTAAAGTTGCCAACATGGAATTTAATCAATTTCATCCAACAAGTCTTTATCATCCAGAGCTACAAAACTTTTTAATTACCGAAGCCATGCGCGGTGAAGGGGCTTATTTAAAGCGCCCTGATGGAACTCGGTTTATGAAAGACTTTGATAGCCGTGAAGAGCTTGCTCCACGCGATATAGTGGCACGCGCAATCGATTTTGAAATGAAGCGCTTAGGCGCTAATTGTGTTTATTTAGATATTAGCCATAAAGATAAAGACTTTATTATTGAGCACTTTCCTACTATTTACGCAAAATGCTTAAGTGTAGGCCTCGATATAACGAAAGAAGCAATCCCAGTTGTGCCTGCTGCGCATTACACCTGTGGTGGTGTAATGACTGACTTTAACGGCAAAACAGATCTCGATAACTTATATGCTGTAGGTGAAGTTGCTTACACAGGCTTACATGGTGCGAACCGTATGGCAAGTAATTCACTATTAGAGTGCATTGTATTTGCCCACGCTGCAGCTAAAGATATTTTAAGTAAAATACAACATGCACCAGAGCCGATGGCGCTTCCTCATTGGGATGAGAGCCGTGTTAGTAACTCAGATGAAGAAATTGTTATTACCCATAACTGGCATGAACTACGTTTATTTATGTGGGATTATGTAGGTATTGTACGCTCTACTAAACGCTTAGAACGAGCACTGCATAGAGTTGAGTTGCTACAGCAAGAAATACACGATTACTATGCAAACTTTAGAGTAAGTAACAACTTGCTTGAGCTTCGTAATTTAGTGCAAGTATCAGAGCTAATTATTAGAAGTGCTATGGAGCGAAAAGAAAGCAGAGGCTTGCATTACACTATTGATTACCCTGAACAAAGTGAGAATCCAACGCCGACTATTTTGACTCCAAAACGCAATTAATTGCGCCGACAGTGGCACGTTTTAGACGCGCATAACTTTGCTCATTAACGCCATTGGCTGAAATTATAAGCCAATGGTTGTTACTAAAACCTTTAATATGAAGCCATATATTATTACCATAAAATCGGCTTTTGTTACTTATTTCACCCTGAATTTTTAAGCTCTCGCCCTCAAATCTAAATAACTTTGGTTCTAATATTATAATTCCCTCATTTGGGTGAATTGCTAATGCTTTGCGCCACATTATCAAGCCAGCTAGTGCATTTATTATTAAACAAAAAAGCATAGCTAATAGTGAATCTAAAAATAAACATAATATAAAACTGAGCATACAAAAAAAGACCACAATTGGTTTGTGGTCAGCTTTATTATTTGTAACCGTAAACCTATACACGAACTCGGTCTAAGATCAGCGAAACCATACCGTTTAACTGCTCGTCTTTACATTCTTCATGACCCATAAACCATGCAAATAAGTCAGGGTCTTCTTCTGTTAGCAAACGCTGAAAGATAGCCTGTTGCTCTGCGCTCAAAGAGTCGTATGCTTCTTCTACAAACGGCATAAACAAAACATCTAGCTCTAACATGCCACGACGACAAGCCCAACGAATACGTGCTTTACTATGAATTTCAACCATTTTAAACCTCATACTTAATTGACTCGAGTTTAACAAACACAAGCCTATTTAGCAGCTATTAATCTCTCATTAAATAATAAACCCGCACCAATAAGCGCTTGTCTGTACCATACGTAACAACTGCGTTATTATGTCACTTCATTTATATTGCAAAGAAGGTTTTTATGTCGAGCGTTTATGCATGTCCGTTATCTCATCAACTTATTAGCCTCTGCGGTGCTGATAAATTATCTTATTTGCACGGACAAATCACTCAAGATCTAAATAAATTAACCAGCAGTAATTATTTGTGGGCTGGCCATTGCAGCGCCAAAGGTAAACTTTGGGGTGTATTTAAATTATTTTCTTACCAAGATAGTTACTACCTTGCGGGTAGCCAAGCTGAAGTTGAAAAATCATTAGCTGAACTTAAAAAATACGCTGTATTTGCAAAAGTTGATATTACTGAATGCTCAAAGCGTTTAATTGGTTTAATTGGTGATGATTTATCTGATGTACTGGCACAACTTGATATTAGCTTTGAAGGCGATGCAAGCGCGTGTGATTTTACGAATGGTAAAGCGCTAAAATTAGCTGATAACCGTATTTTAATAATGGTTGATAACCAATTTAGCATGCCTGATAACGTATCCACACTTGATAACGAAGCCCCTTGGCAACAAGCAGCGATGCTTGCCGGTGAGCCTCAGCTAAGTGCAGATGCAATTGGCGAGTACGTTCCTCAAATGGTAAACCTACATGCTATTGGCGGTATAAGTTTCAAAAAAGGGTGTTATACAGGTCAAGAAACCGTAGCCCGTATGAAGTACCTTGGTAAAAATAAACGTGCAATGTATATCGTTTCAGGGCAAAGCGAAGGGATTCTTTCAGAGCCTGATTTAGAAACCCAATTAGGCGAAAATTGGCGCCGTGCAGGTAAACTTATTGCACAAAGCTTTGATGAGCAAACAAATAAATTAACAGGCCTCGTTGTGTTGCCAAACGATACTGATGTAACTCAGGTACTTCGTGCAAAACACACACCTCAGGTGGAGCTAAGCATTCTGCCTCTACCCTACTCTCTTGAAGATGAATAAATAGGAATGACTATGATCGTTGCGGCAAACAAAGTGGTAAAAATGCATTATTCAGTAATGGATAATGATGGCAATAGCATTGATAACTCGTTCGGTGGTGAGCCACTACACTTTATCATTGGCACAGGCTATTTAATTTCAGGCCTAGAAAATGCTTTGCTGGGCAAGCAACCAGGCGACACGCTTAGCGTAAAGGTTGAACCTGAAGAAGGTTACGGCGAGCGCCACGAAAACCTAATGCAAGCAGTACCTAAATCAATGTTTGAAGGTATGGAAATTGAAGTTGGCATGCAATTTCGTGCATCAACAGATGATGGTGACCAATCAGTAATGATCATCGATATCCAAGATGAAGAAGTGATTGTAGATGGTAATAACCCACTTGCAGGTATAACACTTAACTTTGATGTAGAAATACTAGAAGTACGTGATGCTACAGAAGATGAATTAACTCACGGCCACGTACATGGCGAAGGTGGGTGTGGCCACGACCACTAATGCACTGCTAAACAGATAAAAAAAGCGCCTTAGGCGCTTTTTTTATATCATATTGTTACGCTTAACCGTTTCAGCTTTTGGCTTACTAGGCAGCGCGATTGATACGTTTTCTTTTAAAGCAGCTAGTAAACCTTTTTGATCGTTTGTACCAACTCTATACAAGGTGCCATCTTTGAGCGTTAACTGTATTGCACTAAAGCCAGATACTGTATACACCCAACCATCATGAGTAATTCGCATACCAATACCGTGCCTGTAAGAGTTTTGAACTGCTTTTGCTTCTGCTACTTCGCTAAGCTCAATACTTTGCCCAGCAACGCCTGGACCAAACGCCCAGCTAATATTTTTATCATCTACTTTTACTGTTAGGCCATGGAACAAAAAGCCCACCAGCACTAAAATCCCAGTAAATATTATTAAAGGTCCATCAGCGCCTAACAAGTTCCACGCAAGCGCCACAAAACCGCCAATCCACGCTAATACAAAAAAGATAAACACCGCATACTGTTTATGCTGATACATAATATTCTCTAAATTAAATAAATACTTAAAAGCTGTATACCAATGTAGCACTCAGCTCTGAGTCAAACTTGAGTTTATCATCTTCGGGTTTTGAATTATAACGATACATGTAGGTAAATTTGAGTGATACCGCGCCAATCACTTGGCTTATTAGTGCGGTTTCCGATTTTAAGCGAGAATTAAGACCTGAAAGCGACTGCTCTATACTCACATCTTGATTAAAACGAGTACGCTTAGAAACTAAACGTTCCCACTGCATTGCAACACGTACTAAATAACCGGTTTTATCAATTTCATCTTCGCTCACATCCGAATCTTCATCGGCGACTGAACGGTATAAACCAGGTCCTATATCAATATCTACTTTGTTTTTAGAGCCTTGATATACACGCGCACCATAGCCTGTCGCCACAGTGCTTTTAAAATCAAGTCCACTAAACTCATCTTCTTCGTAATCACCGTAAATAAAAAATGAGGAGTTTTTAACACCTACTTTATAGTTACCTTGCGCTGATACAAAAATACGATTAGCTGTAACATCAGTGCCACCGCTTTCATCGTTTTCGTCACGCTTATAAAGAGAGTCTATTTTGAATTGGTTACGCCACTTTTCAAAATCTTGGTATAAATTACCTTTGAGCTTAAAACTGGTCGAATTGGTGTTACCTTTACTTAGAATAAAACCAAATTCAGTATCACCGTAAAGCATATCACCTTTGTGTAACTCATGAATTTCTTCATCAGAGAGCTTGCCATATTCATGAAAATCTTCAAATGGATCAACAGCCCAACTTGGGCAGCTAATTATTAAAAAAATTAAAAATAAATACTTACGCACAACACTCTCTCTGCACACAATTATAAAAATAAGCGGTATTGCTTATTCACTCTCTTTCCATAAAATATGACAAAACGGAGCATCTTTATCACGACTAATCAAAATTTTAGCAAACAAAACATCATCATTTTCAAATTCTAAACCAACTAACACCTGAATAAAGTGCTCTGGCTCTATCTCAAGGGCAACAAAATCTTGCCACTGATCGTCTGGCTCATCTTCTTCAATAAAGCCTAGGTCTTCTCTAAACTCATTAAAGTCTTCAACATCTTTATCACTCAAGTTATTTGGCGCTAGCTCTAAAAAAATATCATAAGCTTGGTGAGTAGCTTCTTCTACCGTATATAAACGTGGACCCGACATATGTGCTTAACCTTAAGCTTTTAAGTTGCGCTATATTATCAAATCTCATCATCATTTTGATAAAAAAAAGCGTAAAACACTGACTTTTTTGTAACTGAGTCATGCTTTATTCAGCATACAACTCAAACAATAAATAACAATTTAACTAACCCATTGAATTTCAAGATTACTTTTTTAATTTAAGCTTAAAATAACAACGTAAAAAATTTTATTATCTCAAGTTCTAATTATTTAGCTTTTTCTCATCTAAATCTAACCCTTTAAGACTACAGCTTTACCAATAAATTCCATTTATTTAAAAAATACCGTCACTTTACTTAATTCTTATAACAACATAAGCTCAACTAACAGGTCAGAGGAGTGTGTAATGATAAAACTAGAAAAACAAAATGGCATTGCAACCGTCACGCTTAGCAGAGCAAAAAAACAAAACGCATTAAGCTTTGAAATGTTTGTAGAGCTAAACAAAGCCATTAAAAACATAAAAAGAGATCGCAGTATTCGTGCTGTAGTAATAAAAGGCGATGGCGAGCATTTTTGTGCAGGCCTTGATATATCAGCCGTAATGGCGGCACCATTGAATATTATAAAATTATTGCTTAAATGGTTACCTGGCAATCAAAACTTAGCGCAAAAAGTAGTATTAGGCTGGCAGTCACTGAGCGTGCCTGTTATTGCACAAATTGATGGCAACTGTTTAGGGGGTGGTTTACAAATAGCGCTGGGTGCCGATTACAGGATTGTTCATATTGATGCCAAGCTTGCCATTATGGAAGCGCGTTGGGGGTTGTGCCCCGATATGGGCGCAAATGTAATGATGAGCGGTTTAGTTAAGCGTGACCAAGCCCTTTGGCTTGCAAGCCACGCAAACCCAATCACAGCACAACAAGCAAATGAGCTAGGTTTAGTTACTCAGCTTACCGATGATACTCAACAAGCCACGCAAAACATGCTCAATACATTACTTGAGCGCTCACCCGATACGCTTGCTGCTATTAAACGTGTTACACAACTTAGCTATAAACCAAACCAACGAAAAATACTCGCTAAAGAAACCTTCAGCCAAATTCGCTTATTGCTAAACCCAAACACTAAAAAAGCAATTGCTAAAGCAAAAGGAAAAGTGGATATAACCTACGCAAATACAAAGCACTGGTAGACTATTGCACAATGCATAAAAGAGTTTGATTTGTTAAAGTTAAGCTCTTATCTTTTCTGTGAGCCACTTTGATGAAATATCTGCTCAGTAGCGCTATTATTTTACTATGTTTAGCCTGGGCTAAACTCATTATGCACTTTATTGGTGGAAGCTTTCCTGCGCCGTTACTCGCTATGGTTATTTTATTAGTTTTACTCTTATCGGGTATTGTAAAAGAGCAACATGTAAAACCATGCGCCTCCCCTATTTTAAATATTATGCCTATCTTTTTCATTCCAGCGGGTGTGGGATTTATTGAGCATCTCGGTCTTATAAAATCGCACTGGGCATTTTTAGCCTCAGTGGTGGTGCTAGTCCCTATAACTACCTTATTGCTTGTTAGCAGTGTAATTGCGTACTTTAAGGGAAGAGAAAATAATGACTAATTTTACTTTTTCCGCTATTTCAGAGCTACAGCCTAATTTATGGTGGCTAAGTATTCCTTTTATTATTGTATTATTTTTAGCACTAAGGGCCGTAAACCAAAGTATAAAAAACAGCGTATTTAAATCGCTCACCAACCCCGTATTTTTAAGTATTAGTATTATCGCTTTACTACTCGTTAATCTAAATTTGCCTTATACGCAATTTGCCACGCACAGCAAATTACTAAGCTGGTTATTAGAGCCCGCAATTGTGGCTCTAGCGCTTCCTTTATATCAGCAGTTTACACACGTACGAAAAAATCTATTACTCATAGTCGCAACATGTAGCTTAGGCATTGTTAACGCAACCGTTGTGGCATTTTTGCTAAGCATATTATTTAACGCACCTGCACAGCTAAGTGCATCTGTTGCCGCACTCAGTGTGACGACCCCAATATCTTTAATTGTTACTGACTCGTTAGGAGGGATTAGCTCACTTGCTGCGGCTTTAGTTATTTTTATTGGTTTACTAGGCGCTTTATTTGGTTTTATGCTTTTTAAACTCATTAATATTTTTAATCACGAATCTCAAGGCGTTGCCATGGGCACAGCTTGCCATGCAATTGGGACCGCTGCTGCTATTGCTGAGCATCCAAAAGTAGGCGCTTACTCATCAGTTGCAATGGCACTAAGTGCTTTATTAACAGCGATTATAGTGCCGCTGTTATATCCATTTTTAGTCAACATTTTGCTATAGTTGGAAAAATACAACATAGCCCTAACTTAGAGCGCTTTATGATCAGTTCTGAAATCGAACAGTTTGAAAAATATTACACCATGCTTACTGAGTATATGGTTACCTACAGTATGCAAATTGTTGGCGCTATTTTTATCGTCCTCATTGGTTTGTGGATAGCACAAAAGCTTGCCAAATTTGTAGCCGCGTTAATGACCCGTCATAACGTTGATATTACGCTCACAAACTTTGTCAGTAGCGTGGTAAAAGTACTGCTAATTGTAATGGTTATAATTATTGCACTTGGCAAAATAGGTATTAGCGTTACGCCATTTGTAGCAGCCATTGGTGCTGCATCTTTAGGTGCTGGTTTAGCGCTACAAGGAATGCTTTCTAATTATGGTGCAGGCCTTGCCATTATAGCCACTCGACCTTTTGTTGTTGGTGATACTATTGAAGTTAAAAATGTAAGCGGCCAAGTTAAAACAATTGAGCTTGGCTACACTATTTTAATCAATGAAGAAAAAGTAGAAATCACCATTCCAAATAAGCACATAGTGGGTGAAATACTTCATAACTCATTTAGTTACTCATTGGTCAAAGGTGAAATAGACATAGCCTATAGTGCTTGCTCTGATAACGCGATTAGCCTCATTGAAGACGTACTTAAAGCACATGAATTAGTCGCACAAAATCCGTTATCACAAGTGGGTATTGAACGCTTCGCCGATAGCGGTGTTACAATAAGCTACCGATACTGGGTGCCTACTACTAAAATTATCGAAACCAAACTGGCTATTAACGGTGGTGTTTATAAAGCAATTAATAACGCTGATATTGAAATTCCATTCCCTCAACGCGTCATTACAATTAACAAAGCCGACCTAGAAAGCTAATTTATTTTTATTTTGAGCTTGCATATCTGCAAGCTCATCCTTTACTCCCCCCTCTGCTCAGAATAAACTCAAATAGTTGTGTTATAGATTTATTTGCCATATAAATAGTGTTAATAAATATCAATACGCACTTAATTTTAATAATAAAAAAACAATAATGAGTAATGATGATGCGCAACCCCTTCTACCTAGGCGATTGGCAAGTAACACCTTCAACTAACTCAATTCAACTCACTGGTAAAGCCAAACAGTTAGAGCCCAAAGCGATGGAAGTTTTATTGCATTTGTGTCAACAAAATGGCGACATTGTAAGCAGAGATGAATTGCTCAATAAATGCTGGAAAAATACTGATATTGGCGATAATCCATTACATAAAACTATCACTCAGCTAAGAAAAGCGCTCGGTGATAAAGCCAATGAACCACATTATATTGAAACTATCCGTAAACGTGGCTACCGCATTATTGCAAAATTATCTTTTCCGTTAGCAGATCCTATCCCAAGCACTAAAAGTACATGGCAGGGAGGATCCCCTTTCTTAGGCCTGCGTGCATATAACCCAAATGATACCCACGTTTTTTTTGGCCGTACCCAACCTATAGCTACCCTGCTGGAAAGGATATCTAGCCAGGTAAATTACGGTCGTGCTTTTTGCTTAATACTTGGCCCTAGTGGTACAGGTAAATCCTCGCTTGTTAATGCTGGAATTTTACCAAGACTGCTAGATGAGCGAGGCTATAATGGCATCGGGGTTATTTCCTACACCCAGATCGACTTTGCAGATGTGCATAAAAATAGACTTTTTTTAGATTTAGCTTCTGCATTACTTGATTGGGATATAAACGCCCAGCCTGTGTTTGAAGGATTAAGCGCGCAAACACTTGCAGAGCAACTAGAATTGGCAATAGATGGCGTAATTAACGCCATACAAGCTGCACTTAGTAAAGCCTCTACACAACTTAAAACACCCCAGTTATTTTTATTTATTGACCGCTTAGAAGTACTGCTTTCTTCTCCTATATTTAGTAGCGAAACACGCAGCCATTTTTTATCGGTTATTGAACGCTTAGCAATCTCTAAAGCTGTGATTGTATTTAGTGCGTGTCGTAACGACTTTTACCCTTTAGTGGTTGAACAACCAAGTTTAATGGCAGGCAAAGCTCATGGCGCGCACTACGATTTAACACCGCCAAACCGCCAAGAACTCCAACAAATTATTCGCCTGCCAGCGTTAACCGCTAATTTAACGTTCTCCAATGACCCACAAACTCAAACACCACTGGATGAAATATTGTGCGCCGATACCGCCAATAACCCCGATGCATTGCCCATGCTGCAATACACATTGCAAGAGCTGTACTTACAGCGCAGTGATAATAACGAGCTACTGTACAGTGTTTACAAAAAACTCGGGGGTATTGAGGGCGCCATAGGCAAAAAAGCAGAAGATATATTTATTGACCTTAGTAATGAGCAACAGCAGCAACTAAAAAGCGTATTATCACAACTGATCACTTTAAACCCAGATGGTAAAACCATTACGAGCCGCGCTGCCCGCTGGCAAACATTAACAAACACAAGCCAAAAAGAGCTTGTGCAAGCCATGGTCGATAGCCGTTTATTTGTATCGCATTTACAAAACCAAGAAGCCTGTTTTAGCCTTGCTCACGAGGCATTATTGCGTCAATGGCCGCGCGCAAAACAATGGATTAATGACCATAAAGATGCCTTAGCAATAAAAAGTCGTTTACAACATCAAGCACAAAATTGGGTAGATGAAGGTAAAAGTAGTGCTTACCTCCTAGCGCCAGGTAAACCGCTACAAGAAGCGCAGCTATTACTTAACGACAAACTGTTTAAATTAGATGATAACGAGCATGCTCTTATCAAAAGCTCTGTAAAAAAAACAAAAACAAAAATAAGAGCAAAACGAGTGACCGTTACTTTATTGTGCTTACTTACATTTACCGCGTTATTAATGAGCTTCACTAGTTTTAAAGCCCAACAACATGCGCAAAAAAAACAGCTTGAGGCCGAAAGCTTACTGGGGTTTATGGTCGGCGACTTTGCCGATAAATTACGTAGCGTTGAACGTATGGACTTACTTGATGGTATTAGTAATAAAGCACTTGAGTATTTTACTGATCAAACTGACGATTCAAGTTCACTTTTTAGCTTTAGCGATAATAAAGCACAATTTAACAACCGTTTTCAGTACGCACAAACCCTCGAAGCAATGGGTGAAGTAGCTTATTCGCGAGGTAAAACCGATGAAGCCTTTACCGCCTTTGAAAACGCCCGCACCCGCCTTGAGGCATTATTACAAATACAGCCTGACAACTTAGAGCTACTAACGCTTGCAGGCGCCAATGCCTTTTGGCTTGGTCAATTAGCTTATGATCAAAATGATCATCAAGCTACTGAGCAAATGTTTAAAAAATACCACGCTTACAGTAAAAAAATGTATGCGCTGGCAGCCAATGATTTTAACTCCATTATGGAATTATCATATTCGTCTAATTCTTTAGGTTCTTTATACATTGAAAAATCCAACTACAGCGCTGCAAAAAAGAACTTTGCAGAGTCACTTTTACTTAAAAATAAAGCGCTTGAACTGAAACCCAATAACAAAGATTTACTTCGAGATAAATCCGATACGATTAGTTGGCTTGCAAAAACAGAAGAGAAGCTAAGTAACTTTAATGAAGCAGTTAATATATTGGAAGGTGCAGTTGGCGTAATCACAAAATTGATTGCTAACTACCCTAGTGATGCAAGCCTTTTTTACACGTCAGCAAACCTATATATGCAACAAAGTTATTTACTGAGCTATTTGAGTGATAAACGGATGGCCCATAAAAAAGCCAGCTTGGCTAATCAAGTTATCAATGAAGCTTTAGTACAAGATCCAAAAAACAATAAATTTCAGCTTATGTATTATCGCTCTTTAGCACATTCACTAATGCTATCTACTGATGAAGCTACTGACTCAACAATTGAAAAAATAATTAATTTTTTAAAATCTCAAAATTTTAAAAATACCAGCACTATTAATACACAAATTACACTGATTCAATATTTTATAAATAGACAATCACCACTCAAAGCGCAGGAGTTATTAACTGAGCTTGAGAATAATGAAAACTACAAACATCAATTAGCCAGCCTAACTAAAACTGGTGATTACTTAGTATATACAAGAATAAACTTAATCAAAGCAAACTTAGCTACAACTAATAAACAGCGAGAGCAATTTTGCTTAAGTGCTATCAAAGCAATTTCTGAAGCTGCAAAAATAAGTCAGAGCGTAAAAATAACATACCCACTAGTACAAGCTTATACCTGTTTAAACAGAGAAGACGAGATATCAGAAATAAAAACAAGCCTAGTTAAATTAGGCATTACGAACTTCCAACTATAATTACTCATAAAGGAAATGATATGAATAACACCCTAGAAAATGTCGACTTTCAAGTAAATATTAAACTTAACAACGGTGAAGCTATTTTTAGCTATACAAAAAATGGCGAATCCGCTACTGGCGGTGGTGTTGTAAGAACTGAAACCGCTGGCAACTACAATTTAGACGACGCCACAATTCAAAATAGTTTCGTATTTACTGGCGCTACTATCACCAATATCGACACACAAAAACCATGCGCCCAAGACTTCAGCTATAAAGTAAGTGACAACGGCCACACAATTATCATTACCGACACAGATGAAAATAATGGCTCTGTATGCTTAATCTTTAACGTTGAGTGTAATGGCAATAAATATGAAAGCGCTGATCCCCAAGTTAAGAATGAAAAAGAACTCTAATTAGTAATACTTATTTTTAAATTGCACAGGCATATTAATTGCGGTGCAATTTATTTAAAAACGCCCCTTAAATAAACATAAATAACAACAACTTAAATCAGAAGGTTACCGAAAGGTTTAAAACCCATAAATTGAATAAACTGCTAGACATAAAGTTTCATTAACAATAAAAATGAGCAACACCATGTCTAACAATAATGAAAATAGCAGAGCAAACAACACCGACAGCGCTGTATCTGCATTAATCAGCAGCATTTCTAATACCGTTAACAATGAAAAAACAAGCGCAATTATTAATGTCACTAATGTCATGGCCGATGCTATTTTTATTGTTAATGCAGATGGGGTGTTTGAATCAGTAAATCCCGTAGCAGCACGTTTTTTCAATGTAACGTCTGATTCATTAATAGGTAAAAAATGGCAAGATTGTTTACAAGAACAGTATCGCGATGACTATAAATACATGTTTGAAAGTTGGAAAAACAACTATCAAACACCACTCAACCATGGTCCGAAAGAAGTTAAAATAAGAAAAAACAATGGTAACTGTTTAGATGTTGAGTTATCTATCTCATGTTTACCCGAATCGGTAGTCGCAAGTACCCCACTTTTTATTTGTATAATGCATGATATTTCAAAGCACGTTAAAAAATATAAAGTACTGGAAAACGTAGCCAAACTTGATCATCTCACTGGTATTGCTAATCGCTGTACTTTAGAAAAAACCATCATAAAAAATTGGCAAGAGTGCATAGTTAACAAGCAGCCTCTTAGCTTTATACTTATTGATATTGATTACTTTAAATTATTTAACGATAACTTTGGCCATGTAAAAGGTGATAAGTGCCTTCAAAAAGTTGCTCGTACAATTGAAGAGTGCTTACCATCTAAAGACAGTTTAGTAGCACGCTATGGTGGTGAGGAGTTTGCTGTTGTGCTGCCTCGTTCGCACATTTCAAATGCACAAATGATTGCTAAGCGTATTCAAGAAAAAATACTCAACATTAATTTTAGAGATCTCGGTTTACCAGCGAATGTAAAAATAAGTGTAAGTCAGGGTTTAGCGTGTGAATACGATAATCAATACAGAACATCTGAGGCATTAATATGCGCGGCGGATACGGCCTTATACAGAGCGAAGTCGGAAGGTCGTAATAAATTATGTATAAGGTGATGTACTAACTATTTGGCATAGCATTTATCTACTAAAATAAAAAAACCGCAATTGCGGTTTTTTTATTACTTGAGAAAAGCTTAAATATCGATTAGCAATCCTTCGTCCTTTTTAATCTTTTCGATCACCATATAAGTATGATGAGTACCCACGCCGGGAATATCTACTAAGTCGCCAAGAACTTGTCTATATTCTTCCATATTAGAAACGCGAATTTTTAATAAGTAATCATAACCACCAGCAACCATGTCACATTCGACTACTTGTTCTATCCTTAATATGTGCTCTCTAAATACTTTAAATACAGCTGTATTTGAAGCAACAAGCGATACTTGAACATGCGCTACTAAGCTCTGATTAAGTTTAGCTTCGCTAAGCTTGGCATAATAGCCTTCAATATACCCTTCTTGCTCTAATCGTTTAACACGATCTAGGCACGGGCTGGCACTCAAATTAACCTGTTTTGCGAGGTTAACATTAGAAATTCTGCCGTTCTTTTGAAGAACGTCTAGTATGGCTAAATCAATACGATCTAGCATGCGTAATCTATTTGGAATTGTCATAACAGAATTTTATGCGGATAAGTTAAATTTATACCCTGTAAATTATCGTAAATCGCGAAATTTAACCAGCATATTCTGCTGAATTTTAATTAGAATGCACTCACAATATCACTGGTAATTTATTGGTAATTAATTTTACTTTAATTCTTAACATCCTGAGGGTTGCTTATGTTATTCAACGGCGATTTAACTACTACTTGTCCTATCAGACAAAGAATCCGTGACTTCTACCGCATAGATGAAAATGCAGTTATTGATCATATTTTACCGCTTGCAGAAGTAGGCGTAAAAGCACGAAGTCGTGCCTGGGAAAGAGCCCGCCAGATTGTTTTGAACATTCGTAAAGAGCAAGATGGGCAAGGCGGTGTTGATGCGCTTTTAAATGAATTTTCACTCTCTAGTGAAGAAGGCGTTGTATTAATGTGTTTGGCCGAAGCACTGCTTCGCGTACCAGACAAAGCAACTCAAGATGTACTTATTCGTGACAAGTTAGCCAAAGGTGATTGGAGCTCTCATTTAGGAAGCAGCGATTCTTTATTTGTAAACGCATCTTCTTGGGGATTATTAGTTACCGGTAAAATGGTTAACTACACAGACAAAACTAAAGAACAACAGTTCGGCATGCTTAAAAAGACCATTGGTCGTTTAGGTGAGCCAGTTATTCGTAAGTCTGTAAACTTTGCTATGAAAATTATGGGCAAGCAATTCGTAATGGGTCGTACCATTGACGAGGCAATTGAACGTGCTGCCGAAACAGAGCAAAAAGGTTACGTATATTCTTACGATATGCTAGGCGAAGGCGCGCGCACAATGAAAGATGCGAAGCGTTACTTTGACAGCTACATGAATGCTATACACTCAATTGGTAAAGCGGCTAATGGTCGTGGTCCAATTAAGAGCCCGGGTATTTCAGTTAAGCTTTCTGCTATTCATCCACGCTATGAGTTCACTCATAAAGACCGTGTGATGGAAGAAATAGTACCAAAGTTAAAAGAACTTGCTCTTGCCGCTAAAAAATACGATATCGGCTTTACCGTTGATGCAGAAGAAGCAGACCGTTTAGATATTTCATTAGATGTAATTGAAGCGGTATTCAGTGATGAAGATCTTGGTGATTGGCAAGGATTTGGCTTAGCGGTTCAAGCGTATCAAAAACGCGCTATTTTTGTAATTGAATGGCTAACTGATCTTGCAACCCGCGTTGGTCGCAAGATGATGGTACGTCTAGTTAAGGGCGCGTACTGGGATACTGAAATCAAAACCACACAGCAAGATGGTTTAGATCACTACCCTGTATTTACCCGTAAAGCAACAACAGACGTTTCTTACAAAGCGTGTGCTATTAAAATGCTTGAAGCGCGCGATGTGCTTTATCCGCAATTTGCTACACATAACGCTTACACTGCCGCAACTATTCTAGAAGTAGCCAAAGGCGACAACACTGGTTTTGAATTTCAACGTTTGCACGGTATGGGTGAGTCATTATTCGACCAAATCGTTAACGAAGAAAAAATTCAATGCCGCGTATATGCCCCAGTTGGTCAACATGAAGACCTCCTTGCGTACCTTGTTCGTCGTTTATTAGAAAATGGTGCTAACTCATCATTTGTGAACGCAATTGTTGATACAACAAAACCTGTTGAATCATTACTTCCAGACCCTGTAGAAACATTGCAAGGCTTGCGTAATAAGTACAATACGCAAATCAAAATGCCAATTGATTTATACGGTGAAGAACGTGCTAACTCTAAAGGCATGGATTTAACCGACATTAACGTTATCACTCCTTTCAAAGAGAATCTTGAAACATGGTTTAACGAGCACTTAATTGAGCAAAGCCAAGTACCTGAAGGCTCACTTGCAGTTAAAAACCCAGCAAATCACAAAGAAATCATCGGCCACGTTAAATTGCAAACTGGCGAAGAGATGAAAGTATTACTGGCTAACGCTGAAGCAGCACTTGAATCATGGTCACAAACACCAGTAAGAGAACGTGCTAACTTACTGCGTCGCGTTGCTGACATATTAGAGCGTCATCACGACGAACTTGTTGCTATCTGTATTAAAGAAGCAGGTAAAGTAGCGCAAGATGGTATTGATGAAGTACGTGAAGCGGTTGATTTTTGCCGTTACTACGCGGCGCGCGCTGAGGAGCTATCGCAAGATGAGCGTTTTGAAGCCCGTGGCGTTATTTTATGTATTAGCCCGTGGAACTTCCCGCTTGCAATATTCTTAGGCCAAGTTGCCGCTGCGATTGTTACAGGTAACACTGTAATTGCAAAGCCTGCTGAGCAAACAAGTTTAATCGCCCTTCGTGCTATTGAACTAATGCTGTCTGTTGGTTTACCTGAGCATGTTGTTCAACCGGTTATTGCTCGTGGTTCTGAAGTAGGCAAAACAATTGTTCCTGATGAGCGCATTCAAGCGGTTATGTTTACAGGCTCTACTGAAACAGGCACATTAATTTCTCAAACACTTGCTGCACGTAACGATATTCAAGTACCGTTAATTGCAGAAACAGGTGGCCAAAACTGTATGATTGTCGACTCAACGGCGCTTCCTGAGCAAGTAGTTGACGATGTGATCAGTTCTGGTTTTCAAAGTGCTGGGCAACGTTGTTCTGCTCTTCGTGTGTTATTCATTCAAGATGACGTAGCAGATGGCATTATCGAAATGCTTAAAGGTGCCCTAGCTGAGCTACACATTGGCGACCCATCGTTACTATCAACTGATGTTGGTCCGGTAATTGATGAAAAAGCACTTAAAAACTTAAACGAGCACGTTGAGTACTTAAAAGGTAATTCTATACTTCATTACGAGTGTAAAATTCCGGATAACACGCAAAATGGCGCATACTTTTTTGCACCTCGTTTATACGAAATCAAAGATTTATCAGTACTTAAGCGTGAAGTATTTGGCCCATGTGTTCATATTGTTCGCTTTAAATCGAGCGAACTTGATGATGTGATGGATCAAATTAACAACACAGGTTATGGCTTAACAATGGGTGTACATTCACGTATTGAAGAGCGCTGTGAGTACCTTGCTAAAATGTCACGTGCGGGTAATGTTTACATTAACCGAAACATGATTGGTGCTATTGTTGGTGTGCAACCATTTGGTGGCCGTGGTTTATCAGGTACTGGCCCTAAAGCCGGTGGCCCTAACTACCTTCAACGTTTAGTAAAAGAAAAGGCATCACCAGATAACGTGCAAATGACAAACCTGACGCCAGATGAGCTTGATTTACACCACTACAGCGGTGCAGATGAGCAAGTTAAAAAGCTAATGGCTAACTCAATGCGCGATGAAAAAATCTGGCGTGCAACACCACTAAACGACCGAGTTTCGGCTGTACGTCAGTTGCTTGCTAAAATCGCGACGGTAGAAATTATCGACGATTTAGCAGACGATTTAGCATTAACATTATCAGAAGCTCGTGCACAGCTTAACCGCCTTGAAAAGCACATGCGTAAATTTACTACCCTGCCAGGGCCAACGGGTGAGTCTAATACACTTCATCTAGAAGCGCGTGGTTGTGTAGTGTGTTATGCAGATAAGAGCACATCATTTAACTTCTGGGCATTGTCTATCATTACCGCTATTGCCGCAGGTAATACGGTAATTACTGTAGCGTCTGAGCTGTTTTACGATGAAGCTGTTGCCTTTAAAGATAAATTTATCTCTACAGGTGTTGCTGAAGGTGTTTTCCAAGTAGCTAAACCTAATCAGTTACAAGCTATCTTAGCTCACCCTCATTTAGCTGGTGCGGTAGTTGCCGCTCGCTCGTCTCGTTTAGGCTACTTCAGCCAACAGCTTGCACAGCGTAAAGGCGCAATTTTACCGGTAATTAGCTCTGAGTATTACGATACATTAATCAAGCGCTTAATTACTGAAAAAACAATTAGTATTGATACAACAGCATCAGGCGGTAATACCTCGCTAATGACGCTTGTTGAAGATGATGAATAATTAAGCTAATAGTTTTTCACTAAAAAATAAAAAAAGGCACTGTAAAGTGCCTTTTTTATTTGGTCGTTACGTATAAGTTTGTTAGTTTAAAAGTAGATTAACAACTGAAGCCGTGAAATTGAAAACCATTCCTATTACTAAGTTAGTCCCAGGTATGTTTGTGCAAAGCGTTACCAAACAAACTGGCAGCATTAAAATTAAAAACCAAGGCTGGGTTAAAACTCAAGCTGGTATTAATAACCTGATAAAAGCAGGTATTTTAGAAGTAGAAATCGACCCAGATAAAACCCTCATTGATTCAGTCCCTGAAAAAGATCCTATCGCTACACCTACAACAAAAATAAAGCGTGATCCTTGGCAAAAAATAAACAGCGCTGAGCAAGAAATGGGAAAAGCAAAAAAGCTTTATGACGAAGCAAAAACACTGCAAATAAAAGCATTTAAAGATATAAAATCTGGCCGTGATATAGATATAGCACCGTTTAGAGAACTGGCAAGTGGCTTTATGGATTCTGTTTTTAGAAATCAAGATGCCCTAGCCTGCCTTACCCAAATGCGCCAAAAAGATGCCTACCTACTTGAGCACTCAATTAATGTATCAATATTAATGGGTATTTTTGCAAAACACTTAAATATAGAGAAAGACACTATTGTTGAGCTGACTACCGGCGCACTATTACACGACATTGGTAAAATAAAAATCCCTGATGAAGTGCTAAACAAACCTGGCCGCTTTACAGACGACGAATTTAAAATAATGAAAATGCATTCGCTTTTCAGTAAAGAGATATTAGAAGACTCTGGCTTAACAGGAATCGCGGTAGATATTGCAGGTATGCACCACGAAAGACTCGATGGTAAAGGCTACCCGTTTGGTAAAAAAGGTGACGAGATAAGTCAGTATGTGCGTATGGCGTCAATTGTAGATGTTTATGATGCACTTACCGCAGAACGTGTTTATAAAGCAGGCATGGAGCCAATAAAGGCGTTTAAAATATTAAAAGACGGGTGCCCTGATAGCTTTGATCCTGTGCTGCTTAATAAATTTATTCAATGTATTGGCATCCATCCGGTAGGAACGCTTGTAAGGTTATCGAGTCAAAGAGTGGGTTTGGTCACCAAGAGTAATCCGGGGGCACCACTAAAACCTGTCGTTAAAACATTTTACAGCGCTAAGCATAGCCGCTACACCGAAGTAAAAGATATTGATTTATCTAATAAAAAAACTGTAGACACTCTTGAGTCAGCGATTAAACCTAAAGAATATAACATTGATTTAGAACGCTTTTATAAAAATTCAATATTATCCTAAGCACTATTGAGAGCTCAATATTCTACCGAGCTCTCAACATGATAACTAAGCGCTTACTGCGGCCAGTCTTGCAAAGCTTTTAAGCTAAACTCATAACCATCAAAATCTAGCACACTTTGCTCAGGTGTAATTTCTGTGACTGTTAGAGCTCCTATGCTTTCTCCTTCGTGTAATTCTCGGCCATTTAGCTTGATCCAACGTTTATCAGCACTCGATGAATATATATGCGCTTGATATTTAATACTAGGTAACATTGATTGCAAACCATCAGGTAATAACTCAACAGGCTCAACACGTGATGACGTTTTTGACGCTTGAGTAACTTCATAATCTTGGTTTTTTTCGACATCTTGTATAGCTTGCGCAAATGCATTTTTAAGAGTTGTAGGCACAGCATCAAGCTCAGGGTCACTCGTCTGTTGAGATTGGGTGCTGCCATTAATTGGCTTACCCAATACTTTATATTTACTCATATCAAGTTGAGCCGATGCGGTATTTTGATTTTGCCCAAATACCGCAGTGTTTTGTGCATTATTTGAATTGTAATTACTTTGTGGGTTAAACGCTGGCTGATTATAATTTTGAACAGGCATTACTTGTTGCATGTCTTGCTGATTATAACCTGCTGCGCTCGTGACCTGGCTCGACGGCATAGGAATATACTGACCATTTGGGGTTAATAACATTTGCTGTACACCATTGGGGGTTTGCACATGCACAAGTTGCCCTTCAATCGTTGCAGTATTTGTTGGAGCTACTTTAGCAGGCTCCAACTTAGCTACTTGCTGTTTTTCAGCTTCAGCTTCAGCATCTTCCTCTTTAACGTCTTTGTTAGGCGATGATTTTTCGCTTTCCACCACCTTAATTACAGCGGGTTCCGCTGCGTTTAATAAAGTCGTACTTTGAAACCACTTTCCGGCGGTAAAGCCACCCGCTACCGCAATAAAAGCAGCTAAGCTTGTACCAAATACTAATGCTAATCGTCTATAACGCTTAAGTGCTTGCTGTTGCTTTAACTGCTCAGATTGTAAGTCGTACTGTTCAGCACTCATATCTGATTGCTGCGACTGCTTTAGCGCATCTAATAAATAAGACATAACTTACCTAACTATAAAATAAATGAAAGCCCAATGCCTACGGCAAATAAAGCAGCGAATGCAAGGCTATAGGGTACAAATGACGTTGCTTTGTTAGCTTCGTTAACCGGTGCTACAAAATCCATGGGTAATGACTCATGGGCTGATTTTTTTATTATATCGCTATCAACTATCAACTGCTGCTTTGCAAAAGTCCCAACTAAAGCACGCTCACAGACCAAGTTCATTAATCGTGGCACACCGCCAGTTAATTGATGAACAGCTTGCATGGCATCCATCGAAAAGATTCCTTTATCACACCCTGCAATATGTAACCGATGCTTTATGTAAGCGACTGTTTGGCCTTGCGTAAGTGGTAATAAATGGTAACGAGCCGTTATCCTCTGGGCAAGTTGCCTTAATTCGTTGCGCTTCAAAAGGTCTTGCAGCTCTGGTTGACCCACCAATACTATTTGTAATAATTTTTTATGATCGGTTTCTATATTTGTCAGCAAACGTAATTGCTCAAGCACGTTAGGGGCAAGTAATTGTGCTTCGTCAATAATAAGTATAGTGTGCCCGCCCGATTTATTATTAGTCTCTAAATGCTTTTTTATAATATCGGTAAGACTTTTAAGCGTCGCATTATGAACATCGTAACTAATGTTGAGCTCATCACAAATACTGGCTAATAACTCCAGCTCTGAAAGCGCTGGGTTATGGATCATCGCTACTTGAGTGTTTTCAGGAAGCTGCTCTAACATACTGCGGGTAATTGTAGTTTTACCTGTACCTACTTCACCTGTTAATAATACAAAACCACCGTCTTCACCTAATCCATAGGTAAGGTGTGCTAAGGCTTCTTTATGTCGTTCACTTAAAAATAAGTAATGAGGGTTGGGCGAAATCGAAAAAGGTTTTTCGTTCAGGCCAAAATAGCTTAAATACACCGTGATGTTCCTTCGTAATTAAATCACGGCCTATAATGGCAAAAAAATGCGCTGAGTGACAACGTTGTAAGCGCTTTATTATTGAAATAACGTAAATTTATGTAAAACAAAAAAAGTGCAGCTGTTTTAAGGCTGCACTTTTGTCTGTCTAATCTTAGTATGCATTTTACTCTTCGTAGCGCACTAACCGTAAATACACATTACTGGTTTTAGCATGTAAGCTATTCAACCCGCTATCAAATTGATAAACCCACGCTGAGCTCATCGTGCTTACACCCGATGTATTTGACCAATAGTTTTGAAGCTTAGTGCCCAAAAATACGTCTTCATTAATACTCGGCTCTGTGCAACTGTGCTCTAAAATACTCGCCAATTCTTTAATGTTAGGCATTTGCCAATCATCGTAATCTGCGGTTGTATCATTTTTAGCACCACGAAGTGCTTCTTGCCAAGTAAGAGAAGGTGTTGAGCCTTCACAAAGTTGTGTCTCTGTATTATAAGTTTGCCCATAACTACAGCGTTGCCACATAAGGCCTGTTTCGCTATCAGACACTGTGCCATCTGCATTTATGGTAAATCTATCTGTCGGTGTTGTGGTATCTGCACCGTCGTAGCAAGTTTGCGCCGCTGCAATATTAAAGCTCAAACTTATAGTTGCTAGTGCATAGAGTAATTTAAATTTCATTATTTTCTCCTAACGACTTCTGACTAAACGTACATAAGCAGTATTTTCTTTTGGATAAGCAAGGTCGTTACCATCACTCATATCAATGATATACGCTTGAGATAAACTGGTACCATCAGCTGCTGTTTGAGAGGTCCAGTAACGTAAATGGCTTAATGCACTTTCACTTGGCATATTAGGAAAAAATACCTCATCAATTAATATGCTTTGCCCTTGTTTACCGTAATCAATTAAGCCCAAAAGCTCTGTATAAGTAGGTAATCGCCAGTTTGTACCACCACAAAAGTCTAAATCATTAACTTCGTTTATATAACTTTGTACTCCACAACTTGTATTGTCCGGACACGTTGAATTGGCTGTACTGGTATCGGCAAAAGTCGTATTCCCTACATCCCAAAAGTAATGATTTTGACCATCACGTAACGAAGTATTTGGTACCGTGCCAGATGCCACACTTTTCACCTCCCATACAAGCCCAGTAACATTATCGCGTATACAGGTAAAGTCACTACTATCATCACCAACTTCATCAGCAAACTCATTAAGTTTAGTGTAATCAAACGCTAAATTACCTTTGCCAACTTTATCTAAGCGGTTTGCATAGCTATCGCGTCCAAGCTCTGCATCTTGCGCTGGAAAGTCATCACTCTCACAATTAATACGTTGAGTATTGTTATAACACTCACCAACACCACTATCGTTGATGAGTCCAAGTGCTTTGGGTGATACATCAACAAATAAAGAGTCTGTATCGGTGCGTCCTTTTGAGTCGGTTACCGTGACTTCAAAGCTCAATGTAGACTCAGTATCAACATCTGAGGCAAAAAATGTCGTTGTACATTGGTCGCTATTGCTTAATGTTTCGCTATTACCGGTAAGTTGTTGCCATTTACACTTATAGGTATCGGTAACTGTTTCGCTATTTGTTGCATCAAGCGTTACTTGTTCAAACTCTTCAACATTTTGATCTGCGCCTGCATTTGCATCTACTAACTCATTTGTTTTGTTGAGTGTCATTGAATATTGAGTGCTCGCCTCGCCACCTTCATCATCAGTGACAGTTAGCTGCCAAGATAAATTCACGTTACTTTCAAGTAATGGATGAGAAAAGCTAAGAGTTGATTCATTAAAACTCTCAATATCTAAATCAGGACCCGATAGCAATTGCCACAAATAACTATCAATTTGGCCATTATCATCAGGATCGCTCGACTCTAGGGCACTCAAAGTCACTGTATCTTTGTATACAGAGGGAAGTGTTTCAGGAGATGTTTGTGTAACAACAGCAAGGGGTAGTTGGTTATTAGAGCTCACTGAAATAGAAATGTCGTCACTAACAGCGCTACTACCTGTACTTTGATAGCTCACTCTTAATATTATTTCACTATCAGTTTTTACGTCAGGTGCAGTAAGTGTTTGCTCAGCGCCTTCAAGGGGGAAACCTTCTATGCTTGGGCCACTAACTTGTTGCCATGAAAACGTACCATCAGCGGGGGAACCTTGTGCTGTGATGGTAAATTCAGATTTTTCGATAATTTGTAAATCAGCTCCAGCATTAACAGACGTTTCAACAACTGTATTATCGCTATCACCGCCACCGCCTCCACACGCACTCAGTAAACTACAAGAAATGAGGGGGATTAAAGCAAACGCTTTCATACGCAGCACCTTATTATGTCAAATAATTACTATAGTGTAATCACTAGCAATAAAGATGCCATTAAAGTACTACATATATGTGTCTTGATGAATACGTACAAACAACTTCGTACCGATTTTACTGTAATCTATTTTGTATTCACGCCCGTCTAGAGCTTGGATAAACAGCAACTGCTTTTCTTCGCCAAATACATCAGCGCTACTTACATAAACCATTTCTAAATAACGCTCTTTTGCATCACGGCGGTTTTTAGGTAATTCTTCTTTAAATGGCTCCAGACCATGTTGCGTTACTTTAATTCGAGGATGAATTTCAGAGTTTACAATCACTAAATCATGCTTTTTATCTTTATGTATTATGGTGTTTCGACCACTTTTTAAAAAGGCTCTCTCTTGACTCATTTTTCTTTCCTACAGTCGTAGCTTAATTACTAAGCTGCGACGCTATAAACTGACTAGGCTCGCGCTTCCACTTATTTAAGTTAGCACTAAATGCCCAAATATCTCTATCTAACACGCTGGCAGGCAATAATAAATCGTAACCTGTTAGCTGCTGAAGGTGCTTAGTTCTATTAGCAAACATGGCTATAAGCCCAGTATAGCTTATCCCTTTATGGGATGTGTAATGCGTATCTTCTATTAACCATTCTGATGGGCAATTGCCATTTTTGCAATGTTTTTGAACAACTTGCATAAATAAATTACGCTGCTCTATTAATAATTTCCCTGCAATTCTAGGCGCTATGCTTGATAAAAAGTCGTCTATATCATTTACCTTAACGCCAACCGCATTTAATTCTAAATAGTCAAAGCCATCTTCTACTTTGGGTATTCCACTGTGATGAAAGTTACTATGAGGCATACACCAAGCTCCGTACTTGTGGCAATAAACGAGCTCAGATTCGCTCAATATAAGGCTATGGTATGGTTCTTGAGATTTTAAAAATCCAATAAAAATAGCCACAAGGCACAAGCTCACTAAAAATATTTCAAGTATGCTAATCTCACCCGGCCTCAGTAAATTAAATAACATAATAAAGACTAAGCCTATAGCACCTACAACAATCGCCTCAATTGCGTTTCGCGCGCCCTGTGCCCGAAACTTAATGACATTGTCAGATTTATCCATATCGGTAAAACACCATATAAAAAACAAACATAATAATGCCCCAAATTATGACCTTTCTTGTTGTTATACATAAGTTACAGCTAGTTTTAAATTTCATACATTACCGCTTTTTCCTCAACAAAATAGGAACAATGAATAAATCTTATTTACTTTTACGCTTAACGCACAAATTTATGAGATACATAACCGTCTTTTCACGGTCTTATTTCGTACAATACTTACAATTCATTTTCAGGTATGAAATCAATGTACTCAAGACAATCAGGTAAAGCACTTTTTCCATTTATTATTACGTTACTTCTAATATTTAGCGTTTATTTATATTTACCCGCTAGCCACGGCGAACAAGCCGATTCATCACAAATGTCTACCGAAGTAACGGCTCATACTGTTACCTCTGAGGAAAACGCAGTGATGATAGAGGCCATCGGTAGTGCACGTGCAAACCAAGCTATTTATATAAAAAGTGCGCAAAACGATTATGTCACAGATATATATTTTAAAGATGGCGACTTAGTCAGTAAAGGACAAAAATTAGTACAGTTACAAAGCCAACAAGAGCAACTCGCAGTTAAAGAACTCGGTATTAACTTACGTGAGGAAAAACGCCAGTTAGATCGCCTTACCGAACTTTCACGCTCGCAATCAACGGCAAAGTCATTACTTGAAGAACAATTATCTCGTGTTGATGCCACTGAAGCTCAACTAGAAAGCGCTAAAACAAAGTTAAATGAAATGACTATTACCGCGCCATTTTCAGGCCTGTTAGGTAAGCGTGAAATATCAGTTGGTGCCTACGTAAGCAACACAACAATAATCACCACACTTGATGATATTAGTATTATTAAAGTTGACTTTAAAGTACCTGAAAAATATTTAGCACAATTAAACATAGGTATGAAAGTACTTACCCAAAACGATGCCTACCCAGGGCAGACATTTAACGGCAAGGTAACGCATATTAGCTCGCGTATTGATTCGGTAACACGCAGTGTTGAAGTAACTGCAAGTTTTGCTAATAAATCAGGATTACTTCGCCCTGGTATGTTACTAAATACAGCACTTGAGCTAAGCAGTAACCAAGCTTTAATGGTGCCAGAAAAAGCAGTTATCCCTTTACAAGACAAACACTTTGTTTTTCAAATTCAAGACGGAGTAGCCAATAAGGTTGAAGTGCATGTTGCTGGCAGAAATAATGGCTGGGTTGCTATCGATGAAGGTTTAAATGATGGCGAGCAAATTGTTACTGAAGGGCTAATAAAAATTCGCTCTGGTAGTAAAGTAAGCGTAAAGGGGTAATACGTGAAAATTACTGATACTAGCGTTAAACGCCCCGTTTTTGCCATAGTAATTAATTTGCTGCTTCTTACTTTTGGTCTGGTTGCATTTACTATGCTACCACTTCGTGAGTACCCTGATATTGAAACGCCAATAGTAAATATCAGCACTGAATACACAGGTGCTTCTGCCGAAATTATAGAAACCAAAATAACGCAAATAATAGAAAACCGTATTTCGGGTATTGAAGGTATTAAAAGTATTAACTCATCAAGTCGTAATGGGCGTTCAAACATTACCATTGAGTTTGATATTAACCGCGACATAGATGCTGCATCTAACGATGTACGTGAACGTGTAGCACGTGCACTTGATAGCTTGCCCGATCAGGTACGCCCACCAGAAGTGTCTAAATCAAATAGTGATGAAAGCCCAATCGCCTGGTTTGTATTAAACAGCGAAACAATGGACTCGTTACAGCTCTCTGATTACGCGCAGCGTTTTATTGTTGACCGCTTAGCCGTAGTAGATGGTGTATCTAATGTACGTATTGGTGGTGAGCGCCAATACGCTATGAAAATTTGGCTAAACCGCCAAGCAATGGCTGCACGCGGTATTACCTCAAGCGATATTGAAAATACACTGCGTACAGAAAACGTTGAATTACCTGCCGGCGAAATAGAATCAATAGATCGCGACTTTACCGTGCGTACCGCACGAAGTTATAAAGATCAGCGCGATTTTAAAAACCTTGTTATTAAACGTGGTGAAGAAGGTTATTTAGTGCGTTTAGGTGAAGTTGCCGACGTAAAATTAGAAGCTGCCGATGACGAAAGCTTATTTCGTGGTAACGGGCGCAACATGATTGGCCTAGGAATTGTAAAACAAGCTAAAGCAAACACGCTTACCGTAGTAGATAACGCACGCAGCGAACTTGAAAAAATCAAACGTAACCTACCTGAAGGCACAACAATTCAAGACAGCTACGATTCGTCTGTATTTATTAAAGAATCAATTAGTGAAGTTTACAGCACACTTGCCATCTCTATGGGTTTAGTCGTACTCGTTATATTTTTGTTTTTAGGCAATATACGAGCAACGCTTATTCCTGCGGTTACCGTACCGGTCGCACTTGTTGGTAGCTTTATGTTTTTATTAGCAATGGGCTACTCAATCAACTTACTAACTTTACTTGCCTTAGTACTGGCTATTGGTTTAGTAGTAGATGATGCCATTGTAATGCTTGAAAACATTCACCGTCGTATTGAACTGGGTGAGCCGCCATTACTAGCTGCATATAGAGGTGCGCGTGAAGTTGGTTTTGCCATAGTAGCAACCACGCTTGTACTAATATCGGTGTTTGTGCCATTGGTGTTTATGGATGGCCGTATAGGGGCATTATTTACTGAGTTTGCAATGGCGGTGAGTGCTGCCGTATTTTTCTCAAGTGTTACAGCGCTTACTCTTGCACCAGCCCTGTGTTCTAAAGTACTTAAAGTATCAGACAAACCAAATAAATTTAGCCAATGGATGGACCGCCAGTTTACTAAAATTGAAGTAAGTTACCGTAATTCGCTCTCCACTAACATAACCCGTAAATGGGGCTTAATGGTGAGCTTATTATTAGCGGGCTTTGTAAGTTACTCGTTGTTTTTACAAGTTCCCTCTGAGCTAACGCCAAAAGAAGACCGTGGCACGTTCTTTATTATGATGAGCGGCCCTGAGGGCGCAAGTTACGAAAATAACGCCGCTAATATGGCTAAAATTGAAGAACGCTTAATGCCTTACTCGCAAGCAGGTGAGCTAAGTCGCGTACTTGTTCGAGTACCTGGCTGGGGTGGCAGCGGCGGTGTTGCTATTGTTGGTATGGCCGATTGGGATAAGCGCAAACGCTCAACATGGGAAGTAATGGACGAAATAAGCGGTAAAATGCAAGAAGTTACCGATGTTCGTGCATTTGCCATTATGCGCCGTGGTATTGGCGGTGGTGGTTCATCTCGCCCTATTGAGTTTGTATTGCAAGGTAATGATTATGCACAACTTGCCGATTGGCGTGACCGTATAATTAAGCGTGCTGAACAAAACCCAGGTTTAGTAAGAATCGATCATGATTATAAAGAAACCTTCCCGCAGTTTTTAGTCAGCATAGATAAAAACAAGGCCGCTGATTTAGGCGTTTCTGTATCTGATGTAGGCCGTACACTTGAAACAATGCTTGGCCAGCGCCGTGTTACAACCTTTATTGACCGTGGTGAAGAATACGATGTAATTTTAAAAGGGACTAAAGAAGACTTTACTAACCCTACTGACATTTCAAATATATATCTTAAATCACGAAGCGGTGAACTAGTCCCACTTGATAGCCTTATCAGCTTAAAAGAAGAAGCAACCGCATCGCGCTTAAACCGATACAACCGTATGCGCGCAATTACATTAAGCGCCAACTTAGCCGACGGTTATACGCTTGAGCAAGCGCTTAACTTTTTAAACGAAGTAGCCGCGCAAGAAAACGATATAGATGGCGCCGTAGATTACAAAGGCGAATCGCAACTTTATTACGAAGGCGCATCAGCGATGACCTACGTATTTATACTTGCACTCACTGTTACCTTTTTAGTACTGGCAGCGCAGTTTGAAAGCTTTATGCATCCGTTCGTCATTATGCTTACCGTACCACTTGGTTTAATGGGCGCTATGTTCGGACTTTGGGCTACAGGACTTACCTTAAATATTTACAGCCAAATAGGTATTGTCATGCTCATAGGGTTAAGTGCTAAAAACGGTATTTTGATTGTAGAATTTACTAACCAACTGCGCGATAAAGGCGTTGAATTTAGTGAAGCTATTTTGCAAGCAGCAACTCAGCGTTTGCGCCCTATTATTATGACCTCGCTGACTACGGTTATGAGTTCGGTACCTTTAGTACTTGCTTCAGGTCCGGGCGCTGAAAGCCGTATGGTGATAGGTGTAGTCGTGTTTACTGGGGTTATTGTATCGACCCTACTAACTCTTTTTGTTGTACCTGCTGCATATTATGCACTTGCACGTAACACTCAATCACCTGAATTTTTACAGCAAAAATTAGACAAACAAGCCGCTGAAAAACCTTTCGAAGAGATCTAGCCTCTTAATTGCGCCGTAACCTTGTTGTTGCGGCGCATACAATTTATGCTCGCCTTTAAACCCCATATACATTTTAGGAATACTTATGAGCTCAACAACGCAAGTAGCAACATTTGGTGGCGGCTGTTTTTGGTGTATAGATGCTGCATTTAGACGTGTAAATGGCGTACTAACCGTAAGCTCTGGCTACACCGGCGGTGAAACAAATAACCCAACATATGATTCTGTATGCTCAGGCACAACCGGTCACGCTGAGGTTGTTAAAATTGAATTTGACGCGACTGTAGTTAGCTTTGAAACACTGCTAGCAATGTTTTTCACACTGCATGATGCAACACAATTGAATCGCCAAGGTAACGATATAGGCACACAATATAGAAGTGTGGTTTACTATCACGATGAAGCTCAACTTAAGCAAACCAACGAAGTGATAGCTCAACTGCAAAGCCATGTCGCTGAGCCAATTGTGACAGAAGTCAGCCCTGCTACTACGTATTACCCAGCAGAGCATTATCACCAAGATTACTATAACGAAAACCCACAGCAGGGTTACTGTAGTATTTTAATAGCACCTAAGTTACACAAGTTTGAAACCGTATTTAAAGAGTTCTTAGCTGACTAGCTAATTTGAGCAGTTAAATTGATTAGTTAAACTTAGCTAAACATTAAAAAGCCCGACATAAGTCGGGCTTTTTAATATTAATAAATACCGTTAAAACTGGTAGCTTGCGCCTGCAAAAAAGCGACGCTCTGGCGTGTTGTAGTAATACACTTCACCCGTTGTAAAATCAGTGTTTGAATCAACAGCGTTATATTCTTTATCAAATAAGTTTTCTACACGAAGTGAAACTTCAATATGTTCATTTACTTGATAATTACCCGCTAGGTTCCAGAGTGTATAAGAGCCTAAGCGCGTCACAGCACCTTGTCGGTCGCTACGGTATTGCATGTCTAAGCTTGCGTCAAAAGCACCAAACTGTTTTGCAAGTTCCCAGTTAAAAGTACGTTTAGCAACATTACGCAACTCTGCGCCCGTTTCTTCGTCTTCAGCGCTTAAGTAAGCAAAGTTAAGGTTGCTATCAAAACCAAAAAACTGCTGAGATAAGCTAAATTCAACCCCTTCGTAGCGTGCTTCATCGATATTAGCCAATGCAAAGTTTGCATCGTAATCAATCTTATCTTCTATATTGTTTCTAAATATTGCAATATCAACTTGCGCGATATCAAAATCCACACTCAAACCTAACTCACGGTTTACTGATTTTTCAGGTTGTAAATCAGGGTTACCATAAAGTGGATAATATAAATCGTTAAATGTAGGAGCTTTAAAGCCAGTACTTTGGCTTATACGAAATGTTGCATCTTCAGATAAATGATAACCTGCAGCGGCGGTATACGTTGTTTCATCGCCAAATTGCTCGTCATCATCTTGGCGAACAGTTAAATTAGCCAGTACTTTATCTGCATCGTAGTAAGCACCTACAAACACAGCAAGTACATCGCGGCTGTCTTCAACAAATAGTTGCGAACTATGCGACACATCATCGTTGTACCAATTAACACCACCACTAATGTTAAGTTCATTGGATAACAGGTACTGGCCGTTATAATCAATTTGTGTGCGTTTAGTTATAAATGTACTTGTTGTTGGCCCAACTGAAAAATCAACATAAGTGTTATCTGAATCATCTGTTGAAAGCGCTAAATCAATACTATGCGTTTGGTTAGTGTAGTTTTTACTCCAACCTGCAGAAAGTTGATAGTTTTTAAAATCATCTCGTTCAATCGTACTGCCTGCTGGGCTAAAGCGACTGTCGTAATCTGCATAGCCTTCACTGTATTGGCCTAATAACTTAAAGTCGCCGTAATGTGCATCGGTGTAGTTAACTTTAAAACCAAGGTTTTTATTTTCATAGCCATCTTCATCAGGTGCTACGCCTTGCAGTACATCAAAGTTATCTGTTTTTTCAAAGCCTGCGTTAAATGCTGCTGTTATATCATCTGATTTTACAGAGCCTGCAACTTGATAATTTTGATAAGAGTCAGAACCAAATGTAGCGCTTAGGGATAAGTTATCTGACTCACGCGTAATAATATTAATAACACCAGCGAGTGCATCAGATCCATAAACAGCCGCGCGAGAGCCTTTAATAATTTCTATGCGTTCAATACTATTTAAAGGGACATTATTTAATGCTTTTTGACCAAGTGTTGCTGAGCCTGTACGTACACCGTCAATTAAAATCAACGTATCGCCAGAGCCCGTACCACGAAGTGACACACCTGTATTTTGACCAAAACCACCGTTTGGATTAACTTGAAAACCCACTCGCGTGCTTAAAAGTGTAGGTAAATCGCGTACGTTACTAGCTTCTATTTCAGCACGTTCAATAACATTTACACTCGCTAAAACGTCGTTAATTGATTGCTCAAACTTATTAGCTGTAACGGTTATTTTTTCAATTGATTGCTCTGCACCAGACACAGAAAATGAAAGCGCAGCAGAAATTGCAACGCCTAGAGTTGTTTTGTTTAACATGAGATCCCCTACCTTTGCCCACCGCAAAGATTTAAGTAAGTAAGATTGCATCAAGGCCGGTCTCCGGACTCAGTAAGCACATAAAAACATGCAATACTCTACCGTTGCGGGGGCAGTGTTGGGCTTGTAGTCATCATGAAAACGCACCAACTTCCCGATTATCCTGCTAAAAAAATCATTACATGAAGTGGCTAGCAAGCACCTTGAAAATATGCCGTCATTGTGAGCATTTTGTTTACAAATGTCAATGGACGTCTATATAGCTAAAAGCTATTTCAGTTCAGTGCTGTATTATTATAGCTTGAAGGAATACCGTACTTATCAAGTAGCTTCTGAAGTTGCATTTGTGTAGTAGGTAAATTTAATATTTCATCCATTTTGTGACTAGATATTTTATTTGATTGTGAGTTAATCAAAAAATGTGTTTCATACACTGCATCTGGTATGTCACTCTTAAATAGTAAATCCATATTTAAGATATTCTGCCTTTTAAAATACTGATAAGCAATGCTGTTTAAAACCCCGACTTCAGCGCGCCTTAATAGCAGCATTTTAACTACATTGATTCATCAATTGTTAGGCTTACCTGGTGCTCTTCTCTCAAGTATTCGGCATTTGTATTAAATCCTGCAAATTGATACGAGTACCCTAAAACCCCAACTTTGGTTAATTTGTCCAGATTGTCAAAATAAGTTTGTTCTGATGCATTCTCTTTGAGTGTATAAAGCTCGTTTTTGGTGATGGTATAAAATTCAGTTTTTTCAATATTTTTCTGCGTTGTTTTTGGCAACCATTGCATTGCCATTAAAAATAAAACGTCGAAGTTATTTTTTTTCAACAGACAAAGTAAGCCTTTTTACAGGTAAAGAAATAAGTATAAAGTTAAATTCCTCCTGTGCGTCGTTTAAAATATTAATAAACTCAGGAGCAAAGCCCTGCTTTTTTTTGCGCGTTAATAATCGGAAAGTAGCCATCTTCGACCAATACATCAATATCAACTGGCTTTGATAAGCTTGGCTTGGTAAATATAAGCAAAACAAATAACAGAAATAATTGATGGGGTCTCATTTTAATACCTTCTAGAGTGAAATTTTTATTATATTCAATTAAATATAATAGCTTAAATATCAAAAAATGGATTAATACATGCAGAACTACGAGAGGATAAGGAGGGAAAGTTGTAAAAAATTAAGTAGCTTTAATCTGTCTGCAAATACAGACAAATTAAAGCTCTTTTATTAAAAACAGTTTATAAATTAGTCGCGAAAGTTTTTAAACTGAAAAGGCTGACCTAAATCGGCACTGCGTACTACCTGCATTGCTTCTTGAAGATCGTCACGCTTTTTACCTGTCACACGCACTTCTTCGCCTTGAATAGCGGCTTGTACTTTAACTTTTGAATCTTTAATGGCTTTAACCACTTTTTTGGCCATGTCTTTTTCGATACCTTGCTTTAACCCAACGTTACGAAATACATTTTTTCCTGCACGGCTAATATCTTGAAGTTCTAAACTAGCTACATCCATACCGCGCTTTGAAATTTTTCCCGCTAAAATATCGAACAACTGCATAACTTGAGAGTCAGCTTCTGCTTTAAGCTTAATTGTTTTATCGTTTAGCTCAATAGATGCATCAACGCCTCTAAAATCAAAGCGAGTCTCTAGTTCACGGTTTGCGTTATCAACCGCATTTTTAGCTTCGTTCATTTCTACTTCAGATACAATATCAAATGAAGGCATTAGTATACTCCTAACTATTTAATCTTAATTTTATGTGGCAATTATAACGCTAAAATTATAAATCTTTACATTTTTCTGCATCTTGTTCAGGTGCGATACTAAATTAGTTTGATATACTTGCGCCTCTTTTTTAAGCGATTTTAGGATTTGTCGTGACAAGGCGTGTTTATCAAGCAGTTTTTTTAATCAGCATAGTGGCTTTCACCTTTTTATTTGCCAAAGAAATAAAAGGTGGCGTTGTAAATTTATTTCCTCATGTTGATAAAGTTGCCCATTTTGGGATTTTTTTTATATTAGCCATAATAATGGACAAGGCTTTTAAGCTTCCTTTATATGCTCAAATACTCTTATTAGCAGGCTATGGCGCCTCGATAGAAATAATGCAAGACGCACTTCCTTATAGGCAAGCATCACTTGGTGATTTTTTTGCTGATTTTGCAGGTGCTGCAAGCTACTTTTTGCTTAGAGTAATTTTTACATCTCGAAAAAAGAACCCACATGGCTAATATTTTAATCGTTGGCGATGGCGCTATTGGCTTATTGCTGAGCCACTTTTTGAGCGCATCGCATAATGTCAGTGTTTTAACTCGTAAAACCCCAACAAACACCCGCTTTTACAGCAGAGCTAAGGGTGCATCAAAAAAAATTGACGCACAATTTATTTCATTAAATCAGCTAGATAAAGCAACTGAATTTGATGTAATTTTATTTACCGTTAAAGCTTTTCAAGTGCTTGATGCGTTTTCTCAAATAAAGCCATTTTTACCGACACATTGCTCTGTTGTACTTTCGCATAATGGAATGGGCAACGTTGATGAGATAAATAACCAGCTAAACACTCATCAAGCACTCTACTTTTTAACGACAAGCATAGCGGGCTTTAAATCAAACCAATATATTGTGCAACACACAGGTGAAGGACAAAGCGTTATTGGTGGCTGTAATGAGCTTGCACTTCAAAATAGCGCGCCAATAGCTGATATTTTTAAAGTAATACCCAACCTAAAGTTTACTAATAACATTCAGCAGCTTCGTTTTGAAAAGCTACTCGTCAATATTGCCATTAACCCATTAAGCGCTTTAAGTAATGTAAAAAATGGTGAATTACGTGCACCTAAGTACAATACAATAATTTTTAATGCACTCACTGAAGCGTGTAATATTGCAAAGGCTCAAGGGCTTAATATTCCATTAATTAAAGCTCTCAATACCGCTTATAAAATAATGGAATTAACCGCAAATAATTACTCATCAATGCAGCAAGATATAGCTCACAATAGAGAAACCGAAATATCAGCTATATGTGGCTATATTAGCCAACAAGGTAAACTTCACAGTATTCCAACGCCTTACAACGATGAGTTGTTAGTCAAAATTCAGGCAAAAAAAAGCGTGGTATAAACCACGCTTATATAAGCTTTTAACTTTACGGGCGATAAACTTTTACAGTTTCGAAGCCCTGTTCGTGCAGCATAAGTGCCTGTAGTTGGCTCATTACGCCTCTGTCACAATATAAATAGTAGTCAGTGTCTTTTGGTAAATCACCAAACTTAGTAGCCAAACGGAAGAATGGTAAATGCACCACCTCAACACCATCGATTGCAAGCGGTGCAGCTTCTTCTTCTTCAGGTGAGCGAATATCAATAACTACAGAGCCTGCAGGTAAATCAGCAACCGACTCAGCCTCTTTTAGCTCTTGCTTTGCTTCTACGTCAATATCGCGTACATCCATTATGCGCGCGTTATTTACTACGGTATCTAGCACATCAAAATCGAACTTTTCTTCTTCGGCTTCTATTACTTCAATTTTGGCTTTAACTGTCGGTTTTTTAGAAATAACACCACAATATTCAGGCATCGTTTCAGCCATTTCAGCTGTACCAATTTGGCGAGCAAGATTAATAATTTCTTGTTTATCATTTTGAATTAGCGGGCGTAAAATAAGCGTTTCAGTAACGCGGTCAATCACGCTTAAGTTTGCTAATGTTTGACTAGATACTTGGCCAATACTTTCACCTGTGACAAGCGCCTGAATGTTTAACTTTTCAGCCACTACACTTCCTGCTCGCATCATCATACGTTTAAGTACAACACCCATTTGGCTGTTTTCAACGTTTTCTAGAATTTCAGCAACAACAGGTTCAAAATCAACTGTTATAAATTTCACTTTATGTGTTGAGCTGTATTTTTTCCATAAAAAATAGCTCGCTTGCTTAACACCAATCTCGTGCGCTGCGCCACCTAGATTAAAGAATAAAAAGTGCGTACGTGCGCCTTTACGAATCATTTGGTAACTTGCTACGCCAGAGTCAAAACCACCCGACATAAGCGAAAGCACGTCTTCTTGCGTTGGTAGTGGAAAGCCCGCCATACCAAAATGCGTTTGCGAAACAATGTAAGCTTTATCGTCTTTTACTTCTAAGCGTATTGTTACTTCTGGACGGCTAAGCTTAACGCTTGCGCCTTCAATATGTTGATTTAGCCCACCACCAACATAACGCTCTAAATCAGTCGAGGTAAAGTCGTGTTGGCCTATACGCTTAGCACGCACACAAAAAGTTTTACCCACAATTGTGTGACCCACTAACGCTATTGTTTTTTGATAGATATCATCGAGAGTTTCAAATTGCGTTTCAGTTACTTCAATAAACTGAACGATACCAGGTATGCGTTTAAGGCTGTCGATAAAATCAAGGCGAACTTGTGCATCTTCAAGCTTTGTAACAACTGAAATATTATCCCAGTTATTTCTTACTTGTACTTTTTCGTCAAGACGTCGCAATACAATTTTAATGTTATTTTCTAACACTTTAGTAAAGCGTTTACGGACCGAACGGCTTTTGATGGCTATTTCAGGATGTAGTTTGACGATAAATTTAAGCATAGTTCACTCTTAGACTGCGGGAATTCGCGCTCCCAGGCATTTGGCGCGCGATTATAGCAAAAAATTCAGCGTCTAGGAAACAGCCAAAAGGCAACGGCTAAACAACAGTTGGGGCCTGTTGTGCTAATTCGGTGTATTTTTCGCGTAGCAGGTTCATTTTATCAATGCTTTTATCGGTACTGTACGCTCTAAATAATGTAAGTACTTTTAAAATACCATGATATATATCTTGCTCAGCAAGGGTACCGCTTGGCCTACGAGCCTTAATATAAGGCGTCCAAAAGCTAACAGTCAACTTTAGTGTATGGGCCAAATCAATCACATCTTGCTCATCAATAGCAATCATTTCACTATCGCGAAGACCTAGAATAATTTTACGAACTTGCTCTAATAACTCCAACTGAAAATCAATGTAAGCTTGTTTTAGCTCAGTGTCTCTGGCGAGTATATCGCCAAGATTGTCGTAAAAAAAATGGTAACGCCACATCAATTCAAATAACGAATCTAAATAAGCCGTTAAATGATTAAATGCATCATCATCTTTATTAATAGGTTTAAAGTGAGTATTTAAATGATCGCGATACAGCGCAAAAATATGACGGATAATGTCTTCTTTATTTTTAAAATGATAATAAAGATTACCCGGGCTCATCCCTAAGTTTGATGCAATATGATTTGTCGTTATTGCACGCTCACCATTTTCGTTAAACAACAAAATACTGGTGTGTATTATTTTATCCTTGGTATTCATATGCTAATACTCAAATTATCTATAGGCTACATTACACTCAAAAGAGGTAAACAGTATAAACAAATATGAATCATTAAAACACTCAAACCTTGGACTGACCTGTTCAAAGAAAGTAAGTGTTTATATGCTTTATTAGCTAGGCTGCTTTGTGGCATAAACACTGTTAAACTAGCGCTAAAATCATAAATAGTGAACATTATGAAAGTTATTGCAATTTACCCGGGCACCTTTGATCCACTAACCAATGGTCATACAGATCTTATTCAACGTGCAGCTAAAATGTTTGATACTGTATTAGTTGCGGTTGCGAACAACCCAAGTAAAAAACCCTGTTTTAACCTTGAAGAACGTGTTGAACTTGCAAACTCTATTTTAAGTCACTTAGATAATGTTAAGGTCATTGGTTTTTCTGGCTTATTGGCTGACCTTGCGCGCGATCACAATGCTAATGTGCTTATTCGTGGTATTAGGGCTGTATCTGATTTTGACTATGAATTTCAATTAGCTAACATGAACCGCCGCCTGAATCCTGATTTAGAAAGTGTATTTTTAACACCCGCAGAGCGAAATTCATTTATTTCATCAACGCTTGTTAAAGAAGTAGCACGTCACAATGGTGATGTAAGCGAGTTTGTAGACCCTGTAATTGTCAAAGCGCTAAAAACTAAATTGGGCTGTGGTGCCAGTTAATAATAAATAAGGCCTGTTAGCACTGAAATCCATTACTAATAGGCCCTTTTATTAAACACTTTATTTAGCTTTCCTTCTAACCAAGCAAGTTTTAAAACATCTTTACCTATAAAGAAAACTAAAACCATGGTCAAATCTGTAAAATTTATACCTACTATGTACACCCACCAGAACCACCAAAATTCATAATGGTGCATAACATCATTATCTATATACATTGCAAAAAATAATAAAGTGTTTATACCTAAACCAAATAATAAATAAATGTATACACCGCTAATTTTTATAAAAAAACCAGATAAAATAATAACAAATAGAGTAATACTATCGAATAAGAAAAAATCGAAGTAAGTTATCGAATCCATATCAATAAAAATACTAGAAGAGTAAGAAAGTGCCATGATGAAAGATAGCCAAACAATGCTTTTATCTGCGTTATTTATAGAGCTTACTAAAGAATATAGAAAAGCCATCAAAAAGCCCCACTGTACAAAAGCACCTATATAAAAAGAGATATTTGTATTTAAAAGTAGCTCAATCATCTCATCCCAACACTATATAAACCGTTATTGTACCGCTTAACATATAACGGCAACATAAAAAAATGCACAAAATCACTCTTCTTTTAAGTTGAGCTTTACTGCCTCAGCGATCTAAACTTAACCTTCTAAAACACCTTAAAAGCTTGTTTAAGCCTAAAACATCCTTATTGATGATTAATACCAATGCCATTGTAAAGTCGACAAAATACATCACGAATGTGTAAATTGTCCAAAACCACCAATAGTAAAGAGTACCAACGATTACAATGTCGTAATGCATACCCAGGAATAGACACGCATTAATAAATAGACCAACAATTACATAGACAAAAGCAATGGGGACAGGATTTTTACATACAGCTCGCCAAAGTAATAACGTACCTATGGTAGCAAAATCAAAATAAAAGTAATTTAAGTGAGGAGTCGAAGTTCGAGGATCCATAAAAAGACTTGAAGTATAAGAAACCAGCATAATGAATGATAACTGTAGCTGGCTTTTATCTGCCTTATTTATACTTGCCGATAGATTATATAAAAATGAAATTAAAAAGAACCAAGTAAATAATAGCCCTATATTATCGCCTAAATCGACAAGACTCCAGAGTAGGTCAGCCATCAACTGTCCTTTTCAAACTAGTAATCAAACCATTTCTAAATTTCATCAAGTATAAAAAATCTTTGTTTATAAAAAATATAGCTACCATTATATAATCCGCAGCGTTGACCCCTATCGTGTAAGCATTCCAAAGCCACCAGTAGCTTGTATTATTTGATATATAGATGTTGTAATGCATGAGAAAGTGTAGAGCTGAGTTTATAGCTAAACCAGTGATAATATATAGATAGGTAATACCATCATGCCAGAGCCGCCTAAGGGAAATTATAACTAGGAGAGTTAAAATATCGGAAAACAAAAAATCTAGACAAGTTACCGTATCCATATTTGTAAATATACTAAACGAATATGAAACACTCATAACCAAAGACAAATACACTCTTTCTTTATTAGGCTTATTAATCGAATGAGCAAGGGAGTACAAAAAGGCCATAAGGAATCCCCATTGTACAAAGGCACCTATGTACAATGACACTGTTGGACTAACCAAAAGTTCACTCATTTTTACGACTTTTTTAAGTTTAATTTGAAGGCTTTTAAATGTAGCATCTGTATAATGTTCCTATTGAGTACTAATGAAAGCATCATTAGAGTATCTATAGAGTTAACCCCTATCGAATAAAAACTCCAATACCACCAAGGCTCAATATTATATAGAACGTATAGGTCATAATGCATTATGAGGGTGAGTACAGCGTTTGTTGTAAGCGAAATAATGATAAAATCAAAAGCTTTCGAACATTTGAGTACTTTAAGATACTTTAAAATAAACAGAGCTAAAATTGTAATAAAATCGTAGAGCGCCCAATTTAAATATAAACTTTCTAATAAGTTTATGTAACCACTAGAAATATATGAGCAGAGCATAAGCGCAGATAAATAGACAGGAGATTTATTCTCTTTATTTATACTGGATGCTAAGCAGTATAAGAAGGCCATTAAAAAGCCCCATTGAGAGAAAGCTTCTACATAATCCATTAGGGCTTCAGTAACGTACATTTTAAACTAGGTTACTTTATGGATATCGTTTGACTTGAAGTAGTTGAGAGTTTTATTTTTTAATTTATGAAGACCGAGAAAGTCTCTATCAACAATTAACGCGACAACCATTGTTAAGTCTATTACATTTACACTATAAAGATAAATATCCCATAGAATCCAAGGCTCTTGATTACCATAAATATAAACATCTAAATGCATAAATAACACAAGAATCATATTTATGGAAAGACCTGTAACTAAATATAAGAGAGAAGTACTAGAACGCTTTACTACACTATAAGCAATTATTAAACTAGCAATAGTAATAGCATCATGTATAGCCCAATCAAAATAAGTTGTATTGTAATATGATATCCAGGTATAAAGATAATCAGTTGCAGAATAAGAAACCATCATAATAAATGAGCTGATTAGTAAAGTCGTATTTCTTTTAACACCTAAACTATAAACAAAAATGTTAAAAAAGAATGCCATCAAAAAAGCCCACATAACCAAGGCTGATAGTGAAAAAAGACCAAACAGCTCAAATAAAAACATCGAATACCTATATAACTATTTTGGGCGAGAACCAGTCCCACCAGAAAGTAATGAACCACCACGCTGTAAATCAGTACTCGCAGCACTCATAGCCTCTTGAGAGATACTCACTGTATCAGATTGCAGGGTTTTAGGGCTAGCAGTTTGTTCCATTGCAGGCTTTAATTGTTGTGTTTTGTTGTATGCTTGCATTTGTAATTGGCTATTAGCTGAAACTTGCATGTGATTGATCCTTGTAAAAGTTTTAATTATATTTGGTGCAACTTTTAACCACATTATTATGTAGATAAATGCATCACCTGTTTTAAGCAGTGATAGCTATTTTGCTATCTATCTTATACAAAGCAACCAATGTGCCAACTTTTTTTGACGCATTAAAATTCACTCAAAAAATATAATCAAACTAAACAACTCCGACCAGTTTACTGCAAATATAAAAAAACGCACAGGGATAACCGTACGTTTTTTGTATCCAGGGAGTTTAAGCTACGTATTTACACGGGATCTCCGCACGTGTACTTAGCTTCAAAATATATTCCATTGCTACTTCGTCACAATTTTCTTTACGAAGGCAAAGTTCACAATCTTTCATTACTTTTTCAGGCAAAGAGTCTTTGCTACAAAAAGTAAAACGTTGTTGTTCAAAAAAATCGGGGACACGGGTCAATACAATAACTCGGTTAAGTGCCAATTTTTTGGCTTTAGCAAGTAGGTGCTCTACAAGCTGTCTACCTTGCCCCGTCACTTTACTTTTTGGGTCTATACCCAATGAGCGTATTTCAGCAAGGCCGGTATCGTAAATGTATAACGATGCACAACCCGACACTTTTCCATTTATTTCAGTAACTGCAAACTCGTTAATAGAGTGCACCATATCGCTTTTTGCACGAGGCAGGTTTTCGCCTACCGTTGCCCAGTGCTGTATAAGTGTGGCAATTGCCTCTACATCATCTAAATTTGCATCACGTACCGTTATTTGCTGTTTTTTTTTGGCTTCTTTAACAGCATTAGTTACTTGCTCAATAGACGTCCCGCCAAGCGCTTGACGCGCTTTTATACACGCATCAATTTCAAGTACTGGGTAAACGTCATCTTCAAATACAGTGTTTACTGATTTGTACTGCTCAAGTGATAGCTCCTCAAGCGTTTTACCTTCGCTAATCGCAAGCTGTACAAGTACACCCACAATGTGATGCCCTTCTCTGAATGGCACACCTTTAGCAACTAAGTAATCAGCAAGTTCGGTGGCATTAGCGTGGCCGCCTTTTGCCGCTGCTAACGTTTTATCACCATTTACTTTTACGCCTTTAATACACGCTTGCGCCATATGAATACATGCAAGCCATGTTGGCATAGCGTCAAACAGGCCTTCTTTGTCTTCTTGCATATCTTTATTGTATGCAAGTGGCAGCGCTTTTAACGTCATCATCATAGCGCTAAATGCACCAAATACACGTCCGGTTTTACCGCGAATAAGCTCGAGTGCATCAGGATTTTTTTTCTGAGGCATGAGCGATGAGCCTGACGTTACGTTATCAGCAAGCTCTATAAATCCGGCTTCACCCGAATTATAAAAAATCAGATCTTCAGACATACGAGATAAGTGAATCATCGAAATAGACGCACAACTTAAAAGATCTAACACGAAGTCACGATCAGATACGCCATCAAGGCTATTTTTTGTAGCCGCTGTAAAACCTAATCCGTGGGCTAATGCTTGGCGATCAATCGGATAAGCTGTACCTGCTAATGCACCACTGCCTAATGGGCAAAAATTCATACGCGCTTTAGCATCTTGCAGGCGGCTTTCATCGCGCTCTAGCATTTCTACATACGCCATACACCAGTGGCTAAACAATACTGGTTGTGCGCGCTGTAAATGCGTGTAACCAGGTAATATTGTGCCAAGCTCTCGCTCTGCAAGCGCTACAAACTCGCCTTTTAGCTGTGCAATGGCATCTAGTAAATGATCGGCTGTATCACGGCACCATAGTCTAAAATCGGTGGCAACTTGGTCATTACGGCTTCGGCCTGTATGTAATTTTTTAGCTAAATCACCTACTTTTTCAATTAGAGCAGCTTCAACATGTGAATGAATGTCTTCTGCACCTGAAGTAGCAACTGATTGTGGATCAGCTTTAACTTCTTCAAGTAGCTCATTTAATGCAGCAACTAATTTTGTATGCTCATCACTTGAAAGTACATTTACCTGTTCAAGTGCACCAGCCCATGCCACAGAGCCAATAATATCTTGCTCTGCTAACTGGTAGTCAAAGGGAAGAGAGTCGTTAAATTGCTTAAACGCCTCATCTGGACCCGTAGAAAAACGTCCGCCCCATAATGCCATGAAATCTCTCCAAACCCTGTAGTGCCCCTTTTATAAGGGGCTATAAATAATTTACTTTTTAGCCAATGCTGAAATTCTGCTTGAAAGCGAGAATAAACGAATAAAGCCTTCAGCGTGTGACTGGTCATATACATCATCTTCGCCAAATGTAGCAAATGCTTCGCTGTATAAGCTATTTGGTGATTGCTTTTGAACCGCAGTTACTTGACCTTTATATAGCTTAAGTACCACTTCACCTGTTGCCACTTTAGAAAGTGCTTCTGCACCGGCTAAAATAGAATCTTTAAGTGGTGTAAACCAACGTCCGTCGTACACTAAATGTGAAAATTCACCACCTAGTACTTCTTTCCACTTACGGCTTGCTTTATCAAGCACTAGCTCGTCAATGGCTTGAAGCGCAGCCATAATTACTGTGCCACCTGGTGTTTCATAACAACCGCGTGACTTCATACCTACTAAACGGTTTTCTACAATATCAACACGTCCAACGCCATGAGGTGATGCAATATCGTTTAATTTAACTAAACAGTCATATGGTTTAAGTTCTTCGCCATTTACAGCAACCACTTCGCCTTCAACAACTTTTAAAGTTACTAGTTCTGATTTATCTGGTGCTTGCTCTGGAGAGTTAGTCCAAGTCCATACTTGCTCAGTTGGTTGACACCATGGATCTTCAAGCTCACCACCTTCGTGCGAAATATGCCAAGCGTTAGCATCACGGCTATAAATTTTTGTAGCAGATGCTGAACACGGAATGTCACGCTCTGCTAAGTAATCAAGTAATGATTCACGACTCGATAAGTCCCACTCACGCCATGGCGCAATTACTTTTAAATCTGGAGCAAGGGCTGCAAAACATGATTCAAAACGAACTTGGTCATTACCTTTACCAGTACAACCATGAGAAAGTGCATCAGCACCTACTTTACGTGCAATTTCAACTTGTGCTTTAGCAATAATAGGACGCGCCATAGACGTACCTAGTAAATAAGTACCTTCGTAAATCGAGCCCGTTTTAAGTGTTGGATAAATGTAATCACTTACCATTTCATCTTTTAAATCAACTACGTAACATTCTGAAGCACCTGAAGCGATTGCTTTAGCTTCTACGCCTTCAAGTTCTTCTGCGCCTTGACCTACATCAGCTACAAACGCAACAACTTCACAACCGTAGTTTTCTTTTAACCATGGCACGATAGCCGATGTATCAAGACCACCTGAATAGGCTAAAACGACTTTTTTAATTGAACTCATAGGTGTTCCTTAACAAAATTTGGATTTAGTAATGTAACTAGCAAAGCATTTTGCGCGTGCATGCGATTCTCTGCTTGTTGAATAATTTTCGATGCTGGACCATCCATTACCTCAGAGGTAATTTCAAATTCACGGTGTGCCGGTTGGCAATGTAATACCGTAGTTGCACCTGTTTGATCTAGCAATGCCTGATTTAATTGATAAGGCATATATTTTTCTTTAACTTGCTCAAGCGGTGTTGTATCACCCATTGATACCCATGTATCTGCATATACAACGTTTGCACCCACAGCCGCTTCAACACGGTCACTTACCATCACTGATGCGCCATTCATTGCTGCTATTTGCTCAGCCTTTTTAAGAATTTGCGAATCAGGCGAGCTACCTTTTGGCGTTACGGCAACAAAATCAGTGCCAAGCGTTGCCGCTAAAAGCATTAATGAATGAGTTACATTATTGCCCTCACCTAAGTAAGCTACTTTAAGCTCGCTCACATCGCCGTGAACTTCTTGAAGCGTTAAAAAATCAGCAAGAGCTTGGCATGGGTGGTATAAATCACACAAACTATTTACTACCGGTACTGATGCGTATTCACCTAATGTAGTTAATGTGCTGTGCTGATTTACGCGCGCAACAATACCATCGGCCCAAGTAGAAATATTAAGTGCGAAATCTTTAATTGATTCACGTGCACCCATAGCGCCATTTTGCTGATCTAAATAAACTGCATGGCCACCAAGGCGGTTAATACCTATATCAAACGATAAGCGAGTACGTAAACTTTGTTTTTCAAACAATGTTACGATTGATTTTCCCGCTAATACATTGCTGTATTTTTCTGGTTTTGCTTTTATATCTTGCGCTAACTTTAATAAATTAAGTGCGCCTTCTTGGTCTAACTCTAAACCCGTTAAAAAATTCTCAAACATAATAAACCTATGGTGTAATCTTAGTTCCGACATGCTCGCCTTGTAGCAGAGCAGTTAACTTTTCTGGCTTTTGCCAGCTGGAAATATACACACCGCGTCGTAAATGTTGGGCAGCGTGAAGGCTGGTCTTAACTTTGACCTCCATCCCGCCCACAATTACTCCATTTGTAATTAAAGTATCAATGTGTTTTGTGTCAAGTTGATGTAACGGCTGTTTATTTTCGTCAAGCACTGCTTCAACATCCGTCATAAAAATAAGCTCAGCATTTAAGTTACTAGCAATAGCCGCTGCTGCTTCATCTGCATTTACGTTGTACCAAAGCCCTTGCTCATCAAAGCCTATAGAGCTAACAATGGGTAGGCGACCGATTTTAAGTAAATCATTAACAATAGAATCGTCGTTGCTTTTACATTTACCCACTAAGCAAAGCGCTTTTAGCTTTTGAGTGGCAGTAACACCTGCCTCAAAAAGACTTAAGCCAACAGGCTTGTGCCCAGCACTAATAGCTTGAGTCATTAATTGTTTATTAGCGCAACCTGCGAGTGCTCCGACTATATAAGGCATTTGCTCTGCTGGGCTAATACGTAATCCTTGGTGTTTAGCACTGGCAAAACCCGCTTGTTTTAACCATGTATCAACTAAAGCGCCACCGCCATGTACAATGACAAATTCATCATTTGTTTGCTCATTTAATACATCAAACAACGCCTTTGCTGCATTTTCTGTATTAAGTACTGCACCACCTAGTTTAATTACCCACGTTTTTTTACTCATTTAAAACGCTCCTTTTAATCCAGTGGTATGATCTAAATTCATAGAAATATTAATACACTGCAAAGCTTGTCCAGCAGCGCCTTTTAATAAGTTATCAATAGCAGACATCACAATTAACTGCGTTCCTTGTTGCTGCCAGCCAATATCAACAAATGGCTGCTTAGCTACACCTTTAATTGAAGGTACTTTATCGCCTAATAAACGAATTAATGGCTCGCTTGAAAGTACTTGATAAGCCGATGCAACGTTTTCCTTGGTAACGCCTGGCTTAAGCTGTACATAAATAGTTTCTAAAATACCGCGCGGAAAATTACCTAAGTGCGGTGTAAACAACACTTTGTGGCCAAGGTGTTGTTCAATTTCAGGGCCGTGGCGATGGTTAAACAAACCATAAGGTGCAAGCGACACTTCACAAAAATGTGTTCCTACACTAGCTTTACGCCCTGCGCCTGTAACGCCCGAAACCGCATTAATAATAATACTTTCGCTGCTCAATAAGCCTGCTTGCTTAAGCGGTTTTAGCGCATTAAGCGCTGCTGTTGGGTAACAACCTGCAACAGCAATTAGCTTTGCATTAGCGATAGCATCATGGTTCCACTCAGCTAGACCGTAAGCCGCTTCATTTAAAAGCTCTGGATGTTGATGCTCAAAACCATAGTAAGTAACGTAGTCGTCATTGCTTGCTAAACGATAGCCACCAGATAAATCAAATACCTTTTTACCCATAGCTAAAAATTGCGGCGCTAGATCAACACTTACTTTGTGATCGGTACATAAGCATACGTAATCAGCATCACTTTGAATGTCATCAAAAGCTGATACGCTAAGAGGAAGTAAAGGGCAGTCTAGTAAGCCAAGGTGCTCCGGGTATAAATCACTTAGCAATTTATTTTTATCTAAGCTACCCTCTGATACATAACAGCCTGTTAAAGTTAAGTTTGGATGCTTAGCAACTAAACTTGCTAACTCTGCGCCGCTGTATCCGCTTGCGCCAATAATCACTACATTCATTTGTTACTCGTTATCTTAAAATTAATTACTACTTATCTATAATGTTCGCTTAAACTAGCTTAGACGCTAATTAAGTCTTTTTTATTAATGAATTTTGATTATCGTCGCATTATTTTCATGGCGTTACTTTAATATATTTATGCTTAAAAAGTGAATTGATATTCATCATAAATACTTTTATATTGTTATGCAATTAAATTGAATAATAATTTTGGATTTTTTTATGCCTTTGCCTTCGTTTATTTCCATGTACCAACAATTGATTGCAGCCCCTTCTATTAGTGCTATTGAAGACAACCTGTGTATGAGCAATAAAAACGTAATCGAACTCCTAGCCAGTTGGTGCGAAACAATCGGTTTTACGTGTGAAATTATAGAATTAGAAGGAGGTAAAGGGCGCTATAATTTATTAGCAAAACGCGGAGAAGGTGATGGCGGATTAATGCTAGCTGGTCATACCGACACAGTGCCTTTTGATGACAGTCGTTGGAATCATAATCCATTTAAACTTACCGAACTCGATAACAAATTGTATGGGCTAGGAAGTATTGATATGAAAGGCTTTTTTGCTTTTGTATTACAAGCGATTAGTGAACTTGATGAAAAGCAGCAAACTCAGCCTATTTTAATTCTTGCTACCGCCGACGAAGAAACAACGATGGCTGGTGCACAACAAATATGTAAGCACCCGAATTTAAAACCTGCGCGTTGTATAATAGGCGAACCTACTGATATGACGCCAGTATTTATGCATAAAGGCCATATGAGTACAGCAATAAGAGTGGTTGGTCGCTCTGGGCATAGCTCCGATCCCGAACGTGGTCTTAACGCCATTGAAGTAATGCATAAAGTGATTACAAAATTGATGATCTTAAAAGAACAATTAAAGCATAAGTATTCAATAAACCACTTCGAAATCCCTTACCCAACATTAAACTTAGGTAATATTCATGGCGGCGATAACGCGAATAGAATTTGTGGTTGCTGTGAAATGCATATAGATATGCGCCCATTACCAGGTTTAAGTGTACAAGAACTACAAGCATTAGTACTCGATGCAACGAAAGAGATAAATCAGCAATACCCAAATGCGGTGAGCGTTATTGATTTACATGAACCAATACCGGCATTTAGTGGTAGCACCGACAGTGCTTTAGTAAAAATGGCTGAAAAAATAGCGGGGCAAAAAGCGGTCGCGGTAAATTACTGCACTGAAGCGCCGTTTATCCAGCAACTCGGTTGTGAAACGATTGTAATGGGCCCAGGCTCAATTAACCAAGCACACCAGCCTGATGAATTTTTAGCGATGGAAAAAATAAAACCATCACAACAAGTAATCACTGATCTTATAAAAGCAAATTGCTTTAGCGAATAAGATTACAATAAAGGCCCCAATTGGCGCCTTTATTAATACAGAACTAAGGCCTAATCACCTTTAACTTCTAAGTTAATAAACTTAACTAGTTCTTCAGGTTGCCCTACTAGCATCATAACTTGTTGGTTAATTTCCATCATAGTTTTACCTTCAGGTAGCTTTGCAGACACACTGAATGAATTTAAACCTTTCGCAAAGCTGGTTAAAGCCTCTGCAATATCTTCAGTTACAGGAGCTTGTTGTAACTGTTGCTCTAGCGTCATTTCCATTTGCTCAAGCGTCATACCTTGCTTTTCAAGCTCGCTTGAGAGTAAATCTTTTAATTTACCTTGGTTATTTAAGGCAAAGCTAACATTACGCGGCTCTAATTTACTCATTGCTTGCATAACAAGTGTTTGCTGCTGTAATTCTTGTTCATACGTCAGCGGTTGATCACCGGCTTCTTGCTGCGCCTTGCTAATAGCCAATGAAGCATCCATTAACGCTTTTGAATTAGCTAAACCCATATCCATATTAAAACTAACAATGTCTTTTGCATCAAGTTTAACTACTACATCACTATTGCCAGACTCTTCATCGTAATCAAGTGATGAATGTAAGTCGTAACTTGCCGACGCTAACATTTCGTTTGTATCAGCTGGTAATTTTGATACGAAGCTTTTATCAAACTGAAAGCTTTTTACATCAAATGATGTATGTGGTGATATTTTATCCGGCTCGTAGCCAGTTATTTCAATGCTTTGAATATTAGCAACATTGTCACCTTCAGGGCTTATTACTTCCATGTTTGTTATTTCTACACTCTTTGAAATAACACTTGCCGATAAACCAGCGTATTTAAATGTAGCGCCAGTTTGCTCGCTTACTAAAGCAAGTTGCTTATCTACTTTTGCACGCACTTCTTGAGTTGCTACGTAGTTTGCGTAACTAACACCACCCACGCCTGCGGCCACAAGAGCTGCAACTATAACTAATTTTTTCATGTCATTTCCTTATTTAATTCTTTCTATAAAGTGTCTCAACTTAAGAGTAACACTGAAGAACATCACCGATAAGTGTTAATTAATCAAACTAAGTAACTCATGTACAGTTTTTACAGGGGTAATTTTAGCGCCTAGCCCTTCCATCGATTTATGGTAATTGCGAAATGGAATATATATTTCTGTAAAACCATGTTGTGCAGCCTCTTTAACACGCGGTACACCACTGTCTATTGGGCGTACATCACCGTTTAAGCTAAGTTCTCCCATAATACACGTGGTACGAGGTACAACAAATTCGTTTAAACTGCTAAGTAACGCGGTTACTAATGCTAAATCGATGCAGGTTTCTGTCTCATCAATTCTTAAACCACCCACAATATTAAAAAACGTATCGTGAAATATTTTAGTTTTAGTATGCTTACGTAATATACCGGTCAGCATTTTTATACGATTCATATTTAAACCAACACAAACACGCTGCGGAAATTCAGCTTCTGTTTCGGTAGTTAAACATTGAATCTCAAGCAATAAATTACGATTCCCTTTACGAATACAGGTAATAGTAGAGCCAGGTGAGTCGGTGGTTGAACCCGATAAAAATATTTCACTTGGATTATCAACGCTTAACATCCCACGTTCACACATTTTAAAAATGCCAACAGTATCAATATCACCAAAGCGGTTTTTATTTGCCCTAAGGGTTCGTATTTGCCCATCGTTGGTATCTATGTGTAAAAGCGCATCAACAATATGTACAAGTGTTTGAGGGCCTGCTATTTCGTTATTTTTATTTACGTGAGCAATAATGAACATGGTTACATCATTTTGCTTACAGTACTGAGTTAATGCTTGGGCGGCGCTTTTTACTTGCGAAGGCGAACCTGGGCTACCATTTGCCGTATCGGTTACAACAGCTTGAATAGAGTCAATAACAGCAAACTTAATTTTATTTTTCTCGAGCTCTTCGATGATGGTTTCAACGCTCGTTTCTGAAAGTAAATAAAGCTCTTCCGGGTTATAGTTTAACTTTAAACGATTTACCCTGTTTTTAAACTGCGATAAAGATTCTTCTGCCGTACAGTAAAGTGACGGCATCCGTTGTGACATTCTCGCCACTAAGTCAGATAGCAAAGTTGTCTTACCCGCCCCCGGATCGCCCGAAATTATATTAACAGAGCCAGTAGTCACCCCGCCGCTTAGTACGCGATCAAGCTCGCCGATTTCAGTTAGCTGCTTTTCAGCCTCTGATGTAGCAATATCATTGATTTTTTTAGAGCCACCACCAACACCACCAGCATAACCACCAACGTTCGCTCGTATTGATGCTTTTTTACTGTGCCCTGCTGAAGGCTTAAATTCCGCTAATGTGTTCCACGCACCGCAGCGACATTGACCCTGCCAACGTTGATAGTTCATGCCACATTCGGTACAAACAAATTCTACTTTTGCCGCTTTAGCCATTGATAACTTTACCTACTATTCTTTAATTAAAAAAAATTCTTACTATTAAGCGCTTATTTTGCCATTTCAGGCATTTACTTAGCAACAAACTCTTGCCTGCTTAAAAATCTAGCGTCACAATCAATAAATACACATGGTGTTTCTTTTTAGCTATAATTTAGGGCATACTTTTTGCTTTGTAATAGTTTAAAGTAACTTGCCAATAAAATGGCAAATAACACATACATAACAAGAGCTAAACAGTAGTAACTCAAATAATCGTACCTATATTAATAACATAGCGCGATTTAACGTTTATTGAACTTCTAATAAATGGACTTAACAGTATACCTACTTTTTCAATTAGACGGTGATGGTTTTATAAATGGCTGATGACATAATGCTCAAACACGAAGACCTCGTGAATGAGTTAAAAACATATTTAGGCAACGCTAAATTTGATCTAATTTTCAAATCAAAAACCGCAGGGTTAACTAAACCTGAGCAATTTTTAATGAAAATGGAAATGTCGCGTTTATCTCAGCCAGTGGCACGTTTTGTTGATCTTCGTGGATTAGTGACAGGCCAAGTAAAACCATATGAGCATAACGGCAAGCAACACTTTATGGATGACACAGCCATTGAAGTGTTTGAAAAAGCGCTTAAACAACATGGTGAATACACCTTAGCTGTTTACGAAGCCGTAATGAATACAGAAAATAACCACCGCGTATTACAAAAACAAGCAGCCGAAAAATCAGAGTTACAAGAGTTAGAAAATAACTTAAACACTGAAGTAATTAAGTTTGCCTCTTACGAGAGCCGCCGTGAAGAACGGATGAATTACTCAATAAAAGTAACGATTGATTACAAAGATAAAAAGAACATTGCTGCTAGCACCTCAGATATATCTTTAAGCGGTTGTAAAGTTAAGCTTGCAACGCGCTACTCTATAAAAAAAGGTGAGCTCATCGCAATGCGCTTAGTAGGCCTTGAGCAAGACTTTGAACTTGGCCTAAAAAACGGTATTCAATACGAAGTTGTTGCAGTAGAAAATATCTCTCGTGAATTTAATCACATCCGCTTAAAGCGCACTTATATAGAAAACAACGATGCCTTTAATGACTTTTTAGAAAGTTTTATTCATGGTAATAAGCGTCGTTATAAAGTAAATCTAGATAATACGCTCGATGCTGTAGTATCAAAGGGGTATGAGCAGTACTACATTCCTCGCGTAACGTCTTTATATGTATTTTTAAGTAAAAAAGATGAGCAATATTACCCAAGCCTTAGCCTTACCACTGAAAATAATATTTTTATTCAGCGCTACTTTACCGATGAAAGAAAAATACCGTGTTTGTACAATATACTTAATCATCAGCGTATTACACAATTACTAACTCAAATTACCGCAGTAAAAGAAGATTACCTCTATACATTTACACATATATCATCAGGTAAAATTTATTACTACTCAGCGACGCGTACAGAGTTAAATAACAACCCTAAATTACGTGATCTATTTTTAGGTTTTGGTAGCCAAAAAGAGAGCTGGCAGTGCTTTAAAATACAAATAATGCCAAGTCATCCAGATGATTCTTTTATACCGCTTTCACTACCTAATAGTGCCGGTGAAAACATAGAAAAATTAAATAAGCCACCTTCACCTCGTGTAAAAGGCCTTATAAAGGATGTTAAGTATATTGTTGTACTTACAAATATTGGCAATAAAACTGAACAAGCAAATTATAAACAACTTACTTTTGATAAAGCATTAGTAAATCAGCTTAAGCACTTTGGCCACGCAAAACACAAAACACCACCCTACTTAGATATTGTGCCACTTGAATACGTAAATTTACGCTCGCATAAGCGCTACCTTTATAAAACACCAGTTAGTGTTACTATTAATGATGAGGTATTTAACGGCTATACACGTGACTTTTCGGTAATGGGTTTGCAGTTAGAGTGCGAACAACCTGCCACATTTAAAAAAGGCGATATAGTACTTTTAGCATTCCCTGAACTTCAAAAAATAACTAAAAAGCATAAGCTTAGTGAACTAAAGTACGAAGTAATGGCCATCAGTAAGTCATTTACTACTATTAACCTAAAAGCAAATCGTATTGCTGATTTACCCCATGCTGGCGTGACCTTTTTCACTCAGCTAATAGAAGGTAATAAAGACAAACTTAAAGTATCTGAAGAAGCACCTAAAGTAGAAGGCTTATCTACCGCACTTAGAAATATGGTTACAAAAAGCGTTTGCCAATTTCCGCTATATTTACACAAAGAAGCTGCACACTTTAAAACCGGCGCAATTGGATATGGGTTATACGCCAGCCCTATGCACGTGATTTTGCAAAACTTTGGTTTATTAAGTAACAAAACTGACTTTTCGAGCATTCTGACCGAAGAGCAAATTATTAATGTAATAACACCAAATATTAAAGATCGCAGCCGCCAAGATGCACCGCTTGCTTTTACACTTGCTATTAACTTCGATCCTCGAAAAGGCAGTATTGAAGAGGCTATTGTTAGCCAATGCGCTTTAGGTGAAGACTACTCAAGCTTTTATAAACAAATTAGTAAAGGTATTACATCGCAACTTATATTCGTAATGCGTTTGTATATATCGCGCACAGGTCGCCCCGATACTGATTATCTTTCTAATGAGCTAAAATACGTAAGTCAGTACGCAATGCACAAAGCTAAAGATTTAGAAGAAGCCTTATGGGCCGTAGCTGGTGTAGGTGATGTAGTAGATATAACTGAAGAAGCGCTAAGCCATTTAGAACTAAAAAAAGAGCAAGTAGCACAAATGAGCCGCCGTAAGCTAATTTGGTTAAACCGCTTACGTTAAGCGGTTTAACTTAATTTATTTTAAAGTGTTGGTTGTTTTTCTAACGGAATAGCCAACATATACAACAATTGCAATAATGACCCTTCACAAATAGCCGCTTGTGCTTGCTCAACCACTTTAGGCTTACCATGGACGGCCACACCTAGGCCTGCTTTTGCCATCATGACTAGATCATTTGCGCCATCCCCAATAGCTACAGTTTGTGCTTTTTTAAGCCCTAGCTTTTGCTGAAGTACCTCTAAAACGACCGCTTTTTGCTGCGCATCGACAATCGTACCCAGTACTTTACCTGTTAGCTTGTCGTCTTTAAATTCGAGCACATTAGCGTGCACTTCATCTAAATTAATCAGCTCTTGTACGCGCTCTGCAAAAGGCACAAAACCACCTGAGGCAATCGCCAAATACCAGTTATGTTGCTTTAAAATTTGGCACAGTATTTTAATACCAGGCATCAATGGTAATGAACTTTTCAGTTCTTCAATTAAGCTTTTTTCAATACCTTCAAGCTTAGCTACACGCTGATATAAACTCTCACTAAAATCAAGTTTACCCGCCATTGCAAGTGCAGTTACAGAGGCAACTTCATCGTATACGTTCGCAAGGCGTGCTATTTCGTCTATGCACTCAATAGTTATTGCCGTTGAATCCATATCCATAACCAATAAACCAGGCTCATATAAATTAGGCGGCGTAGTAACTTGCACTAATTGACAATCAAGCGTGTTTGAAAATTCTTGTAGTACTAACGGGTTTATAGTTTTATCTGCATTTTGCGCGTAAAAACACAGTGCTGGTGCAAGCCCTAAATCAGGTTGGTATTGGCATATAGCGGTGACGTTTTGGTTATGTGTCGCTAAAAAGTCAACAATACTGGCAATGTGTTTTTCTGCAAAATCACCTGCAAATGCGATGCTAAATAACCCTAATGCTTTGTTTGGAATATAATCGAGAGGTGTAGATACATCACCACTATAGCTAAACCATTTATTTAGAGTTAAGTGTTGTAATGGTTGCTCAGCAGCTTGCTGTGCCATGTTGATTTGCGACATGGGATCTCCGTGTTTATTTTTATTTTCCTGATAGTTGGCATCTCAAAACTGCTATTCTCAACACTAAATTCGCCATCAGGTGGGGTTTAAGGTTATAGTTAGTGTAGTTGTAACATCAAATCAAAATGCTGTCAGTAGCATAAACGGTGACTATGAAAAATAACCATATTAAAAACCCTATAAGCGCATCCCAAAGAAAGCGACTCGTTCGCTTAATTCTTGCGGCTGGCTGTTTTGTATTACTAAGCTGGGTGGGTGTTAATAGTAGTTTTCAGAGTCACCAGTTACTTTACGATAGCGCCGACAGCACCGCAAAAAGCCTCACTCAGTTTATGGCTTTAAATGTTAAAACACCTTTAATCGAAAAAAACAAACCCCAGCTCAATGCAATTTGTAACGATATAAGTAAAGATGAGTTCGTGCTTTCGGCCACTATTTACGATCAACAGGGTATTTTATTAGCCAGTAGCGACAATTGGCAGTCGCACCATGTTTATGGTCAACTTTCTGATTCTACCCCCGGAATAAGTAAGTTAAAAACACCTTTTATGGAACCTGTTATAAGCGATGATGACCGCCCTATAGGTTTTGTATCTATTACTTATTTAACTCGCGCTGCAATATCCGATAGCCATAATCATTTTCATGACTTAGGCAGGCAGGTTTTACTAATGCTAGTGATTGCTTGTATTTTTACGTGGCAGTTAGGCCGTGGATTAAAGCGCTGGCAGGTAAATCGTTATATGCAAAAAACATCTGAACAAGAATCATAAAGCTGCTTTGCAAGCGTCTCTTTTTCGCTGTGTGGCTTTAAATCACATAGTGCGTCAAACACATCAGGTAAATGCAATGGCGTGTTAACCTCCCCTTGGTAGCCACTTAACGGCATTGAAGGTGAATCCGTTTCAAGCACTAAGTGCTCGGGTTCAATAGCGGCAATAACAGCACGGGTTTTAGCTGCACGTTCATAGGTAATAACACCGCCTACGCCAAGCTTAAAGCCCTGTTTGATATAATACTTCGCTTGTTGGATTGAACCTGAAAATGCATGAATAACTCCCCCATTTTTTGGCTTACAACGTTTAAACGCTTGCGCAATTAAATCATGGCTTTGCCTGTGATGTACAATGAGCGGTAAGCTTAGCTCGTTAGAAAGCTTTATTTGCTGTTCAAATAAATAAGTTTGTTTAGAGAGGTTTTCAATGCTTCTATCAAGCCCACACTCACCAATGGCCACTAACTGATGCTTATTTGTAGTTGCAAACTCGAATAACTCTTCTATGTGCGATTCTTTATGTTGATCTAAGAAGTAAGGATGTAGCCCTGCCGCTATTTTTATACGTGGATAGGTTGCTTTGAGCTCTATAAGAGTATGCGATTGAGCAAGCGTAATACCCGGTACAACAAACTGATTAACTCCCTTTGCTACACACTCGGTTATGAGCGATTCACGACTTGAATCAAACTCACTAAAATCGAGGTGGCAATGAGAGTCAATAAATTGCAAGGTTACTTACTCATCTATTTATTAAGGGTTTAAGCGTGTAATTTTCCAGCTGTTATCTGCTTGGCGCTGATACATAAAACGGTCATGTAAACGATGCGCCCCACCTTGCCAAAACTCAATTTTAGTGGGCACTACACAATAACCGCCCCAAAAATCAGGTAATGGAATTTCACCTTTAGCAAACTTGTTTTTCATATTAGCAAAGGTTTCCATGAGTACTTTACGTGATGACACCGGACGACTTTGCGCTGATGCCCACGCTGCTAATTGGCTTTCTTTAGGACGAGATAAAAAGTACTTTGCCACAGCAGAAGTTGGTAATGGTTTAGCCTCGCCATAAACAATAACTTGGCGTTCCATGTGATGCCACGGAAAGTGCAAGGAAATTTTGTTATTGCCTTTAAGCTCCTGCGCTTTACGCGAACCTGTATTGGTAAAAAATACAAAGCCGTTATCATCCAGATGCTTTAAAAGCACTATACGCTGTGAAGGCTGACCGGTTTCATCAATAGTTGCTACAACCATCGCTGTTGGATCGGGTAATTGGCTTGCTACAGCATGCTCAAGCCATGTTTCAAACTGCTTGAATGGGTCATCTTGCAAGTTATCTTCGCTTAACGCGTCTTGCAGGTATTCACGGCGGATATCTTCGAGTTTCATAACAAATCCTTTAAATAAAGACTTAGAAAAGAGCTTAGAGTAGCGAGCTTAAAACAATAGATATTGAGTAATAACAAGTATCGAGTCTCAGGTATATACGATAGAAATAGCACCGAGTCTCGGGTGTATCGTTGGGTTTCGTTTCACTCAACCCAACCTACAATGTAAAACATTACATCTGCAAGTGTAGAAGTGCTGACAAGGCGGAGTGCTTTTTTATGCCAAGGAGCATACATTTAGTATGTGACTTAGGCTAAAAAAGCACGACAACGCAGTCAAAGCGAACTACACGCAGCAGACGGTTCACCTAAGTAGTTTAGCCTAAGACAAGGCATCCAACCCGACTTATCCCTATGAGCATACGGTTTGTATGTGATTAGGGTAAGTCGGGGTGGATAACGCAGTATTAGGTTAAAATACGACGGTGATTACATTTGCTCCATAACTTCAATGCCAAGTAAGTCTAATCCCGTTTCTAATGTTCTTGAAACCAAATTACACAACACTAAACGGCTATCGCGCACGCTTGGCTCTACGCCTTCTTTAAGTACTGGGCAGGCTTCGTAAAATGTCATGTATAAGCTTGCAAGCTCGTATAAGTAACCACATAGTACGTGCGGTGTTGCTTCGCTGATCATTAAATCAAGTACTTCTTCGAGCTGTAGTAGCTTAAGTGCAAGTGCTTTTTCTTGAGGCTCAACAATTGCAACGTCTGAATTTAATGTAGCAGCATCAACGCCTGATTTGCGGAAAATACTGCGTACGCGTGTATAAGCATATTGTAAGTAAGGAGCTGTTGCGCCTTCAAAACTTAGCATGCTGTCCCAGTTAAAAATGTAATCACTGGTACGGTGCTTAGAAAGGTCGGCATATTTAACTGCGCCAATACCTACTTTACGGGCAATTTCACTGCGATCGCTATCACTTAAATCAGACTCACGTTCAGCTAATTTTGCTGCTGCACGGTTAATTGACTCTTCTAATAAATCAGCAAGCTTTACTGTGCCGCCAGTACGTGTTTTAAATGGTTTATTATCGGCGCCCATCATGGTGCCAAACGGGCAAAACTCGTAGCTTGTTTCGTCTCTTAATAAACCAGCTTTACGCGCTGTTAGCTCTACTTGGTTAAAGTGTAGATTTTGACGTGCATCTACAAAAATTAAGATGCGATCTGCACCTAATTTATTTGAACGATAGTCACATGCAGCTAAATCTGTTGTTGCATATAAAAAACCACCGCCAGATTTTTGTACGATAAACGCTGATGGCTCGCCATCTTTATTAGCTAGCTCATCTAAAAACACCACTTGCGCGCCTTGCGACTCTACGGCAATGTTTTTATCTTTAAGTAGGCTAATAATATCGTTAAGCTCTGCATTGTATGCGCTTTCAGCCATAATATCGGCTTGGGTAAGCGTTACATTTAAACGCTTGTATACTTCTTCAGAGTGTTTAACTGAGGTGGCTATAAATAGTTTCCAAAGTTTTTCACAATGCGCATCGCCGCCTTGTAATTTAACAACGTAGTCACGTGCTTTATCTGCAAAGCCTTCTTCGTCGTCAAAGCGTTTTTTAGCGTCGCGGTAAAAAGTTTCTAAATCAGCAAGTGCAACAGTATCTAAGTCAACGCCTTGACTAATTTGATCTTCTAAATGCGCGATTAACATACCAAATTGCGTACCCCAATCACCCATATGATTTTGGCGCACAACCGTATCGCCTCTAAATTCAAGCGCACGTACAATTGAGTCACCAATAATAGTTGAACGTAAATGACCTACGTGCATTTCTTTAGCTAGGTTTGGTGATGAATAATCAACAACAACTTTTTGTGGCTTAGCGTGCTCGTTTACAGCTAGTTTTGCATCATTGTTAGCCGCTTTAACGCTTTGCGCTAAAAACTCAGGCTTTAAATGAATATTAATAAAACCAGGACCCGCAATTTCAGTCTTTTGTGCAATATCGCTTACATCAAGGTTATCAATAATTTTTTGTGCAAGCTCACGCGGGTTGCTTTTCATTTTTTTAGCTGCGCCCATGGCTGCATTAATTTGGTAATCACCAAATTGTGGACGCGTGCTTTGCGTTACTGCCGGGTTTGTGTCTTCAGGTAAGCCTGCACCGACCATAGCTGCAATGGCTTTTTCAATTAAAATAGTACGAATATTCATATTTTTTTACCTTTATAAACCCGCCAAAGCAGGTTTTCTTTTAATTCTTGTAAATGAGCTCTAGTTTTCGCGTGTATGGCTAAACGTTACTTCTGGGTAACGCTCTACCGATAAGTTAAGGTTTACACGGCTCGGCGCAATGTAAGTTAAGTTATCACCGCCATCGAGTGCTAAATTGCTTTCGCATTTACGTTTAAATTCTTCAAACTTTTTAACGTCATCACTGCTTACCCAGCGTGCCGTATTCACGTTTACGCCTTCATAAATAGCATCAACGTTATATTCTGCTTTTAAACGCGCTACAACCACATCAAACTGAAGTACACCTACCGCGCCTACTATTAAGTCATTATTAATAAGTGGTCTAAATACCTGTACAGCCCCTTCTTCAGAAAGCTGTACTAAGCCTTTTAATAATTGCTTTTGCTTAAGCGGATCGCGAAGGCGAATACGACGAAATAGTTCAGGGGCGAAGTTAGGAATACCACTAAATTTAAGTTTTTCGCCTTGCGTGAACGTATCACCAATTTGAATTGTACCGTGGTTATGCAAGCCAATAATGTCGCCAGCGAAAGCATCTGCGGCACGTTCACGATCGCCCGCCATAAAGGTTACCGCATCAGAAATGCTCACTTGCTTGCCAATTCGCACGTGATTCATTTTCATGCCTTGGCTGTACTTACCCGATACAATACGCATAAATGCAATACGGTCACGGTGTTTAGGGTCCATGTTGGCCTGAATTTTAAATACAAACCCGGTAAAGTTTTCTTCAGTTGCAACAATTAGTCTGTCTTCGGTTTCACGTGGTAATGGCGTTGGCGCCCACTTAGTTAAACCATCTAACACGTGATCAACACCAAAGTTACCAAGTGCGGTACCGTAATAAACTGGCGAAAGCTCACCGGCTAAAAACAGATCTAAATCAAATTCGTTTGATGCACCAATAACAAGCTCAAGCTCATCACGTAACTGCGCAGCTAAGTCTTCACCAATGGCTATATCTAACTCTGGATTATCAAGGCCTTTAATTGTGCGAACATCTTGAATTTTATGACCTTGGCCCGTTTTATATAAAACAGCTTCATCATTATGAATGTGATAAACACCTTTGAACTCTTTACCACAACCAATTGGCCAAGTAATGGGTGCACAGGCAATATTTAGCTCTGTTTCAACTTCGTCCAGCACTTCCATTGGGTCGCGAATATCACGGTCACATTTGTTCATAAATGTAACAATAGGTGTGGTACGCAGGCGTGTAACTTCCATTAGCTTACGGGTACGGTCTTCTACACCTTTAGCCGCATCAATAACCATTAAGCACGAATCTACTGCTGTTAATGTACGGTACGTATCTTCAGAGAAATCTTCGTGTCCTGGCGTATCAAGTAAATTAACAAGTGCGTCGTTATATGGAAATTGCATTACAGACGTAGTAACTGATATACCACGCTCTTTTTCCATTTCCATCCAGTCAGATTTAGCATGCTGGTTAGAGCCGCGACCTTTTACAGTACCAGCTCTTTGAATAGCTTGTCCGAATAACAATACTTTTTCGGTAATCGTTGTTTTACCAGCATCCGGGTGAGAGATGATAGCAAAGGTCCTTCGCTTGCTGATTTCATTGATAATAGTCTGGTCTGCCATTGATAAATTCTTTTAGTTTATATGCGGGGTTGAATGCATTTTAATAAGCGTCTGCGAGTAAACCCGTTATGTTGATCGTAATTAACTACTATTCTCGCTGATTTTCACGTTGCAAACAGCTGATAATAAAGCGTCAATAGTTGATTTTTTAATAATGGCAATTGTAACAGGAGTCGGTATAAAAGTGTGCTATCTACTTAAAAATATCTTAGCTTTAAAATAAATGTGTACAGCAAGCGATATTTAAACGACCTATAATTTAGTCGTAGATCGTTTAAATAAAAATGAGTAGTTACTTAACAACATCAATAGTAGGTACAACCGACATTCCAACACGTAGTTGACTAAGTAAAGGCTGCTTAGCATCTAAACTAATCTTTACCGGTAGGCGCTGCGCTATTTTAGTAAAGTTGCCTGTTGCATTATGCGCACCAATAGTGGAGTAACTTACACCACTTGCTGGACTTAGACTGTCAACGTGTCCTTTTAATGTCACGCCTGGCAATGCATCAACTTTAATTAGTAACTTTAAAAGATGTAGAACTATGTAAGTTTTTTAAACAGCGAATTAATATTATATCCATGTAACTTGTTAAATTTAAATAACTTAAACATAAAAAAAAGAGCTAAAGATCATGCAACTAATGATTGTAATTTAGCCACCAAGACCGCTATAAGCTTGTGTAATCAGGTCGTAACGCATATTATTGGCAGATTGCATGGAGGATAAGTCGTTTGGTCATGAAAACCAGTAAGTTAAGTATAAGATTATTATGGTATATAACACCTCTTGTTATTCTACCACTGCTATTTTTAGGTGGCTTTACGCTCACCAATGTCACTAATTCAACACAAAAACAAGCTGATTTAATAATGAGCCGTTTTGTTGAGCAACAACAGCAAAAAATATTCAACTATATCGACTCTTTTCACTCTACTGCAAAACTACTTTCAAATTCGCCAGTACTTAGTGACTTTTTAGCAAACGATATTAGTGCCAACGGTAATTACACCCGAAAACTTGGCGCGCTTATGGATGTATTTGCCAGTTACAGCGAAGCTTATCCAGATATAATTAGCATTAATTTAGTTTCAGCAAGTGGGAAAAGTGATGCCTACTACTCTAATAACCTAACAACAGCGCCTAAAAGCTATCCATTTTTTAATCGAGTATTGCAAAGTAATTTAAGTACACAGCAATTTATGATTCAAAAGGACGATGGCACCACGAGCTTATATTTCATTCAACGAATTGACAGCGTTGATTACTACTTGAAACGTCCACAGCAGCTTGGTTTTATTGTAATACATATAGAGCCTTCAATACTCAACTCCAGTATTTTAGAAGCGCCATATAACAACACACTTAATTTAATGTTGACCAAAGACGGGAAAATTTTATTTAGCTCCGACTACAACATGCGCGGCCAATACATAAGCGAATATGAACTTAACCAAGTACACGATCTTGCCGATATAGGCATGCTTTCTACCATTGAACTCTCAAGCATAGATAAAATAGAGCGTATGATTTTTGCCGTACAAATGCCCGGTGGATATTATTACGTTTCAACCATTCCCAAAGGTGTGCTTTATCAATCTGGTAAAGCCATAAGCTTAATAACAGGCTTAATTGTTATTATTTCGATAATCACCCTGCCAATATTAATTTTTATAGTGGTACGTAATTTATTACTTAACCCAATTGAATTATTAGGTGCTGCAAGCCACCGTGTTGGTGATGGCGATTTGTCGGTGCACTTACCAGCTCATACAAATGACGAAGTGGGTGTTTTGTTTAACGACTTTAACCACATGGTTAATCAAATTAGACACTACCAGCAGCAGCTTGAAGAATATAAACACCACCTTGAAGATAAAGTAGAAAGTCGTACTAAAGCACTTGAAGCCATGAACAGCCAACTAGAGCTTGCAATTGGCCAAGCCGAGCAAGCTAATCAGCTTAAAAGTCGTTTTTTAGCTAATATGAGTCACGAAATACGAACGCCACTTACGGCTATTATGGGCTTTACAGAGCAATTACTCCACAACGACAAAGTAGCCAACGACAAACAACATCTAAGCACTATTTTACGTAATTCAAAACACTTACTAGAATTAATAAATAATATACTCGACTTATCTAAAATTGAAGCTGAAAAGCTAGCTGTCGATTTGTCTGCGTTAAACGTAGTGCAGCTTGTGCATGACATTGAATCAATTATTCAACCACTGGCACAAGAAAAACAATTAACCCTTAATATTGATTACCAACTGCCGCTACCTCGCACCATTTATAGTGATGTGACCCGCTTAAAACAAATACTTATAAATATTGCAAATAACGCTGTTAAATTTACCGAAAATGGCAGTGTGTCTATTTGCGTGCATTATTTACAAGCAAGTCAAAAGCTAGAATTTGTAATTAAAGATACCGGCATTGGGATGTCTGAGCATCAAATAGAGCGTGTGTTTAAACCGTTTGAGCAAGCCGATGCCACAACCACACGTCGTTTTGGTGGTACAGGTCTTGGGTTGTGTATTTCTAAAAATTTAGCACTGTTACTTGGTGGCGATGTAACGCTTGAAAGTGAAGTTGGCGTTGGTAGCCGCTTTACAATTAGGGTGTCGTGTCAGTTATCTGATGATCAACCAATGCTTGAGTTTTTAACGCAAGAAAGCCAGTTAATACCAGAGAAAGACCCTCTCTTATCGTTTGCGACCAATAACTTTGAGGCTAATATTTTAGTCGCTGAGGATAACCCTGATAACCAACTATTAATTAAATTATTACTGCAAACTTGGGGCCTTGAACCCGATATTGCTAGTAATGGCGCACAAGCTGTAGAAATGGCACTCGTTAACGACTATCAGCTTATTATAATGGATATGCAAATGCCTGTAATGGGCGGATTAGAAGCGACTAAAATGCTTCGTCATGCAGCATACGATGGCCCCATTATTGCCCTTACTGCTAATGTTATGAACCACGATATAGGTACTTACCTAGAAGCTGGTTGCAACAAAGCACTCGCTAAACCCATTGATAAAGATGCTCTGGAAAATGTACTCGTAAGCTATCTACATCTTGAAAAGGATAATCAAAATAAGTGGGACAGCTTATTAAAAAGCGAAAAGTTTCAGCAAATTACTGATAACTATTTAGCCAACTTACCTACTTATTTAGAAGAAGTTAAAACTCTGCAACATTGTAATGACTGGGAAGCATTAAGAAGTATAGCGCACAGTATTAAAGGTAGTTCTGGGTGCTTTAATTTTGATGAAATTTATCACAGCGCTGCGGCACTTGAAGAAAATTTAAAAAGTAACAATAAAGTGCCAAGAGACGAGCTAGTAAATAAATTAATAGCAGCCATTGAGCAAGCAATTAGTGGCAAAGTAACCTAAAAGAAAACTTACAAAATAGTACAAGTTCGGTGCGTTAGCGCTCTATGCTTAAAACGCTAATCACCGACTTTAATTATGAAAAGTTTAAACCTAATGCCATGCCCATTAAAATAGCGTCTTCAAAGCCATTTTTGGCCGGATTATCACTTGGATAGTAGTTTTTACGCACTGACATTTCTGTAAAGCCAGCGTTCTCGTATAGCGCAATAGCCCGCGTATTAGATTCGCGTACTTCTAAAAAGAGGTTTTCAGCATTTTGCTGTTCACCATATTCAATAAACTGGGCTAACAACTGCCTTGCAATACCCTTACCCTGGTAGCTTGGTGTTACACAAATATCCATAAGCGTAAAATCAGGCCCTGCTTTTTCACCAATATAAAAACCCACTAATGTGTTTTTATCAAACGCCGCCAAGTTAAAGTAGCGCCCCCCCATACATGAACTCATTGTATTTAAAGTCCACGGATGGCTATGGCAAGCAATTTCAATTGCCATTAATTGTTCAATAGCGCTTTCATCTACGGCGTTAAAGTTTATCAAGGTGTTCACTCATTAAAGCCCATAAAGCGCGTTTATCATTAGCACTGAGCTGTTGGGTTGGCAATATAAGCTTATCATCGGTTAACTGCATTTCACTGCCTTTGAGCACACTATTAATAACCATAGGTTGAGCACTTAGCTTTATATCAGTAAATAACTGCTTATTAAGCGTTAAAGGCTCAGTACTTTGTATAGGCCCTGAAGCAGAATTAGTATTGTTTGGACAATAATGTTGATTTAGTTCGAGGTTTTCTATACCAAAAATAGCTGCGTAACGTTGATGCATAACAACTCAGTAAATTAAACACTTGAACAATATATGAAGTAATAAAAACGATGTAAAGAAGAAATGGCAGGGGCGGAGAGATTCGAACTCCCAACCGTCGGTTTTGGAGACCGCTGTTCTACCAATTGGAACTACGCCCCTGCAATGTCGACGAATTATAGAGACCTTTGAGAAAAGGTAAAGCAATAAATCACTTTTTTAGTTCAACTGCTTTTAAAATAAGCAAAACGATGAATTAGCACACAAATACAGTGTATTTAACTTTGTTTCATAAATTAAATTCTTTAAAGCACAGCTGATTTTAGTTGAAGTATATGGACAATTTTTTAAATATGCATAACTAATAGTCGCCATAGCTCAAAAATAATTTGTAAATTTATTAAACCAAAGAGCATAAACAACTCAATAACATTATTAGCATTTGTGGTACGATTTTAATCCTAGGGGATCCGCGCCTTATTACCTAATTACATATTTCACCATGTATCTTACTTTCGCGGATCATTTAAAATGCAAATATGGAGGAGCTTTACTATTGGCTTAGCTAATAGTTCACGCCACGTTATATGAAGTTTAAATCAAAAAAATACAGTATCGACTCAACCGATTATCAAGTAGGTCAAGATAACGTTAGTAAATGGGGCATGGATATTCATAGTAATGTGTTTTCCGTTTCTACTGGATTATCTCTACTATTTATTATTACTCTACTTGCTCTCTCACCTAGCGAAGCTAAAGACGCTATTAACACAATAAAAAATGCAGCTCTAACAAACTTTGACTACGTATTTATGTGGGGCGCAAACATACTCCTACTATTTGCAATAGGTATAGCAGCTTCACCGCTAGGTAAAATTAGATTAGGAGGTGATAAAGCAAAGACGGAATACTCTACCCTTTCTTGGATTTCTATGCTGTTTGCAGCAGGTATGGGTATTGGCCTTATTTTTTGGGGGGTAGCCGAGCCTACCGCGTTTTACACTAACTGGTTTGGTACACCGCTAAATACTGAGCCCTTTACTGAACAAGGCCGAGAGATGGCTTTGGGGGCAACTGTTTTTCACTGGGGGCTTCATGCATGGGCTATTTATGGCATGACCGCACTGTGCTTAGCATACTTTGTTTATAACAAAGGTTTACCGCTTTCTATGCGCTCAGTGTTTTACCCACTTTTTGGAGATCGTGTATGGGGAAAACTAGGTGATGTTATAGATGTAATGGCTGTGTTGGTTACTCTTTTTGGCCTTGCTACATCGCTAGGTCTAGGGGGATCGCAAGCGGCTAGTGGTATCAGCCATGTTTTAGGGTTCGAAAATTCATTGTTATTACAACAAGGCATTATTTTGCTGATTATGGGCTTAGCTATTTTATCTATTGTGCGTGGTATGGATGGCGGCGTTAAATTGCTCAGTAATATAAATATGGGCATTGCTATTGTGTTTTTGGTGCTTGTATTTATTTTAAACTTTACCACTGTACTTGATTCAGTCTACACAGCAGTAATAGGTTATGTGAAAAATATTATTCCGCTGAGTTCTAGCACCGGTCGAGAAGACACCGAGTGGCTTCACGGTTGGACTGTGTTCTATTGGGCTTGGTGGGTGGCTTATGCTCCGTGTTTTGGTATGTTTGTAGCGCGCATTTCTAAAGGGCGTACCATACGCGAATTTTTAGTATATGTACTTCTTATCCCCACTTTAGTTACCACTGCGTGGATGTCGGTATTCGGTGGTGTGGCTATTGATCAAGTTATAAATGAAATTGGCGTACTCGGTGCTGATCAAGGTATTACCGATGTGTCACTTAGCTTATTTTACATGCTTGATGCGTACTCTTTTGGTACCGTCCTTTCACTTTTAGCTGTGGCATTAATAATTATATTCTTTGTAACCACACTTGATTCTGGCTCTATAGTAATTGATAGCCTTACATCAGGCGGGAAGCTTGAAGTGCCAATAAAGCAAAAGCTAGTATGGGCAAATATTGCCGGAGTTATTGCAATGCTCATGCTCTGGATTGGCGGTACGGAGTCTATTCAGGCGCTACAATATATAACCATTATTGCCGCACTACCTTTTACATTTATTTTACTGCTTGGCAGCGTAAGTCTCGTAAAAGGCCTACTAACTGAGTTAGAGCCAAAAGCTAAAAGTTAAAAATTAGCGCGTAAAAAAGCCCGTTTAATAAACGGGCTTTTTAATGTGCAATAATAAGCTCAGCAAAGTAGGCTTACTTATTTAGTATTATTCCCACTCAATAGTTGCAGGTGGCTTACCTGAAATATCGTAAACAACACGAGAAATACCATCAATTTCGTTAATGATACGGTTTGAAACCACACCTAAAAACTCATACGGTAAATGTGACCAGCGTGCTGTCATAAAGTCGATTGTTTCTACACAACGAAGTGATACAACCCAATCGTACTTACGTGCATCGCCCATAACCCCTACCGATTTAACTGGTAAGAATACAGTAAACGCTTGGCTTACTTTATGGTAAAGCTCAGCTTTGTGAAGCTCTTCAATGAAGATTGCATCTGCGCGGCGTAATAAATCACAGTACTCTTTTTTGATTTCGCCAAGTACACGTACACCTAAACCTGGTCCAGGGAAAGGATGACGGTAAAGCATGTCGTACGGTAAACCTAGCTCTAGACCAATTTTACGTACTTCATCTTTGAATAATTCACGCAATGGCTCAACAAGGCCCATTTTCATGTCATCTGGTAATCCGCCCACATTGTGGTGAGATTTAATAACATGCGCTTTACCTGTGGCAGATGCCGCAGATTCAATGACGTCAGGATAAATTGTACCTTGTGCTAACCATTTCGCATTTTTAAGCTTTTTGGCTTGCTCATCAAATACATTAATAAACGTGTGACCAATGGCTTTACGTTTATCTTCTGGGTCTGATTTACCAGCTAAATCATTTAAAAACTGCTCTTCAGCTTCAACTTTAACAATGTTTAAGCCAAATTTATTACCAAACATGTCCATCACTTGCTGGCCTTCGTTTAAACGAAGTAAACCATTGTCAACAAATACACATGTTAGCTTTGCGCCAATTGCACGGTGAATAAGCATAGCCACAACTGATGAATCAACACCACCAGATAGACCTAAAATAACTTCGTCATCACCTACAGTTTCTTTAATACGCTCAATAGCATCATCAATGATTTTTGCAGGAGTCCATAATTTTTCACAGCCACAAATATCAATAGCGAAACGCTCAAGCAAACGTAACCCTTGATGAGTATGCGTTACTTCTGGGTGAAATTGTACGCCGTAAAAACGCTTTTCTTCGTTAGACATTGCAGCATGTGGACAAGTAGATGTTTTAGCTGTTGTTGTAAAATCAGCTGGAATGTCCATTACTTTATCGCCATGACTCATCCATACGTCAAGTATGCCGTTGCCGCCATCAGTAATATGGTCTTCAATTGCATCAAATAATGCACAGCTGCCTACTTTTTCAACTTGTGCGTAGCCAAACTCTTTTTTATCAGAGCTGTGTACACTTCCACCAAGTTGAGCTGCCATTGTTTGCATACCGTAGCAAATACCTAGCACAGGCACGCCTGCATTAAATACATACTCAGGAGCGCGCGGGCTGTTTTCAAGTGTTGTTGATTCTGGACCACCAGAAAGAATAATACCTTGTGGGTTGAACTCGCGGATTTGCTCTTCAGTCACATCCCATGCCCAAAGTTCACAGTAAATACCAATTTCACGCACACGACGGGCGATTAATTGAGTGTATTGTGAACCAAAGTCTAAAATGAGAATTCGTGAATCGTGAATATCTTTGCTCATGGAGTATCTCGTAAAGTCTGATGCTAAATGCCGCTTTGAATACCAATTTTATTAAACATTACTAATTCTTGCAGGCTAAATAACTCACTAACCACGTTAAAAATCTCTTATTTAGAAGAACTAAAAATCGAAATTTTTGCCTCGTTATTGAGCCATTTATCTGTCGCAATAATTGACCACTTTATTAATGCAATTGGTATTTATATAAACGACTAAAAAGAGGGCTTGCAAAGCAAGCCCAGTATATTAAATTAATTACGCTGCTTAACCTAAGCGGTAATTTGGTGCTTCTTTAGTGATTTGCACATCATGAACATGCGACTCACCCATACCTGCTGAAGTAACACGGACAAATTGTGGTTTTGTATTTAGCTCTTCAATTGTTGCACAACCCGTTAAGCCCATAGCACTACGTAAGCCACCTACTTGCTGATGAATAATCGTTGCAATAGGACCTTTGTAAGCTACGCGACCTTCAATACCTTCAGGTACTAACTTGTCTGCTTCGTTTGATTTTTGGAAGTAACGATCTGATGAACCTTCTTTTTGATCCATCGCGCCCAATGAGCCCATACCACGGTAAGATTTGTAATAACGGCCTTGGTACAATTCAACTTCACCTGGTGCTTCTTCTGTACCAGCAAGAAGAGAACCCACCATTACACACGATGCACCAGCAACAAGTGCTTTAACAATATCACCAGAAAAACGAATGCCACCATCAGCAATAACAGGAATGTCGCGACCTTTTAAGCCTTCAACAGCATCTGAAATAGCGGTAATTTGTGGAACGCCACAACCGGTAACAATACGTGTAGTACAGATAGAACCAGGGCCGATACCTACTTTAACTGCATCCGCTCCGGCATCAGCTAGTGCAATCGCACCTTCAGCCGTTGCAATGTTACCTGCAATAATTTGTAAGTCTGGGTACTCTTTGCGAGTTTTAGTAACACGGTCAATAACGCCTTGAGAGTGACCATGCGATGTATCGATAAGTAAAACATCAATACCCGCTTCTACTAATGCGGCAATACGCTCATCAGTACCTGCGCCAACACTTACAGCAGCACCTACACGTAAACGACCTTGGTCATCTTTACATGCGTCAGGTTTGTCTTGGGCTTTTTGGTAATCTTTTACTGTGATCATGCCTTTGAGTTTAAATTCATCATCAACAACAAGGATTTTCTCAATGCGGTGTTCGTGCATTAAGCCTAAAATTTCTTCGCGTGCTGCGCCCTCTTTAACGGTAACAAGCTTTTCTTTTTTGGTCATAACGGTAGAAACAGGCTGTTCAAGCTTAGTTTCAAAACGCATATCACGACTAGTAACAATGCCTACAAGCACATTATTGCTGTCGGTAACCGGAAAGCCTGAAAAACCTTTTTCGTGCGAAAGCTCAATTGCATCTGCAATTGTTAAATCGGCAGTGACCGTTACAGGGTATGAAACAATACCTGCTTCGTAGGTTTTAACTTTACGTACGTTTTTCGCTTGTTCTTCAATAGTCATGTTTTTATGAATAAAACCAAGACCACCTTCTTGCGCAAGGGCAATAGCTAAACGAGCTTCTGTAACAGTATCCATAGATGCTGAAATAAGCGGCAAGTTAAGTTTGATACCACGCGTTAAGCGAGTTGAAATATTTGCCGTGTGTGGCAAAACAGTAGAATGACCAGGTACTAAAAGTACGTCATCAAAGGTAAGAGCTTCTTTAGCGATTCTAAGCATTTTGGCAACTTCTCACATGTGGATCTAAGATAAGGAATTGCGGCCAAATTTTAACAGCGTTGTCGGCATGAGTAAATAATATTTCGCAAATATTTATGATAATATAGGGTCTATTAGCCTTTCAAGGTTAAATTTTCAGCAGTTTGTTAGGTATTTAGGCAAGGCAGAGCCTATGCAGTGTGGTTATTCCCCATAAATAGGCGATAACGTAGCATCAATTCCAAACAAGCGCTGCCCAAAGGGTTCAGCCTAGGGGCGATTAACTCTTTGTTACTCGGTTTTTACTTAGCCCACTAGGTTACAAACCTCGCGCCGCGATTAAATCGCCCCTAGTTTGAACAAATTTTAATCTACAAAGGTCAATAGACCCTTGCTTTATAAATAGTTTTAGGTTGTTTTTTATGTTTTCGAAGCCTTCGCAGGCGGTTTACACCGTGTCGCGCCTTAATAGAGAAATTCGCACAATCCTTGAGCAAGGTTTTGCATCTTTAGTGCTCACGGGCGAAATTTCTAATTTTATTACTCCAGCATCCGGCCATTGGTACTTTTCGTTAAAAGACGATAGAGCACAAATTAAAGCCGCTATGTGGCGTGGGAATAATCGCAACCAAAGCTATCGCCCTGCAAATGGCGCGCAAGTTACAGTAAAAGCGCGTGTATCACTTTATGAACCTCGCGGCGACTACCAACTTATTGTTGAGCATATGGAACCGGCCGGCGAAGGTCAGCTAAAGCAAGAGTTCGACGCACTTAAAATGCGTTTGGCCGCCGAAGGATTATTTAGCTCTGCGTATAAAAAACCACTTCCGCAAAACATTAATCGTATTGGTGTTATTACCTCTGCAACCGGCGCTGCTATAAAAGATATTTTAACGGTACTTAAACGCCGTGCGCCGCAGCTAGAGGTAATCATTTACCCTGCTATGGTACAAGGCAAAGAAGCACACCTACATTTAATTAATCAAATTGAATTAGCTAATGTTCGTGATGAAGTAGACGTACTTATTTTAGGACGAGGCGGCGGATCACTTGAAGATTTATGGTGTTTTAATCACGAACAGCTCGCACGAGCTATTTTTGAAAGTGAATTACCGATAGTAAGTGCAGTAGGCCATGAAATAGATACAACCATTAGCGATTACGTTGCTGATGTTCGTGCAGCCACTCCATCAGCCGCAGCTGAGCTTGTAAGCCCAAATACGCAAGAGTTACACAACAAAGTAACACAATTAGTTAATCGTTTAGCTAACGCGTTTAAGCACGGTATTGCCGATAAACGCGCATTAGCAACGCAGTTACAACACCACCTTAATTTGTGTCATCCGCGTAATCAGCTTAATCAAAAATCACAACGTTTGGATGAGCTAAGCATTGCGCTGCAACAAGCTATGCGTAATCGTTTATACCAACAAGAACGCACACTCAATAACTTAACGCCGCGTTTGATGCGCCAATCACCTGATAAAAAACTCGCTTCAGCAAGCCATCAACTCTCGCAATTACAAGCTAGGCTAAACCAAGCTATACAGCATCAGTTACAACAAGCGAATAATAGCTTAGCACTGCAAGCAAGCAGGTTAGATTCAGTAAGTCCGCTTAATATTTTAGCGCGCGGTTATAGCATCACTAAAACACAGCAAGGAAAAGTAGTTAAATCTGTGGGGCAAATTAAAACAGGCGATGTTTTAGTTACAGAGCTCGTTGATGGCTCTATAGAATCACAAATTATTTAAAGCTCTGTACTTAGCAACATTTTAAGTTCGCTATCGCTCGATGTGGAGGTAGTGCTTTTAAATTGTTGCCAAAACTCTTGTTCCATCAACTTATCGTTTAGCTCTCGCCATTGAGCATTACCAAATGTGTCGTTATCAGTAGGAGCGGCAAGTTCAAATTCACATACTGTTTTTTTACATTTTGCACTAACAACGTCAGGAATAATTGATAAATCAGCTGTTAATAAAAAATCTTGTAATGCCATTTCAGTACGATAAGCCCATTCTTCGTCGCGCGTTTGCTTTTCAAATTTATCACGTAAAATCTGCTCAAAATCTGAAGGGCTCCTCATTTTCTTTAAAACACTTTTGAGCGCCGCTTTCTGTTCGGCAAGTTGTTGCTTAAGCTGAGTTACTTGCTCTTCTAAAGGTAGTTCATCAAGCATTTGGGTTTCTGAATTGGTTGTAGGCGAGATTTCAGCGGGCTCTATACTAGCGAATTGCTCAGGTACTGCAGAGTCTGCATTACTCAACACCTCATTACTTTGTTGTTCAGTATGAAGCTTTTTCTGTTTTTCATAACTTGGCTGCGACTTAACAGATTCTGGATGACTTGAAGCTGCATTAAAGTAGCTCCAAGTTAAACCTACACCCGCAATAAACCCAATCCCTAGAGCCAATAAACTATTCTTGTTCATTTTAATTCCTTTTAAGTTTTATTATTTTTAATTACTTATAGCATTGCACTCGTGTGCGATTCGTTTTCAGGCTCAGGATTTGCTAAAAAATTTTGGTTCATACTTTGCGCCGGACACTCACAATCCGGTCGACCAATAATTTTAGCGGGTACGCCAACAGCGGTTGTGTGTGGCGGAACATTGCTAAGCACAACTGAGCCCGCGCCAATTCGTGCGCCCTCACCTACTTCAATATTACCCAGTACTTTAGCACCCGCGCCAATTAATACGCCCGCTCTAATTTTGGGATGACGATCGCCCTGCTCATTACCCGTGCCGCCAAGCGTTACAGATTGCAAAATTGATACGTTATCTTCAATTACCGCTGTTTCACCAATAACAATTCCTGTTGCGTGGTCAAACATAATGCCTTTGCCCACTTTACACGCTGGGTGAATATCTACTCCAAACACTTCAGATGTACGGCTTTGAATAAAACGCGCTAACTCTCTGCGATTTTGTTGCCATAAACAATTGGCCAAACGGTGCGCCTGAATAGCATGAAAACCTTTTAGGTTTAACATCACGGTAAGATGCGTTTCCGCAGCGGGATCTCTATCTTTAACTGCTTTAATATCCTCAGCTACAAAAGACAGCATACGGTCACATTTTACAAATGCTTGGTCAAACAGCTCTCGGATAGTAAATGCAGAGACCACCGCATCAGCTAATTTATTAGCAACAATAAAACTTAATGCCGAACCTAAACAATCATGATTCAAAATGCATGAATACACATGACTTGCTAATAATGGTTCACGTTTTACTACATCGTTAGCTTCGTCGCGAAGCTGTTGCCAAATTGCATGACGCATAATACTGCACTGCCTTAAGTTGATATAAAATAGCCTTTTCCCAAGTCTAACGGATTTAGCCACAAAGGTGTTAATCCCTTAGTTATTTGTTCTGGTTATTAGGTATAACTGTTTATTAAGTTTCATTATTAAATAATAAAAATGCCTCGATGCTTATAGCACCGAGGCATTATTTTAACGCTTAAAAAACACTTAAATTATTGAAATACTTTATCGACTTTCATCACTTCAATATTTTTTGCAGGAATTGCTAATTTATAATCAGCAATTACTTTATCCTCAGCAACCAACTCGGCAGGTTTATTAGTGTTATAAATCATTGGCGATGTTTGCTGCGATGCTAAACGTTTTTGCATATCAGCGCCATCACCAGTAATAAACACATAGTGAACATTGTCTGTTTGTAGGTTTTCTTTAATAACGCGATTTACATCAGCAAGCGTTAGCGTTTTAAGTTTGTTAGTTACGTAACTTACAAAGCTATCAGTGTTGTAAAATTCGCTATCAAGCGCGTAACCTAATTGGCGGTTTTGACTTGCCACCATTTGCGGCACAAAGTTAATTAAAAAGTTACGCGTAGCTTCAAAGTCATCTTCGCTCATACCATTTTTAATTAGCTTATCTAGCTCAAACAAGGCGGTACGTGTTGCAAAGTGCGCATCGTTATTAGAGCGAAGTGGGCGTAACCACACTTGAAATATTTGCTCAGAGCGCCCTAGGTTTGCATCTGGCTTGGTTTGAAACATACCACGTGGAAAGTATTCAATGTATGCGTAATCGCCGTAGTTCATGCCGCGAGTTTCACGAATGCGCTCATATAAAAAGCTGTTAGAACTACGGTGCTCACCAAAGTACGAACGCACAAGCCAAAGGGCTGTCCAGTCTTCACTGCTTCTAATTGTATCAATAGGGAAACCAAACGATACCGCCGTCGATTGTGCCGATTTTTCTACAATCGTTGCATGATGACCTTTAAGCGCTGGCGCATCAGGAATACTTAAACGGCTTTGCTCACCCTTTGGTAGCGTTGCAAAATCGCTCATCATTTTAGCTTTAAGGTTTGCAGGCACAGCCCCAATTAAGCCAACCGTGAGTTTAGATTGCGTAAGCTCGCTGTTATAAAACGCTTTAACATCATCTAGCGTCAACGCTTCTAAATCCGAAATATCACCGTAGTTGTAACTTTCGTAAGGGTGATTTTTGTAAAGTGCACTGTATAGCACTTCTTTGCCTAGCTCTTCATCGTTAGATGCTTTTAAGCCTGACTTAATACCGTCGATCATTTCTTTTTTAAGGCGCTTAAAGTCATCGTCTCTAAAACCTGGATTTAGTAATTGATCGCTCACAAGTGAATACCACTGCGCTGCATTGTCTTTATGAATACGCCCTTGGAACGACAGCATTTCTTTATCTATTTGATAACCAAAGCTACCTGCAAGCGGATAAAGGGCTTTTTGAATATCTTTATAGCTTGTCGCCTCTGAGCCACCTTGAGCAAGCATAGCCGCAGTGAGCGCTGCAACACCTTTTTTACCTTGTGGGTCGGCAGCCGCGCCGGTATTGAATAAAAAGTTAACATCGATTAATGGCGAGCTATTGGTTTTATCAAGTACTTTAAATGCAGGCTTCGCTGGTGCTTGTTCAAGCTTTGCAGTAAGCGCATTTAAATCAACTTCTTGCTCAAAACCTGGGGCTTTATCAAGTGCCGACATTGTTAATGTGGTACGTGCGTTATCAGTAAAGTATTTATTAGCAACGGCTTTAATATCTGCGCTGGTGATGTTATCTGCCGATTTATACAGCTGGTTTATAACCTCAGGATCGCGCTCAAAATGCATGTAGCTGGCAAGGGTTGATGCAATCGCTTGCGACGAATCTAAGCCATTAATAAAGCTGTATTTAAGATTCGATTTTAAATCACTTAGCTTTTGCTCATCAACAAGCTCAGTGCGTGCTTTTGCATAAGTTCGATTGATGGCATCGCGCGCAGTGGCTAAATCGTCTGCGTTTTCTACTTTAACAAATACGTGTAATAAACCCGGATCTTTAGTCTCTGGGTTATAGGTAAACATTTGGCTGGCAATTTGTTTGTCGACCACTAGCTCTTGATATAAATCTGAATTATTTGAAAAATAAAGCTGTGAGATTAAATCTAGTGCCGCTCTGTCTTTTTTAGCAGGCTCCCACGCAGCGCCTTTGTACGATACGAGTAACCAATGCCCTGGTAGCGCTTCATCTTGCTGGTGCAAATATTTTGGTGCTTGTTGAACAGGTTCTGCTTTAATGTCAGCAACATAGTTACCCTTTTTCCAGCTGCCCCAATGCTTTTTAACCATTGCCATTGTTGCTTGTGGGTCTACATCGCCCACGATGACAAGTGACACATACTCAGGCTTATAAAACTTAGCAAAAAATTCTTTACCATAGGCCATTTGATCAGGCATGGCTTCTATGTCTTTAAAAAAGCCCATAGTGGTGTGTTTATACGTGTGCTTATCAAACGCTTCTTCACGTACAGCGCTTAATAATTTACGAATTGGGCTCGCGTTGTTTTTTAAGTACTCACCTTTTACCGTTTGTGCTTCTGTTCTAAATTGCTCTTCGGTGTAGGTTAAGTTTTGAAAAATATCAGCTTCAAGTTCAAGTACTTTATCAAGGTGCTGCTTTGAAAAGTTTAAATGGTAATTTGTGTAATCGTTTGTTGTATAAGCGCGGTTATCAACACCTGAATTTTTTAATATGTCTGAGTACACATCTTCAGGGTATTTTTGTGAGCCTTTAAACATCATGTGTTCAAAAAAGTGAGCAAAGCCTGTTTTGCCCTCTTCAACTTCGTTACGCGATCCAACCGATACCGGAATTTGTAGCGACACTACATCAGGGTAATCGGTTTTAACAACCATGACACGTAAGCCGTTTTCTAGCTCTTCAATTAAGTAATCTTGTGAAAAAACACGGTCATCAGCTTTATTTACTTGTTCTTGTTGTGCTGTTGTTTGCGTGCTTTGGTTTTGTTGCATGGCGCAACCCGTTAAGGCCAGCGATACCGCTAAGCTGGTTGCTAATAATTTAAATTTCATTGTTGTCCCTTTTTAAATTGAGCAAATTTGTTGTCAGATTTAACTCTTTAATTATGCCCCAAAGCCAATAAATATAAGAGCCCCAAGGGAATTTATTATGTAAACAACTGTGTCAATTATAAATTATGGGAACAAGCACTATGAATAAACATCATGTTAATTGAAAAACTTTCATTAAATAAATCTATCTAGACGTCTAAATGGCTGCTATATTAAATCCATCAACACGCACTTGGCTGGAATGAGGATTATGGCTTTATCATTAAAAGAGAAGATAGTGGACACCAATCAAGGTGTTTATCTTATTGGTACTACCCCGCCTAAAATTGGCACCGATAAAGCGCAATTAAAAACCATTGCAGAAAAGCTATTAGGTCGCTTACACGAAATTGAATACGACGGCGTGATAATTTACGACATTCAAGACGAAAGCAGCCGAACTAATCAAGACCGCCCATTTGCGTTTAAACAAACCGTTGATCCGCGTGAATACAGCCATTTACTTCGTAATTTATCTGCACAAGATGTGATTACTTATAAAAGTGTGGCGCAGCGTGGCGTAGGCGAATTTAAAGATTGGCTAAGTGAAACTAAAAACGACTACGATTTACAAAATGTTGTTTTAGTAGGTAGCCCATCATCGATAGGCGATATAAAGCTAAGCCTGCCAGATGCTTATAAAGCGATGGCTGAGCAATCAGATGATTTCTTTTTAGGTGGCGTTACGATTGCCGAGCGCCATTCAAGTAAACGAAATGAGCACGAACGATTAATAGAAAAAACAGCACAAGGTTGTCAGTTTTTTATATCGCAAGCTGTTTACGATGCACAAGCGACTATAGAGCTAATCACTAGCTACGCACGTACATGTAAAGCGCAGGGTATTACACCACAACGTATTATATTAACGTTTACCCCGTGCGGCGGCGAAAAAACCTTAGAATTTATGCAATGGTTGGGTATCTCAGTGCCAGAGGCAACAAAATGGCGCATGCTTGATGCAGACAATACATTAAGCGAATCGGTCCGTATTTGCCGCGAAAACCTCGACTTAATACTTAAAAGCTGTGCGCATTTAGATGTACCGCTGGGCTTAAATATTGAAAGCTTAACAAACCGTAAAGAAGAAATTGATGCATCAATTAACTTATACCGTTTATTAAAAGCTATTATGGAATTAAACCTTGCTGAAAAATTAATAGCTTAAAGGCTAGGTAAGAGCTAATTAGCACCCTTCTTGGCAAGCCTCATGGCTTGCTTTTTTGTTTGAACTTAATCTTAATGGAGTTTAGAGCTTTAAATTAAGCTAATAATTTATATTCACTTAACTTGCTGATTGACCAGGTAATTAAGATAGCATTACTATCAATTAGTTATGAACGACAGAACGTTAAAAATATTCTGTAAATGATAATTGTGGATAGGGAAGTCAGATAAATGGAATCAATTAATATAACACTCAAAATTATGGGTGAACTATACGCAGGTAGCTGTTTAGAGTTGGCAGCGAACAATGCTCTCTTCAATATTTCTAATATTATAACTTATATAGCCACAGTATTAGTTACACTAACGGCTATAGCGCTTCCGCTAACACAACAGTCATTACAATGGATGGAGGACAAATATGACTCTGAAAACGTGGTTAAATACTTAAATGAAAAAGCGCCCATACAAGCTAATTCAATAGTACCAAGAGTACTTATATACTTACTGTTTTCTCTAATCTTTTTTTTGGCACACGAGCTTTTACCAATACCTTTAAAAGCGTTCTTCTTTATCACTATCATTACCTATTTTGCATATGTCGTAGTGATGTACTCTAGATATTTCGCTTATGTATTTAAAAACCTAAGCAGTTCAACGTACATATATGACAAAATATTAGAAAAAACTGAGAGTTTAGATGAAATCACAGTCACTGAAATCGCAGTTTTAATGGATATTGAAAAAATCAGATTAATCAAAAAACATGAGGTTAATGAGTTAAGTGGTCAAGCTACGAAACTTGGATATTTATTAAAAAGCTCAGATATGCCTGAGTCTATAGAAAGTATGAATACCTATCTTAATAGCCTACATAAAATTTTATATAGCTTACCTAAAACAGCACCCGAGGAAAAATATACAAAAACAGCTAACTTCTTATCTTATCTAACATTTCAGCTACTTGGTGATTCAAAACATAATATATCTTTAAGTAGATTAAATGAAATTATAGTGTGGGTTGAGAGCAAAAGGGACGATACATATAAACCGCTTACATCTGGTAGGTTTTTAATTGAATTCGTACATTTTAAGAACAGAGTTAATGTTTTCATTCCTGACTTAATAAAGCATTTGAGAACTCTGATATGGCACTCTAAGAAAGAAAATATACAAATAATAACAGAGCTTTATAAAAATATTTGTAAATCATTATGGCAGAGAGAGAAAAATGGCTCTTATTTTTACTTTTTCTTTCACTTCAAAATTGGTGAGCACTTATACAAAACTAACCTACATAAAGAACTAGAAGAATTATTTAAAAATAATGAATCAAAAGTCACTAAATCTCAGATCACGTTAGCCCTAAAAAATGCAGGCGTTCAGGATGACAAAAAGGTCGATGAATTTATGCTAGAGGTTTGGGACAACGCATATATTAAGGCTGCAGAACAGTTAGCATATACTTTCCTTCTGTATTTCCATAATAAAGAGAGTCACCTCCTAACAATAAGGAATATAAACAACCCAATAAAAACAAATTTTAACAACCTTACATCAGAGCTATTACCGAGTTCGATAGATGAAATGTTTTCGCACATTACAAATTCAGAAAAATTAGATTATTTTGTCTTTGAAGATTCACCAAGAGAGAACATAATTCATTCATCAGGGATGCTTCTAATCTATGAGGTTATTAAATGTATTTACAATAATAAAAAGCCTTTATTTTCCTCTAAGCAGTTCCAATATCAAGACTTAAGTATTCTTATCTATTCGGCTAAAAGGTTAAAGATTATTGTAAAAAATATCGTCTTAATTAACGAAGTATCCCATTTCATATCGAGTCATTACTTAACTATTGATGAAGTTTTAAATGCAGCAAATACTCTTCTAGCTACGATGATAAAAGAGTTAGACGAATATAAATTAGAACTTGAAAGAAACGGAGATTTAGACCCAAATGCTTTTAAAAAAATCAAGAAAGTATTTGAAGACGAAATAGAAAATAGCCCTATAACTTTAATAGGATTGAAGCAAATAAAATTAGTAAATGAAAGTATATCTTCATTTAGTGTAAAGCTACCTAGAACAACATTTTTAAGAAACAACAATATAGACACAGACTTTTGGAATATAGGCTCTATTTTAACAAAATATATAATGAATGAGCTTAATTCGATATTACGAAAGCGTGGATGCTCGCAGGCTAAGAACTTTCCTAGCGTAAGCTCTGGTATTAAAGCTGTAGTTATTACAAGGGGAATACAGCAATACCTAGTTGATAATGGCTTCAGTTTCACAGATAGAGAAATAATTTGGCCCGATAATACTACAGCTTACTGTTTAAAATTAAACTACGGAGCTATTGATAGTTTTTATTGTATATCAGATAAAGACACTTTATTTAAATGTCAAATAGGCGAGCCTAATCCTTTTAAATTAGACATAGTTGATATGGGAAAGGATATTGAAGTAAATATTCATTTTTTCTTTAAAGCTAATTTATGAAATATTTATCCTTTCTATTTCAATGTTCAACCTTAATTGAGGCTAATTAAAACATCAGCGTTAATTTTAACGCTGATGTTTTTTTGAAAATAACGTTTATTTTTTTCCTACTTATTGTTCAACTTTTTAGCGAGCTTATACGCTTGCTTATTTTTATACATTGCGTGGTCTGCATCATTTAATAGCGCTTCAAAGGGCTGCTTTTGTTTGTTAGTAAAACTATAACCTATGCTGAGCGATAAATCGCAAACGTCTTCTTTGAGTAAAGATTTTGAATACTCAGAGGATATCTTATCCATGATGAAGCTAATTTTACCTTTATCGCTTAATTGCATTACTGCAACAAACTCATCACCACCTAAACGCCCTACTATATCGGCATCTCTTAAATGTTTTTTTAGCGTATCTGCCAATATAATTAAGGCTTTGTCACCTACTTCATGTCCAAAGGTGTCGTTTAATTTTTTAAAGTCGTTTATATCAATAAACAAGCAACATACGTCGAAGCCCAAACGCAGTGCTAAATTAAGCTTTTGCTGAGCTAGTAAGTTAAGTGCTCGGCGATTATAAATATTCGTTAATGAGTCTAACATGGCTATTTCGCGCATTTGTTCATAGCTGTAAACAAGCGCTAGGTCGTCTTCAATTAAATCGCGCAGTTGCTCTATGAGTTCAAAGTATTCATCGGTATAGCTAGTTATTTTAGTGTCTTTTAAGCATAGCGTGCCAAATACTTCACCTTCTGGCCAATGAATAGGTAAGCCTAGGTAGGATTCAACGCCATCCTCAACTACTTCTGGGTGGGTGTTCCATGCATCGTCATTGCTTGCATCATTAACATATAAAATATTATTAGTTTCAGCGACGTGCCGACAAAAAAGAGGTGTTTGAGGGGGAAGTATCGGGTTGGTTTCAAAGCTTGAGCCACCTTCGTTATTTCTAATAACAACGCGATAGCCTTTACTTGTTGCCTGAACTATATAACCAGACGGGGCTGAAAAAAGCCCCGTGATAAGGTCCATTGTTTTTTGCCATTTATGCAAAGATATTTGGCCATCAACACCAGAGAATGCCCATTTATCAGTTTCAAACATTAACTTTACCTCGGCTATTTAATAGCTCCAGTATAGGCAAAAAAGTAAACTAAAAGCTATTATTTACGACGTCTACTTGGCTCTCTTTTACCTGTAATGCGTTTTTTATCGCGATCTTTTCGAGATTTATTCGTATTTTTACGATTATCTTTGGGCTTTTTATTTAAGTCAGGCTCGTAACCTTCTAACCACTGCGGCGTTAAACGCGTATCGAGTAATACTTCAATTTCTTCTAGCAGCCATTGCTCATCAAGACTTACCAATGACATAGCAAGCCCTTGTTCACCAGCGCGACCTGTACGGCCAATACGGTGCACGTAATCTTCGGCAATGTAAGGTAGTTCAAAGTTAATTACGTATCTAAGTGTAGAAATATCTAGACCACGCGCAGCGACATCGGTTGCAACAAGTACGCGTGTAATACCTTCTTTAAAGTTTTGCAATGCACGGTCACGTGCGCCTTGCGATTTATCGCCATGGATTGATTCGGTTTTTAACCCATCTTTACACATTTCTTTAGCGAGCTTATCAGCCATTTGTTTTGTGCGAGTAAAAATAAGCACTTGGCGCCAGTTTTTCATGCCTATCATGTGCGATACAAGTTCGCGCTTACGGTCTTCATCAACAGCGTAAATAACTTGCTCTACTTCAACCGCAGCTGAGTTACGTTTATCAACTTCAATTAGTTCTGGGTTTTTTAGTAGTTTCTTACTGAGTTCAAACACGCTGTCATCAAACGTAGCTGAAAAGAGTAGAGTTTGGCGATCGCCCGGGATATGTCGCAATATACGTTTAATTTCATCAATAAAGCCCATATCAAGCATGCGGTCAGCTTCGTCAAACACTAAAGAGTCTACGCTTGAAAGTACCACGCTGCCTTTAACTATATGATCAAGCAAACGCCCTGGTGTCGCCACTATAACTTGTGCTGTTTTAAGTGCTTTTATTTGAGGGCCAATACTTGCACCACCATAGGCTAAAGCGCCATTAATGTTAGTGCCTTGTGCATACTTTTCAAAGCTGGCAAATACTTGCTGAGCAAGCTCTCGTGTTGGCGTTAAAATTACAACGCGGGCAAGGCCTTGCTCATCTTTTTTAGGGGTATTTAAAAGCTTATGTAATAGAGGTAAAACAAAGGCGGCGGTTTTACCCGTACCTGTTTGCGCGCTGCCCATTACATCACTTCCGGCTAAAATAGGCGGAATAGTTTTAATCTGAATTGCGGTAGGTTGAGTGTAATTATTTTGCTCAATCGCTGTTAATAATAACGGGTCGAGATTAAGTGATGAGAACGTAGTGGCAGACATAGGCTTAGCTTTAAAATAACAAAGAGCGCTATTGTACGCATATTACTGTACTGCGTAAATTAACCAGTCCAGAAAAGTATTTAATCGCGGTTGATCTCTTTCGCCTTAGCGCTAAAACAATAAAAAAGGCGCTAAATAACCTTTGTATTTAGCGCCTTTTATAATTTTATGTAGCTTTAGGCTGGCTTTAGTGTTGCTTTACGTTCGTTGTAAAACGCGATTAAATCGTCAACTGTTGCTTGGCAGTATTCGCGAATACCCGAAACCACCATGTGCTTTTCACCACTGCCCACTTTAACGCCGTTTTCTAACAGGTTAAAACGTAGTGTAATTTTTCCGCGCTTACCAGTGTACTCAAAGCTTGGCTCTGCAAATTCAAGTATTGGCGTTGTTATATCAAGGTTATCAAGATTAATGAGCATTGATTCGTAAATTATCATCGGACGAGCAGGGTTTATCATTACCTCTTGCTTGCCCATTAATGGGATAATTACATGCGGAAAGGTAGTACCAGAAAACTCAACATAATTTTTTATTAGACTATTAGTTAGTGCTGGGCATTGGCTGGTTTTACCGCTGCGCTTTACCTTTAAAATTACTTTTTCGCCATTGGTAACATCAAACTCTTCTGCTCCCTCAGGGAAATGTAGTTTGGTGTTTTCATCAACCATACCGGCAAAAGTAAATTCCATTTGTTCACTAATACCGTAGCGGTCTAGTACCAATGAAAAAAGTAAGTCTCCTGGCGCGCAAAACTTTTTGGCATCTTTGTCATGAAGTGGATTGTAATCGTCAGCAACGCATTTAGCGAAGCGACAACCCTGCTCACGAGAGATAGAAACATAATCAGCATGCTGCTGAAAAAAAGGACTTAACATAGTTTGTTCACTGCTTAAACTGCTTATAACCTATCTATATTACCAGAAAAAAAATATTGAGAGGTCGAATCTGTTAGATTAATGGCTAAATAAAACAGAGTAATAAAAAACAATGACCTTTTATTTATTAGCACTATCAATTATATGTGTTTTTCCGTACTGCAAAATATCAATAATGCGGCAACCCCTTTGGCACTACTTAATGGCTTTAAGTGTTCTAAGTGGGTATTTTCAAGGTTATATAAATTTGTATGCTCTGCTCAGCACTGGGCTTTACGTTGTTTTATACTACTGTGCGCTAAATACAAAGCGGGCAATAATACGCGCTATTTTAGGTACTGTTTTTATAATTTCCTCACTGGCATTAGCACTTCATTGGGTGCCTGGTTTTAATAACCTCCCTATTGTTATAGATGAGCGTATTACAAGCGATGCGATTGCTTTTACCCTTTATGCTAATTTTGATAAAGCTATGGCGGGGTTATTTCTTTGTGCTTACCTTTTTTCAAACTTAGATTCAAATAAAAAGCCTTTTAAAGCAGACCCTAATAAATCTACTTTGCTTGATGTTAAGCAACCCATTTTTATAATTATTGCTACGGTTTTAGCTTCGCTCACTGTGGCTTTAATACTTGAACTTGTAAGTTTTAACCCAAAAGTGCCCGACTTTTGGTTAGCCTTTATTGCTATTAATCTTTTATTTACCTGTGTAGCTGAGGAGGCTTTATTTAGAGGGTTATTACAAACCAAACTTAGCCAAATAATCTCATCTACTCGCCTAGCGTTACTTGCCCCAATAATGACTGCTGCAGTGTTTGCTTTAGCACATTTTGCTGGAGGAATTAACTATGTATTGGTTTCATTTATTGCAGGCTTAGGATACGGCTATATTTTTTATAAAACGCAGCGCTTAGCGTGGGCTATTATATGTCATTGGTTAGTTAATGTTTGCCACTTCTTTTGGTTTACTTACCCGATGCTCAGTAAAATCTAAATACATTTACAAATGCTAACAATTTACTTAGTAGTAAACATTGCCCGCATTTGATTTTGTTAGTAATTTACTATTTCAAATAATAAATTAAGGGACTAATAAATATGCTACGTTTTATAATGGCAATAACAGTGCTGGCCACAATAACTGGTTGTTCAGGCATGACTTATCATACAGATATAGACAACGGTGTTTTATCTCAAGAAATTGGCACCTACGTTAATAAAAGAGATTTACAGCAATTTTATAGCGACCAAGAAGCACACGAAAGTGGCGCAACACTTTTAGGCCGAATAGAAGGTGAAAGCTGTGATGGCGACGGCATGGGCAGCAATAATGTAAGTTACAATCGCTCTAAATCAAACGCGATTGATTTACTTAAAACTGATGCTATGCGCAGAGGCGGGAATGCTTTTACTATTAACTCTTGTAGTGAAACGTCTGTATCGTACTGCGACTTATCTGTTTTATGCACCGGACAGGCCTACGACTATTAATAAATTATATATTAAGCGCAAAGCTCAGTAGTACACGCTTTCCAGACTCGATTTTAGATACGCTGTGTTCGTACTTATCGGGTCTGAACAAATACACGCGATTAAATAAATTTATAATGCATTTTGAGCATTTAAATACCCCACCCGCTTTAGGTTTCTCTAATACAAAATTAAGCTTGTAATAGCGCCCTTGCTGCACAGGGTCAATATGGTTCATTACGCTATGATTGGTTGGGTAAGTAACAAGGTTTATCGAAAATGTGTTACTGCTAAAAATGGCTTTGTTTTTTACAGGTGCAATCATACTGCCTCCTTTTGTTTAAATGACGCATTTTAGCATTTGCTAAAGCGTCAATGCTTGAACTAAACAATATCAAAACGCGATGGCATATAGCCAAACAGCCTGAAACAAAAAAGCCGAGCTTATTTACTAAATAATAAGCTCGGCTTTTAAAAGTACATTGTTTAGCAATTATGCACTTGGGTATTCGCGGTACGCACGCTCTATATTTTTAGCCTGCTTTTTAGAAATACCTAAATGAGCAAGCGCTACACGTAAACGAGCACGTGATAAGTCAGAGCCTAATATCTCCATTGCATCAAGCACCGACGTACTTGATGTTTTGCCTGTAATTGCAACAAAAATTGGCTCTAAAAAGTCTTTAATTTTAAGCTCGTGGAATGTAGCCACTTCTTTTGCAATTGCAAAAATAGCGGGCTTATCAAAGCTACGTAAGCCTTCTAGCTGCCATACAAAAAATTGTAGTGCTTGGCGTATTACGTTTTCGTCTGCTTTACCAGCTGTTAATAGCGCAGGATCGTAAGTTGGAATACCACCTACAAAATGTCCAGCAAGCTCAACCATATCCGAAAGGGTATTAATACGCGTTTTAGCCTCAGGTAATACTTTAGCTAACATTTCACCGTTAAACTTCCAATCAACAAAGCGCTGAATTAATTGCTCGTCGGTTAGATTTTCGCGGATCCACATGCCGTTTAACCAGCTTAATTTATCCACGTCGAATACTGGGCCACCAAGCGATACGCGCTTCATGTCAAAGTTTTCAATCATTTCATTAAGTGTGAACTTTTCACGCTCATCTGGCATTGACCAACCCATACGACCTAAGTAGTTAAGCACGGCTTCTGGTAGGTAACCCATTTCTTTATAGTAGTTAATAGACGTTGGATTTTTACGCTTAGATAGCTTTGATTTATCTGGGTTACGTAGTAATGGTAAATGACCAAGTACTGGCGCTTCCCAACCAAAATCTTCGTAAAGTTTTAATAACTTAGGTGCTGAGTTAATCCACTCTTCGCCACGGAAAATATGACTAATTTGCATATGGTGGTCATCAACTACGTTCGCTAAAAAGTACGTTGGGAAACCATCCGCTTTTAAAAGCACTTGCATGTCTACGTTTTCCCACGGGATCTCAATTTCATCTCGTAGGTAGTCGTTAAACTTAAATGTGCCTTCGCTTGGGATTTTCATACGTATAACGTAAGGTTTACCTGCCGCTAAGTTTGCTTTAATTTCTTCATCTGTATGGTTTAAACCACGACCGTCGTATTTAGGGCGCAAGCCTTCCGCCATTTGCTCTTCACGCATTTGATCAAGCTCTTCGCTTGTTGCAAAGCAGTAAAACGCTTTACCATCGTCAACTAACTGATGCGCGTATTTTTTATATAAATCGCTACGCTCAGATTGACGGTAAGGACCAAATTCGCCACCCACATCAGGACCATGATCCCACTCAAGCCCTAACCAGCGTAAGCTATCCATAATCGCAAGTTCAGACTCTGGCGTGCTACGTACTTGGTCTGTATCTTCTATACGAAGTACAAATTCACCGCCTTGTTGTTTAGCAAAACAGTAGTTAAATAAGGCGATATAAGCGGTGCCAAGATGCGGGTCACCAGTTGGCGACGGGGCAACACGGGTGCGAATTGTCATGGTAAATTCTCTTTAAATAAGTGAGATAATAAAAGTGGTTTATGCAGCTACTTTGTTTAAGTAAGCAATAATATCGTTTGATTCATAAAGCCATTGTACTTGGCCATTTTTCTCTATACGCAGGCAAGGCACTTTAACTTTGCCGCCTTGCTCAAGAAGCTCTTGACGATATTGCTCATTATTTTTTGCATCACGCGTTTCTATGTTTAAGCCTTCGCGCTTAATAGCGCGGCGTACTTTTACACAAAACGGGCATGCTTTAAATTGGTACAGTTTAAATTGTGAGGTTTGCTGATCAAGCTGTGCTTGCTCGTCGCTTGCACGCTTTTTACTGCGAGGAGTAAATACAAAATTAAAGAATAAGATTATACAACCTAAAAACCAACGAACTAATTTCATGTTCTGTGCTCTGCTTACAACAATTTAAGGAGCCAGATTTTAGCACAAATTTACAATCAAAAAAGCTCAATACTGTTATCTATCTTTGGTTCGTTATTAACTTCTAATTCACTGTAGGAGGTAACTCTATTACGGCCAGTATTTTTAGAGTAGTAAAGCGCTAAATCAGCCTGATTTACAATACTCGATACAGTATCAATACTCACTAACTCTAAAAAACCAATGCTAATGGTTAATTTGCCAATTTGTGGAAAAGGGTATTGGGCAACATTAAGGCGTAACCGGTTAAGTGCAACATGTGCATCAGCCTCTGTTTTTGCTTGAAATAACATTGCAAATTCTTCACCACCATACCTAAATACATAGTCTTCAATTCTAAAATTATTTTTTAGTAGCCGTGCAACAAGTAAAATAACCTCATCGCCAATTACATGCCCGTAGTTATCATTAATATTTTTAAAGTTGTCGATATCGGCAATAGCTAAATACCAACGTCGCTTTTTATTGTTATCATTTCTTGGTAACAAAAAACCGTTACCCGATACAATCTCAATTACTTTTTTATCAAATGTTTGCCTATTTAAAAGCTCTGTAAGTGGATCTAACCGCGACTTATATAATAGCCCAAGCTGATTAGCATAAATATTTAAAATATGTACAGCTAACATAGTTGTTCGTTCTGGTAATTCTTGCTCGGTTTCTATTAATAAAGTGCCGACTACTTTTCCAAAATGATAAATAGGCACGTAACTTGTTGTGCTACTAAAGGCATAGCTCACCCTAATTTTATTTTGAGTGACCTTTTGTAATAACAATGATGCTTCATCTGGGCTTAATTGCTCTAAATTACTATTTGAATTTATAAGAGTAGGGGGTATGGGGGCTGAAAATTTTTATTGACGTAAATGGCAAAATTATCAACTTCGAGCAAGTCGCCAATTATTTGTATTAATGCGCTATCTAAATCACTTTCTTCCTCTTGCTGGGTAAGCTTAATAATCCATTCGTGCCCACACTTATTTGCCTTCATTACACTGCCTAAACTAATTAAACTTTTATTAGTCTAGACAATACTCATGAATTTACTAAGTTACGAGGTAATACTTATTAACTAATCCTTTAGAACAGGTATTAAAGTAATACTAAGTCGTCGCGATGCAATACTTCTGCACCACTATCGTATTCAAGTAACTCACCTATTTGATTTGAATGTGCGCCTTTGATTTTATTTACCTCGGTACTGCTAAAACGCGTTAAGCCACGTGCAATCACTTGATTTTTAGTATCTATTAAATCAATTAAATCGCCTCTTTCAAAACGTCCAAATGCATTAGTAACGCCTTTAGCAAGTAAGCTTGCACCTTTATTTTGAAGGGCACTAATAGCACCTGCATCTATAACAATTTGGCCGGTACTTTTAGGCCCAGCTAGTAGCCATTTTTTACGGCCATCTTTTGGGGCGGTGAGTTTTAAAAAGCGTGTACCAGGTAACTCGTCACTCATGCATTTTAAAATAACGTTTTTACCTGCGCCTTTTGCAATAATAACTTCAACACCTGCACGCCTTGCAATGTCGGCGGCTTGCAGTTTAGTCGCCATGCCGCCAGTACCTAAGTTTGTACCACTGCCACCAGCAAGTTGGCGCAGCTCATCGTTTATATGTGTTACTTCGCCAATGAGGGTGGCATCGGCGTTTGTTCGCGGATCGCTGGTAAATAACCCTTCTTGATCGGTAAGTAGCAGTAACTTATTAGCATTAGCCAAAATAGCAACAAGTGCCGATAAATTATCGTTGTCGCCTACTTTTATTTCACTGGTAGCGACTGCGTCATTTTCGTTAATGATGGGCACAACATCGTAATTTAATAACGCATTGAGTGTATCGCGGGCATTAAGGTAGCGCTCTCTGTCGTCTACATCAGCGCGAGTAAGCAGCATTTGCCCTACATTTACCCCATATAAAGCAAACAAGCTCTGCCAAATATGAATAAGTTGGCCTTGTCCAATTGCAGCAAGCATTTGTTTATCAATTAAGCTTCTGCCACAGGGTTTTAATAGTTGTTCGCGCCCAGCAGCTACCGCGCCGCTCGATACTAAAATAACCTGATGCCCCTGCTTTTTAAGCTCGCAGCATTGGCGTACTAATTCAACCATATGTGCTTTGTCTAGCTTATCGGTGCCGCCAGTTAGTACGCTTGTACCAAGCTTTACAACTATTACCTGTTCCCTTTGCATGTGCTTTTTACTATTGATTAATTAAAGATGAATTAATTTATACCAGCTCGGTATTTTTGAACAAGTTAAAAATTTTCATGCTAGGATCTGATTTTATTAAATTAAGTAAATTACTCTCTATGCCTGCCAGTTTATGTTTAATTATTGCCACCTTTTTATGGGGCAGCTCTTTTATTGCGCTCAAATACGCCATTGCTATTTACGACCCTGCATTGGTGATATTTTTACGCATGCTCACCACGTTAGTTTTGTCGCTTTGTTTATGGCGCTACGTTATTCGGTTTGAGTATTTAAAAGGTGACTGGAAGTATTTAGTGGGTATGTCGCTTGCTGAGCCTTGCTTATACTTTTTATTTGAAGGCCATGCAATGGAATACACATCAGCCTCGCAGGCCGGTGTTATTGTCTCTTGCTTGCCTATTATTATTGCGTTGCTCGCCTTTGTATTACTTAAAGAACATATAAGCAAAGCTATTGTTGTTGGTTTTACGCTGTGTATAGGCGGCAGTATTTTACTTACGCTTCTTTCACCAAGTACCGACCAAGCACCTAATCCGTTACTAGGTAACTTTTTAGAGCTTATGGCGATGGTGTGCGCTGCATTTTATACCGTAAGTATTAAACATTTAGCTAATCGCTACTCGCCCCTGACTTTAATTGCGTTGCAAGGTATTAGCGGCAGCTTGTTTTTTGCGCCGTTTTTATTTTTTATCGACCTACCAAGCGAAAACCAACACGACTTAACTGCGCTCATGAGCATTTTGTATTTAGGTTCGTGTGTAACCCTTGGCGGCTACGGCATGTACAACTATGCAATTAGCAAAGTATCGGTATTAACCGCTGCTGCGTACTCTAATTTAATTCCTATTTTTACACTTATTTTGTCAGCTATTATTTTGGGCGAAGTGCTCAACGTTTGGCAATGGCTGAGCATATTTGTGGTATTTATTGGCGTAATGATAAGCCAGCGCCATCAAGAACTTGTGGTGGATATACCGCTTAGTGAATCAGGCGAAGACATTTGCGCAAATACAAGCAACCTTAAATCAGTACCCGAGGCAAGCGAATCAAAAGGGTAACAGGTAAGCAAATACAGCCCAGGTGTTTGTAAAAATGAGTTTTGGGATTGATGAATAACCTCAATCCCCGTTACCTTATAATTTTGAATCACCCCACTTTGCAGTTGCAAAGTAAACGCCTCCCCCACTTTTGCGTGTTGTAAAAATGCAAAGTGGGTGTCGTTATGCCCTGCTATTAGCGCGCCTTTTTCGTTTCCAAATTCTTTTCCGCCCAGCTCCCCTGCAGGTAAAAATTGGCTTGGCGCAAACGCTAAATTACGACCACTCGCTCCAGCCAATACAATTAATGTTTTATTATGGCTTGGCCAATCAAGCTTTGCAGTCACGTAGCTGTCGGCGTAATACCACGGTTTTACTTTAGTGTCTGGTGATTTAAGTGCCTCTTGCCATGCTTGCTCAATTAATACTTGAGCAAGCCACGCTTTTGCCTGCATATAAGCGCCGTGACCAAATAATCCAAGCCCAGCTATTAGTAAGCCCACGCTTAGCCACTTTTTCATTTACGTGCCCTGCTTAACTTAAATGATCGGTTTATTTTAAGGGCGCCAAATCCCAATAATAAAATACAGCCTAGTAATATATGTAACCTGCTTTGCCCATCGGTTTGCGGTAAACGCATTGCCATACCTTGTGGTACTGCATTAGTAGCTTGCGCCGTTTGATCTGCCACTTCTTTTATTTGAGTTTGTTCAATCGCTATAAAAGCAGTAAACGGGCTAAGTAATTGATGAGTAAGCGCAAGCTCCTGTACTTCATCTTTAACTACACTTTGCTCGTTGTATAAAAGTAATGACTTGATTTTTTGGCGCGCCCATAGTTTTGCAATACCTTGAGCGTTTGAGCTATTTTGGGTGCTTAATTTAATACTTAAAGGACCTTGTGCTGTTTGCCCAGCAAGTACCAAATTTTTAGCATTATTAAGTTTTATAGCGACCATGATAGGCTCGCCAAAATATAAATCAGGTAGTGGTGATGGCCAAAAATCTAAGCTGTTACCGCTTTCATCGCTTAGCGCCACATTAGTAATAGCCGGATGTGCAAGCTTATCAAACAACTGCTGCATTTTAGGTTGCACCTCACTTGTGCTGCCTATAAACGTAAATGAGCCTTTGCCTATATCTGACGCTCGGCGCATAAAAAAGCTATTCGGTGCGCTGCCAATACCTACTGTAAATAAGCGGCTATCGCCTAACTTACTTTGAATATTTTTAAACAATGCGTCTTCGTTGCTTACGCTGCCATCAGTTAAAAATACAACTTGGCGTACAAAGCCATCAAACTGGCTGCCATCAAGTACGGCATTAAGCGCACCTTGTATTTCTGTGCCGCCGTCGGCCTCTAGGCTATAAATAAATCGCTCTGCACGGCGCAAATTAAAGTCATTGGCTATAAGTGGTTTATCGCTCATTGGAGTTACTATGTTGTCAAAACCAATAATGTTAAAGCTGTCGTCGCTATCAAGTAATGACAGTGCATAAAACAAGGCTTTTTTAGCTTGCTCCATAGATTGCCCGTGCATAGAGCCTGACGTATCAACTACAAATACCATTTCGCGAGGTAATCGCTGAGTTTGTGTAAAGTGATCCCCTGGTGGCATAAGCATAGCAAGCCCGTATCGGTCACCATTTTCAAACTGCTGAGTAAAAAATGCGGCCTGAGCTTGATCTTTTTGCAGCGGTTTAAACTCTAGTAAAAAGTCGCGATTAACTGCATTTGTCTCATTTAATGCTATTTTATATTGTCCAAACGCGGTGTTTTGTACATCAACATTATGAAATTTAGAACTGATATCCACCAGCTCTAAGCCTACATCTATATCAATGTTTAAGGTAAATTGGCTGCTTGGTACGTTATCATTTTGAGTACTGCTTTTAATGCTGTAAACAGGGCTTAACCATCCCGTTGGGAGTGAGTTAACGTGCGCTTGATTTTGAGTACTAACCTCAACCTCACCACTAATCGCGTGATAACGCGGTGTAATGGTAGTAGGAAATCTAATAGCGAATGTACCGCTGCTGTAGTCAATTATTTCTTGATACTCAAGCTCAATAATCACTTGCTCACCGGGGCCAATATTAGCCACATTCGTAATAAACATATTCGCACGTTGTTGGCGTACTAGGGCCGCTTGCTTGCCTGCTTTTTTAGCCTCCTCGTATTTTTTTTCGGCCTCTACCTTTTTATCAATTTGGCCTTTAATAACTCGCTCACCTATACGCATTGTCATGGCGTGCACGGCGCTTTCATCTGGCAATGGAAAAACGTAGCGCGCGTTAACTGCAAACGGGTTTTCGTTTTGATAGGTTTGCGTAACTACAACATGATTAATTAGGCCAGTTAAGGTCATATTGGCGCCGCTTTTTAATATTATTGCTGGGCCTGCTGGCGCACCATTACCATCAAAAAGCTCTAACTTAGGTGATTGCGCATGGCTTTTAAAGCTCACTAACAGCACAATCGCTATGAATATAAAAATGCTTACCTTAGTAAGCATTTTGGTTGGTTTACTCAATTTAAACATAAATCACTCCATCGAACGCTTAGCTTTACTTAGATTCAGTTAGTTTTAGTTACTCGCCGTTTGGCCATTTGCTGGGCTCATTGAGCGAGTGGTAAGCGTTACGCGTCTATCAAAAAAGTTGTCTTCCACTGTGTTGCTATTAGCCAATGTTTGCTGCTCGCCAAATGCCTGCGTGCTTAAGCGTTTATGGCTCACGCCATGTTTTATTAAATAGCTTTGCACGGCATTTACACGCGCTTTAGAAAGTAAAAGGTTGGCTTGCTCATCGCCGCGCTGATCGGCAAAGCCACTTAAATCAAGTGCGAGTTGTGGTTGGTTGTTTAACAAGGTAACCAGTTGGTCTAACTGCAGTGCAAAATGCGGGGCAATAACACTTGAACCTGTTTTAAATTGCACCGTCATCGCCAGTAAGTTATTAATTTGAACTTGAGTTAACTGCTCATTTTGATTGGCAAGCACTTCTAGCTGCTGCTCTAACATATTGTTGTGGTTAAGCACGTGTTGGTAATCGCTGGTTTTTTCTTTCATAACCGTAATTGCACGCTCTTGCTCTGCAATTTTGTTATCAGCTACTTTTGAATCACCTATTAAACCACCAGCAAATGCCCCAATAAACGCACCAATTGGCCCTCCTACTACGCCGCCAATGATAGCGCCTGCACCTAAACCAATAGCCGTTTCTTTATGAGCTTCTTTTGATGGCGTGTTAGATGTTGAGGCAATTGCTGGAGTACAAAAACTAGCAATCAGTGTTAATGCGATTAATGTCTTCTTCATGATTTGATCCTTAAACTTACTTTTTAATTTGTGATGTTTTGTTTTGATGGGTGTATTAAAACAAGCTCAAGTGGCAGCAAAGGGGAGCAAAAATGGCAAACTGCTGAGCAATTGTGGCAAAAAAATGGCAATTGCCTTTTTAAGCGTACTTAGCTTAAAAACTTCGTTATAGTGCACAACAGAGGCAATAGGATAATGATTAAGATGAAAAAAATAGCCATCGTTGAAGATGAACCCGCAATCCGCGAAAACTACATAGAAATGCTGAGCGCACAGGGCTATCAAGTAAGGGGCTTTGCCGACCGTGCCAGCGCTGAAGCTGAATTTAAAAATGCCCTGCCCGATTTAGCCATTGTTGATATTGGCCTAGGCCATGAAATAGATGGTGGTTTTTTACTGTGCCAAACATTGCGATCGCTTTCTAAAACGCTGCCTATTATTTTTTTAACCGCCCGCGATAGCGAAATAGATACCGTATGCGGCCTACGCATGGGTGCCGACGACTACCTAACAAAAGACATAAGCTTGGCTCACTTAGCTGCACGTATTGGAGCGTTGTTTCGCAGAATGGAAGCACTTGAACAACCCGCTGATGTAAACGCTCTCATAACACGCGGGCAGTTAACGCTCGACACACAACGTATGCAGGTATTTTGGCAGCAACAATTAGTTGATTTAACCGTAACCGAATTTTGGATGCTGCATTCACTCGCCCAGCGACCAGGCCATGTTAAAAGCCGTAATGAGTTAATGAGCGATGCAAAAATTTATGTAGACGACAGCACTATTACTTCGCACGTAAAACGTATTCGTAAAAAATTTATAGCACTCGACAGCACCTTTGATTGCATAGATACCGTGTATGGCATGGGTTACAGGTGGGAACAACACTAATGCTACGATTTGGTCTGCGCAGTAAATTTATATTACTTTCATGTTTTTTGTTTTTGCTACCGTGGCTTGGCTACGAGTACGTATGGGAAATGGAAAAGTTTTTACGCCAAGGCCAAGAAAAAACCCTCGTAGGCACCACTCGAGCACTTGCCACCGCATTACATGAGCGCCCCGCATTATTTGACGAACAAACCAACTTTTTAGACCAAGTAGTAAAAGGGCGCGACTTATACGCTTATAATCTTAAAAACCCTATTCAATTAGACGGTAAACTCACCGATTGGGAAAGCTACCAACCACTCTTTTGGCATTACGATAAACGCTACTTACAAAAAGCAGACAAGGATCATAAAGGCAGCGACTTGTCGTTTGATCACATGGTGGGCAAGTTTGATAATTACTTATATGCGCTATTTAAAGTAACCGACAACACATTAATTTACCGCGCTAAAAACAGCTTAAGCATTACCAATAACGATTATTTACAAATTGGCTTAAAAACACCTGACGGCCAATTTAATACTTACATTATTGCGCCGCGCCAAGATGGCTGGGTTAATGCGTTTGATGCAAATACCAAAGCCCCTTTTACTAAAATTCAGGGCTATTTTGAAAGTACCGAATCAGGTTATAACGTAGAGCTGCGCTTTCCAATTAGCATGCTGGGCAACAAGCTTGGCTTTGCTATTGTTGACATTGATAGTAAAGAGGCATTGCTAAAGCCTAAAGTAATGTCGACCTCAAACTTAAATAACCCAAACGATTTAGGCTCAGTATTAGTCCCTTCCCCAGAAATTAGCCGTATTTTAAAAGGTATGGGCCACAGTGGTAGCCGTATTTGGGTGGTTGATAACCATCATCGCGTACTTGCGCAATCGGGTACTATTCAAAATGCAGATGGCGTTTGGGCTGATGGGCTTGCTAACCAAGCACCTGAAACTTGGTGGCAGCGCTTTGAGCAAAATTACTTACACCCAATTTACTATAAAATATTAACGCGCCCCGAAAATGAGTTTTTAGATACCCTGCACGATGTAGCCTCTATGCAGGGCACACATTTAGCGAAAGCATTAAAAGGACAACCAGCATCGTCTTGGCGCTTAACTCCCGACAGTAAAGCCGTTATTTTATCGGCCGCTTACCCTATTTGGATTCAAGACCAAGTAATTGGCGCGGTAATAGCTGAGGAAACCACAAACGGCGTACGTACGCTGCGTAACAAATCGCTCGAAAAACTCTTTAACGTTATTTTAGCTGTGATGCTAATTGGTACTGTGACTTTATTCTTTTTTGCCTCACGTATATCGAACCGAATTAGGCGGCTGCGCGATACAGCGGAGCAAGCAATTGATGCACAAGGGCGTGTTACCGGCAGTATTAATTACAGCGACGCTAACGATGAAATTGGCGATCTTTCACGAAGCTTTGCAAATATTGTAAGCCGATTGGGCGGCTATACCGACTATTTAGAAAATATGTCGTCGCGGTTGTCGCATGAGCTGCGCACGCCAGTTGCCGTAGTGCGCTCGTCACTCGAGAACTTGCAAAGCTTGCCACAAAACGAGCTGAGTCAAAAATACCTCGATCGCGCCAGCGAAGGCGTTGAACGCTTAGGTAAAATAATAACCACTATGAGCGAAGCCACTCGCCTTGAGCAAAGTATTCAAAGCAACGAGCCTGAGCCTTTTGATTTACAAAAAGTAATAAATGGCTGCATGCAAGGCTATCAGCTTACTTACCCAAACCAGTTATTTTCACTTGATGTATGCCAAAACAAATTACCTATGCAAGGTGCACCGGAGTTTATAGCTCAGCTGCTTGATAAACTTATTAATAACGCGCTGGAGTTCAGCAAAGCCAATACGGCTATTAATGTAAGCCTTAAACAGAGCGAAAATAAAGCAACATTAACAGTGAGTAATACAGGCCCCGCATTACCCGAAGGATTAACTGAGCATATTTTTGATTCTATGGTGTCGGTACGTAGCCAGCAAATGCAGCAACAGCCACATTTGGGGTTAGGGCTTTATATTGTAAGGCTGGTGTGCGACTACCATAAAGGCAGTGTAACCGCGCAAAACAACGAACAAGGTGATGGTGTCGTGTTTACCGTAACATTGCCGTTAGCTAATGGTTAGGGCTGTATTTATACCGTTATATTTGTACCGTTATATTTATAGCCCCAGCATTATATGCAAATAGTAAGTACGCAATAAGTTAAATTCAGTTGTATATTTTTAGTTAAAAAGAGTTACTTTAATTTATCTTAACTCTATATAAATTAACAAATAAACCCCTCTCATCCCTTAAAAGCTGCCGGTTACAATTTAGTACAACTTCATATGTAACTATTCACTTTTAATTCAGTCGAATGACCATACCCTACATCATATTAAAGTATTAAATTGAAGGAATACCCATGAAACCATCACTAGAGCGTGAAGAACTAGACTTTATTTTTGACTTATACAGGCCCTCTAAAAAACCTGAGCCTGAAGAGATAAAACCAAAAAGCACCAATTACAAAGAGCTAAGAAAGCACGACGCGACTAAGAACCAAGGCGTATCGCACTACTTAGTCTAATTTTATTACGCTTGGGACTTCTCATGTCCTAAAAATGCTTTAATGCAGTTTATTTCTGCAAGTTTTACTTCTTCGCCTATTTCAGGGCCTTTTTTGCCATTTTTAAGTGCATCTTGCACTACTTGCTTCTTATCCATTTTTTGCAGCTCAGTATGAATTGCTCGCAGTTTAGCAGCTTGCGGGTATGGCTTATCTACCAGTGTTTCACCACGCCCTTGTGCATCGCATTGGCATGCTTGCGTAAACGCTATAAAACGTTCTGGGTGTACCAACGCATTTAAGTTAGTCACTATTAGCTTGTGAATGGTTTGCGGCCTTAACTGATCAATCGTATGGCAAAGAGTGTGATTATCACTGGTGAGTACACCAACATCGCGAAAACGGTTAGGCACTTTTAAACGCTCACAAAACGCCTCTATAACTGCAACGCCTTCGCGTTCGTGCCCTCGTAGGTTTCCATACTTTTTAAAACTAAGCGCTTTTCCAAAATCATGGGTAAGTGCAGCAAAACGTGCTTCTAAATTAAAATTTAAATCGGCTGCACGCCTAAGTACCAACATAGTATGCACAAACACATCCCCTTCAGGATGATGGTTTGCCGGTTGCGGTACATTAACCATGCGCTCAAGTTCTGGAAAAATACCTAAACCTTGCAGTGCTTCAAAATAAAGCTCTGGGTGCTTTTCACCTATTGCTTTTTCTGTTTCAAGCCACACGCGCTCAGGTACTAAATGATTTAGCTCACCTTTATTTTTAAGTTCGCGCATCAATGCATACGTACTTGGGTGAATACTCCAGTCACTGCCATAGCGCGCTAAAAAACGGGCAATACGCAGTACTCGAACAGGGTCTTCTACAAATGCCTCAGTGGTGTGGCGCAGTGTTCTATTTTGTAAGTCTGTTTGGCCATTAAACGGGTCAATAATATTACCGTGTTCATCAAGCGCCATTGAATTTATGGTCAAATCACGCCTTGCTAAATCTTCTTCTAGCGTAACGGTTGGGCTTGCATCAACCACAAAGCCAGTATAGCCTTTACCACTTTTGCGCTCTGTGCGCCCTAGTGCATATTCTTCTTTTGTTTTTGGGTGTAAGTAAACCGGAAAGTCGCTACCTATTGGCACAAAACCAAGCGATTCCATCGTTTTTGGCGTTTCACCAATCACTACATAATCGTTATCTTTTGATTTTATATTTAGCAGTTTGTCGCGCACTGCACCACCAACGAGGTAAACTTGTTTTAAGTTACTTTTCACTTTATTCCCATAAACATTAATAAAATTGTTTGATGTTAATCATAACATTAATTAAAAAATTCTGCGGTGTTTGCCAAGCTTAAGTAAGCTCATTACAATGGCGCATTATTTTCAGCTATAGCTTCGCAATTAATGAAAGACCATTCATCAAAAAAAGAACTTATATTACTGCCCATTTTATTAGTGGTTATTTTAATGTGTGTGGCGGGCCACTTTTTACTGCAAGCAAATTTTCAAGACAGTAATGTGGTTGAATACATGTTGGCAGCACTGCCGTTTGCTATGTTTGGATTGGTTATTGTGGCGTTTAAAATGGCGGCTAAAAGCGAGAAGGATGAACAAAACGAGCAGGACTCTTAATCCTACTCAGTTTTAGCTACTTATTATAATTTAAAGTATGTGATAGCCAAACCAGTCCGGCTTTATCGGCTGCGATATACCGCTGGGCGTGAGCTTAATGTTTAGCTGACTGTCAAGTAAATCAATGGCAAAGCAATCGTCCACATCATGTAAATCATCTTTATGAATATGACTAAGCCCTGCGAGTAAATCGTTTTTAGCGCGCTCTTTAGCTTCATGGCTACTGCTTGCAACATACAATGCAAAATCATGTTGCTCAGCCATGGAATCACTTCTGTAAGCGCCTAAATTTACAAAGTAGAGTTGTTTATTTTGCTCAACATAAGTATCAACTACTTCTACTTTAAATCCATCAATATGATTAATTGCCATGTAGCTATCCATGTGAACACTACTTCTGTCGCCTACCCACTGGCTTTTTAACTTTGAGTAGGTTTGCTCTATATTCTCCCCTACTACAAAGCGAATATCGTGCATTTCAATATGGCAACCCTGAATTCGACCGCCTAAATACACCATAAATAACTGCATGCTTTTCCTTAACCTAAATTATCAACATCAATATTATGCTTTTTAATCAACTTATAAAAATCTGAACGGTTACGCTTAGCAAGCTTAGCGCCTTCAGCTACGTTACCACCTGCCATTTTTAAAGTGTTAATTACATAGTCGCGCTCAAACTCTTTTTTAGCGTCGTTTAGTGATAATGGTTCTACGTTTGTTTCATTACTATTTAGCGCAGCTAACACTAAGTGCTCTGAAATAACATCACTCGGTGTTAATGCTACAACCTGCTCTACTACGTTTTGTAATTGGCGGATATTACCTGGCCAATCGTAACGAACAAGCGCATGCATAGCATCGCTTGCAAAGCGTTTTTCAGTTTGGTTCATGCGCTTAGCAATGCTTGCACTAAAATGTTGTGCTAATAAGCTTATATCTTCGCGGCGCTCACACAGTGGCGGTAATTTTAAATTAACTACGTTTAAGCGATAGTATAAATCTTCTCTAAATTGCTGGTTTAAAATAGCTTCAGGAAGATTTTTATGTGTTGCTGAAACTATACGTACATCAATCGCTATCTCTTCTTGAAAACCTACTGGGCGAATTGTTTTTTCTTGTAATACGCGCAGTAACTTAACCTGTAAGTTAAGTGGCATATCGCCTATTTCGTCTAAAAATAACGTGCCGCCTTCTGCTTGTTGAAACAAACCTTGGTGATCTTTAATTGCACCCGTAAAAGAGCCTTTCTTATGACCAAATAATTCAGACTCCAAAAGCTCACCTGGTACAGCGCCGCAGTTAATTGCAACAAAAGGGCCACCACTTACATGACTATGCTGATGAATCGCTTGTGCGAGTAGCTCTTTACCTGTACCACTAGCCCCCGAAATAAGCACATTAACTTGTGTTGGCCCAAGTAGCTTTACTTGCTCAAGCAAGTGCAGCATTGTGCCACTACGCGTAACTATATTACTTTTAGGTGCAGCTTCATCGGCGTTAACACCATGAATTTCTATCGCTTTTGCAAGGCTGTCAAATAGCTCGTCTTTATCCACAGGTTTAGTTATAAATGCAAAAATGCCCTGTTTAGTCGCCTCTACCGCATCAGGAATTGAACCGTGCGCTGTCATCATAATGACAGGTAATGCAGGATAGCGGCTTTGCAGCTGACGATGCAGTGCCATACCATCCATTTCATCCATACGTAAGTCGGTTATTACCGCGTCAAACACTTGGCTTTTAAGTATTTGTAGTGCGGCTAAGCCGCTTTCGCTGGTTGTTACTTCGTATCCTTTTGATTCAATACGAATAGCGAGCAGTTTTAATAAGCTAGCGTCGTCATCTACGAGTAATACTTTTGCACTTTGCACTTTAATTGCTGCCATCATTACTGTTCCTTCGTTTCTTCTCGTAGTAAAAGTTGCTGCTCAATCGTTGCTAACGATGAGAGGGTTTCTTGCATTTTATTATTAAGTGCTTGCTGCTCTTTTTTAGCATTTATTTGCATAGTTACTTGCTGCTTTTGAAGCCATAAATATTGCTTTATGTCATCAGGCCAAAAGTAAGCAAGATCGAGCTTTAGCAACTGAGTCATTACCGTATTTGGATCATTATTTATGTTTAAGCACATAAATTTAAAAAAGCGTTTAAGCTCGTTTTCGCCTGTAAAAACATCTTTGCTAGGTACCAATTTAAACCCGCCACACTGATTAGCGTGCCATGCAATAACTTGCTCTGTAGGAGGATAGCTTGGTTCAATTTTTGGTCTAGGTTTTGGACTAGGGTTACTGTTTTTGTCGATCGTTTTTTTTGTATCGACCACAGGTGCAGGTGTAATTGACACACGCTCTTCTTGCCCATTATTAATTTCACAACCTGATATAACCATGCTGCTACTGAGCACACATAAAATAGCGATTAAACGCAAGCGCATGTTAATTAACTCCTAGATTTTTTGTTATGGGAATTTTAATTGAAAACCGGCAACCATGTGGCTCGTTATGCTCAACACTAAGTGTACCTCTTAGCTGTTCAACAGACTCTTTTACAATAGTTAAACCCAGCCCACTGCCTTGCAGCGTAACATTTTTACTGTGTTTACCTTGATAAAATGCGCTGAAAATTTGAGTTTTTTCTTGCTCTTTAATACCGCACCCTTTATCAATCACAACGATACAAAGCTGGTTTTGCTCAAGCGCTAAATTAATAGTAACGCTTTGCTTATCTTCTGAAAATTTTAAGCCATTTGAAATAAGCTGAATTAAAATCATCTCAATAAGCTCACTAGGTAAAGCAAGCGGTTTGTTAGGTAAAGTATTTTGCCACTGCAGAGCTTGCTGACGCGCAGTTAAGCGATGCTCAAAATGGCTATTAATTTTATTAATAAGAAGACTAAATTCAACTTCGCTTAAGCTGTCTTTACTGGTGCGAATCGCATTATAACTCAGCAAACTGTCAATCATTGTACGAAGGCGCACCATAGATTGGCTAATAAGCTCAAGCACTGCTTTTTGCTCAGCGGTAATTGGACCTACTATTTCATCAGTTAATAAATCAGTGCCTTCAACCATTGAAGCAAGCGGCGTTTTTAGCTCATGAGTTACATGGCGTAAAAAAGTATCTTTTTGCTGCTCAAGCATATGAAGCTGTTCTTGTACCCATTGGAGCTTTTCTCCTAGCTCAACAAGCTCAGCTGAACCTTTCACAGATATTTTTTGCTGCCAATGCCCCTGCCCAAGCTTATCAATAACCGTAGTTAACCCTTTTAGCCGCCCACTTATGCGCCATAAAAAACCTCCCCCAACAATTAAAGTCAGTGGAATAAGTGCCACCAGCCAGTTTATAAATGACGCTTGCAGGCTTGTAAGCTCATTTTGGTTATTGGTAATTTGCGCTTCGTTTTTATCACGTAACCATAAAGTAAGCTCAGCAATTAAATCGCTCACTGGCACAAATAGCTCAGCTTGTTGTTGTTTTTGCTCAACGAGTTTTACATGCGCGGTTTGTAAGGTGGTATATAAGCGTTGCCATTGGTGGATATACTCTTTATTCGTGTTTACAAATTTGAGTTCATCAATGCTTTGTAGGGATGATTGCCATTTATCAACAATGAGCTTATCTAGCGATTCACTTTTTAATACCCAGTTTTGCCTAGTGGCGCGCTCAAGGCTGTTGAGCTCTTGTTTTAGAGTGTTAAACGATTTGGTAACTTGGTAGTTACTACTCACAATACTTTGAGTAACCGCTAATTGCTTATTAAGCGCATTTAAAAATACGATCACCACTATAGAAAGCGGAAGTAGCGAAAGCAGCATACTCATTGCAAATTGCCCAATTAAATTAGGCCGCCAGTTAAGCATTGCTTGGTATTTTTTAGCTATGGTTGCTGGCATTTCGTTTAGTCCTTTTAAGTTAAGCGCTCTATTATTAAGTGCTTACCTTATACACTAGCTGAACCAGCAATTATATTTAATACGATTAACAGCCAGCACTATAAAACAATGTGTCGCCAAATAGAGACAGCGTAACTCGTTGATTTTAATAAATTCCCTTTCAACCTCACTAAATAGTGTTGCAAAAGGCGCACAAAAATTACAATAAACCCAGTAAAAACTTCTCACTGGCTTAAAGCAAAAATAATAACCAATTGAAAAATAACAACAATTATTATTGGCACCATTTTTGTAATAGGAGTAATAACTTTAATCAATAAGGAAATAATTATGAACAAACGCATTTTAGTAATTTCATCATTACTGGCTTTAGGCTTTTTAGGCGCTAATGCACACGCAATGGACGTTCACGCGACTTTTAACGAACTTGATAAAGACAGTAACGGCACATTGAGTGAAGCCGAAGCAGGTGAAGATGCTGTGTTACACGAGAATTTTTCTCAAATTGATACTAATCAAGATGGGCAATTGTCGCTAGATGAATTCAAAAAATTTATTCAATAAACTCATTTAATAAGGAACGTGATTATGAAACAACTTATAGCCGCTTTTTCATTAATGTTTTTAGCAATTAGTGCCACCGTAATTGCATCGCCAACAAATGTGCGTTTTGCCCACTTAGATAAAGACATGGACGGACAAATATCCATTGCAGAAGCAAAGGAAGACAAGGAAGTAATGAGACAGTTTGCCGACTTAGATGAAGACGGTGATGAAAAAATCTCAAAAAAAGAATTTGAAAGCTTTAAACCTTGATGAGTAATTACTGATTAAGCTTTACTTAATCTTGTTATAGGTAAACTGGAATTAAAAGCATTTGCCATAATCCCTGAGGGAGTGTGTAAAAGGATTTAATGTTGGGAGTTAAATTACGGCAAGTGCTTTTTCCTTTTCACTTTATTTTAGCCACAAACTTTAAATACATCTTTTGGAAGGAACACCATGAAGATACTTCCCCTTATTATAAGCATCTTAATACTATTAAGCTTTGATGCCGCTGCACTTGATGTAAAGCAACGCTTTGATCACCTCGATAGCGACAAAAGTGGCTATTTAACGCATAACGAACTTGATCCCCAACCACAACTATTAAACACATTCGTAAAATGGGACAAAAACCAAGATAACCAAATTTCGTTAATCGAATTTAAAAATTACCTTACCAATAACCTCTACTGAGTATTTTTCATGAAAAAAACAAGCTATATAGCGCTTTTTGCGTTTAGTATTTTTAGCACATTAGGCTTTGCTGCAAGCAACACTGTTGCAGAGCAATTTGAAAAACTTGATAGAAACCAGGATGGTTTTTTAACACGTTCAGAAACCGCTGTAGACCCTGCTTTGTGGTCTCGGTTTTCAAGCTACGATCAAGACAAAGACGGCAAGCTAACGCTAAGTGAATACAGTTTATACGCTAGTAAATAAACCCTTTCAAAAGCTAGATATTTTATGTTCTAGCTTTACTGCTTTTTTCTTCATCATAATTTGTCTCACATATTGGTATTATAAAGTTGGGTTTGCTAGTGTTAACGCACTAACAATAAAAAATAATGCCTTATGTCGCTCAAAAAAATAATAAAACCACTCATACTAGCCAGCCTTTGCGCTAGTTCTAGTTACACTATTGCACAAACAAAAGTAATTTATAATGCCAACGGTTATACCCCTTTATATCAAGGTGAAGTACAGCAGTTTACTACCCTCGTTATTAAAAATGGCAAGGTAGTAAAACTAGGTAGCGATACACTTAAAGATAGCTACCCAGATGCCAAGCTAATTGACGCGCACGGTAATACCTTATTACCAGGCTTAATTGATGCTCATGGGCACGTTATTGGCCTTGGCGATAATTTATCGCAACTTGATGTACGCGGTGCAAAATCGGTTGATGAAGTAACGAGTAAACTAAAAGTATTTGCCGATAACAAACAAGGTTGGATTATAGGGCGAGGTTGGAACCAAGAGCTATGGCCTGATACACGCTTTCCTACGGCTAAAGATTTAGACAAAGTAGTTAACGATCGACCTGTGGTGCTTTCTCGAGTTGATAGCCACGCCATTTGGGTTAATTCAAAAGCGCTCGAACTTGCAGGTATTACCGCCCAAACAAAAGCACCTGAAGGCGGTGAGATAATTAAAGACGAATTTGGCAATCCTACGGGTATTTTTGTAGACAAAGCAGAATCGCTAATTACCCAACATATGCCAGCCCCTTCAAAACAAGATATAAGTGACTCACTAGATGCAGCTGGTAAACATCTATTAAGTTTAGGCATTACCTCTACTCACGATGCAGGTATTGATAAAACCACATGGGAGGTTTACAAAGAGCGCGGCGACCTTGGTAATTTACCACTACGTATTGTGGCAATGTTAAGTGGGGCAAGCCCTGATTTAGACACAATGTTAAAGGCAGGCCGGTACCACGACAAAAATGACTTTATGGAAATTCGCAGTGTTAAAGTTTATGCCGATGGCGCACTGGGCTCTCGTGGTGCAGCACTTATTGAAGAATATGCAGACAGACCTGGTCACCATGGTTTAATGCTTGAAACACAAGAGAAACTCGAAGCACTCTTTACACAAAGCTTTAAAAGCGGCTTTAGCGCAAATACTCACGCCATTGGCGACAAAGCAAATAAAGTAGTACTTGATGCCTATCAAAATGTGTTTAAAAAAACGGGCGGTATATTACTGCGAAACCGAATAGAGCACGCCCAAATTGTAACCCCTGATGATATCCCTCGCTTTAAAGCGTTAAAAATAATCCCTTCAATGCAGCCGGTGCATGCCACTTCTGATATGCATATGGCAGAGCAGCGTTTAACTGAAAAACAACTAAGCGGCGCCTACGCGTGGCAAACATTTTTACAGCAAGGTTCGGTGGTTGCGGCAGGCTCTGATTACCCTGTAGAGCTTGCAAATCCATTTGATGGTTTGTATTCAGCCATTACACGCATGGATCATAACAAACTACCGGAAAACGGCTGGCGCGCAAGTGAAGTACTAAGCCGCGAAGATGCATTACGTGCATTTACTCTTGGTGGCGCCTATGCAGCTCATCAAGAATTTAAGGTGGGTAGTTTAGAAAAAGGTAAATGGGCCGACTTTATTTTAATTGATAAAGACTACTTTAAAGTGCCTGTTGAGGAGATATACAAAACAAACGTACTGCAAACATGGGTAGCAGGAATAAAGCGATACGAAAAAACTAAAACAGAAAATACCACCGAAAAATAAAACTAAAAAAGGGTTAACGCAAGTTAACCCTTTTTGGTTGTGTAGGAAAGCACTTTTAGCTAAACATGTTTTTCACATCTTTTAGCATGTCGTTGTACTCATCACTTGTGAATAGCTGCATAGACGGTATAACGCCTTTGTCTATATACGTTTGCAGCGCTGCAGACTTATCAGAAACTTGTAACGTGCCCTCTAAAATAGCCCCTACTCGAATAAAATCCACGTAACTTACTTTTTCAGGTTTGTAACTTGGGTCAGCCCAGCTCTGAGCTACATCAACAAACTCTTTAGGGAATTCCCACGCTTGCATAATAGATGAGCCAACCTTTCCGCTAAGCTTTTGAATTGCATGAGCCAAAAAGCTTGGATTAGCAAATACCTCTGGGTGGCGCTCAGCTTCAGTTAAAATTGGTAATACACCAATATTATAAACAAGTGCGGCGAGTGTAATAGAATCGCGGTTTAGTGACGTGTGCTTACTATTTTTTAAATAAAACTCCATGAGTGATATTGAATGGCTAGCAACGGTTAATGTTTTTTGCCATGCCTTACCCATGTAGCCTTTAATTAGCTCATTATTTGATACAAATAATTGTTCCATAGCCATAGCTGTAGCAATGTTTTTAATTTGACGTAATCCAATACGAGTCACTGCTTGTTGTAAATTAGATACTTTTACAGAACGTCCCATAATCGCACTATTAGCTACTTTTATCATACGAGCTGAAAGCGCAGGATCTTGTGAGATTACATCTGACATTTGGATTAAATTCACATCTGGGTTATCTGCAGCTTGGCGAACCTTAATCGCTACTTCAGGTAGCGTTGGTAAAACCAACGTATCGTTATTTATTCTATCGACTAGAATCGTTAATAAAGCGTTTTCTGTAGACATAAAGCTGCCATCCTTTTGTGTTCAGCCTGTAAAGTAACTGCAAACTCAGGCAGTTAATTTTCGTATTAGTAATATAATTAGTATTGTCTAACTTACCGATAAAGTTAAGAAAATTATAGAAGTTTATTTTTATTTATAATGCTTTACCGCTCATGCTTGCCTTACAACGCCAAATACTTGCTATTTACCATTTAGTTTTGCTTTAATGCACTCACAATAAGGAAGCGTTTGTACATACTTAATATTTTAACTAAAGCAGTACAAATTATTAAACTTACTTTTTAACAGGCAATATAATGATCTTAAATAAAATTAGCCAAGCAATTATGCTCTCTGGTGTTGTTTTTCTTAGCGCATGTTCTGAACAAGCGCCGTCTTCTACCGACAACACAGCCGTAGAGCTTGCTCAAAAAAGCAGTGCACAGTCAGGCCCTAAGCTTATTAATGCAGATAAACAACGTTTAGATATTTACACCGACTTTAGCTTACAAAGTGATTTATCGCACTTAAGCGATAATCAACGAGCAATGGTTGCAAAGCTTATTGACGCTTCAAAAATAATGGATGAGTTATTTTGGAAGCAAGCATTTGGTGAAAATAAAGATGCTTTTTTAGCAAAACTAAACGATGGAAAAGTACGTAAATTTGCTGATATTAACTATGGTCCATGGGATCGTTTAAATGGTGATGAAGCATTTTTATCCAGCTATAAAGAAAAACCTCTTGGCGCACAGTTTTACCCTGCTGATATAACCAAAGAAGAGTTAAACAATGCAGACGTTGAAGACAAAACAGGGCTTTATTCTGTAATTAAGCGTGATGAGCAAGGTAAGCTTTACAGCGTGCCTTATTCAAAAGAATACGCTGATGAGCTTGCAAAAGCCGCTGATATTTTACGTGAAGCAAGCAAACTTGCTGACGATAAAGAATTTGCTAACTATCTAAACTTGCGTGCCGATGCCCTACAAAAAGATGACTTTCAAGTATCTGACTTTGCTTGGATGGATATGAAAAATAACCCAGTAGATGTGGTTATTGGTCCAATTGAAACTTATGAAGATCAATTATTTGGTTACCGCGCAGCTTATGAATCTTACGTACTTATTAAAGATTTAAAATGGAGCGAACGCTTAGCTAAGTTTGCAGCATTTTTACCTGAGCTTCAAAAAGGCTTACCTGTAGATGCTAAGTACAAACAAGAAGTACCAGGCTCTGACGCCGACCTAAATGCATATGATGTTGTTTACTACGCTGGGCATTCAAACGCGGGTAGTAAAACAATTGCAATTAACTTACCAAACGATGAGCAAGTACAGCTCGAAAAAGGAACTCGTCGTCTGCAACTTAAAAACGCAATGCGTGCTAAATTTGATAAAATTTTAGTGCCAATTTCAGAGCAGTTAATTGTACCAGAGCAGCGTAAACACATTACTTTTGATGCATTTTTTGCCAATACGATGTTCCATGAAGTGGCTCACGGTTTAGGTATTAAAAATACAATTACTGGTAAAGGTACTGTTCGTCAATCATTACAAGAACACGCAAGTGCCCTTGAAGAAGGTAAAGCCGATATTTTAGGTCTATACATGATTGAACAGTTACTTAAAAAAGGCGAAATAACTGAAGGCACTATTGAAGATTATTACACGACCTTCATGGCTGGTATATTCCGCTCAGTTCGTTTTGGCGCATCAAGCGCGCATGGTAAAGCAAATATGATCCGCTTTAACTTTTTTGCTCAAGAAGGTGCTTTTTCTAAAAATGAAGAAGGCTTATACCGCGTTAATATGGAAAAAATGAGCATTGCAATGGCCAAGCTTTCTCGCTTAATTTTAACCTTGCAAGGTGATGGCGATTACGAAAAAGTAGATCAACTAATTGCAACGCATGGCGACATTAAAGAAGAACTTGCTAAAGACTTAGAAAAACTAAGTAAAGCTAATATCCCTGTAGATGTAACATTTAAGCAAGGTAAAGAGGTACTAGGGCTTAAATAAGTTTAGTTAAACTTAGTTAAACCCTAAAAAAGCGTTGCGGCTTAAAACTGCAGCGCTTTTTTTAGCTCTGTGATTTGTAGATCTGTATACGGCACTGCTGGGTGTTTACCCCATATTGGCGCAGGCCATGCAGCATCACTCGTAAAACGCGCAATATGATGAATATGCAATTGCGGCACCATATTCCCTAAAGCCGCTATGTTTAATTTATCTGGTTTAAATACATCCATTAATAATTTACTTAGCTTGGCTGACTCTTTTAAATAAACAATTTGATCATACTCAGATAAATCAATTATCTCTTTTAAGTTAGCCTGCCTAGGCACTAATACAAACCACGGATACAAGCTGTCGTTCAGTAAAAGCACTTTACACAATGGCCAATCGGCAAGTTCTATACAGTCGCGTTTAAGTTCTGGCGCTAGTTTAAATTCAGGGTGAGTCATTGCTATGTCCTACTTTGTCTTTGATAATCGCCACTTTATAGCATTTAGTTGCAGTTGCACACGCTTGGCTTTACCATCAAAGCAATATTTATAATAAGCTAAGGCAACCTTGTGCTAAAAAAAATAAAACACCTCTCACTAGCTATACCGTTAATGGTTGGCGCTATTAGTGTTCAAGCAAAACCTTTATCGCTGGAGCGAATTTTTGACGATCCGAGCCTTTCTGGTAAATCGCCTGTACAACTTAAATTTTCGCCTGATGGCAGCCGTGTAACTTACCTACAAGGCAAAAGCGATGACTACAACCGCTACGATTTATGGGAATACAATCTAAAAGATAACACCAACCGTGTGCTAGTTGATTCAGCAAAGTTATTTTCAGGCCCAGAAAACCTATCAGATGAAGAAAAAGCACGCCGCGAACGCCAACGTATTTTTGGTAAAGGCATACTTGAATACAAATGGTCTAAAGATGGCAAAGCACTTTTATTCCCACTCAATGGCGACCTTTATTATTACGATTTAGCCTCTGCTAAAAGTAAAAAACTAACCGACACTGAAACATTTGAAACCGATGCACGCTTTTCACCTAAAGGTAACTACGTATCGTTTATTCGAGAGCAAAACCTTTATGCTTTAGAGCTTGAATCAGGTAAAGAGATTCAGCTTAGTAAAGATGGCGGCGGCGTAATTAAAAACGGCATGGCCGAATTTGTTGCTCAAGAAGAAATGAGCCGCATGACAGGTTACTGGTGGTCAGGTGATGAAACTAAAATTGCCTATACCCGCGTTGACGAAACCCCAGTAAAAGAAGCTATCCGTAATGAAATTTACGCTGACGAAGTTAAATTATTTAACCAGCGCTACCCGTTTACAGGTACCGATAACGTAAAAATTCAACTTGGTGTGGTTAAGCTAAACGACCAAAAAGTAGATTGGATTGATTTAGGTAAAAATGAAGACATTTACATTGCACGCGCTAAGTGGCTAAAAGACGGCAATACACTGTCGTACCAATGGCAAAATCGCTCGCAACATAAATTAGAGCTGCGTTTTTATAACAGCGAAACTAAAGCCCAAAAAGTAGCGCTGACCGAAAACAGCGAAACGTGGATAAACCTACATTTTGATCTTGAGTTTTTAAAAGACAAAAAACATTTTGTATGGGCATCTGAGCGCGACGGCTTTAAACATTTATATCTGTATCGCACAAACGGTCAACTTGTTCGCCAAATTACCTCAGGTGATTGGGCTGTTGATAGCTTAAAAGGTATTGATGAGAAAAAAGGCATTGTTTACTTTGCCGGCCGAAAAGATACACCGCTTGAAAGCCATTTATACAGCGCGCCTTTATTTAAAAAAGGCGATGCCAAACGTATTACCGAAAAAGGTCAGTACCACAATGTTGTGCTAGCAAAGGACAGCAAAACCTTTATCGATAATAGCTCTTCTGATAATAAACCAAACTCAGCAGCACTTCGTAAAGTAAACGGCGAATTCATTACCTGGCTTGAAGAAAATAAGCTTGATAGTAGCCACCCCCTTACTCCTTATTTAAGCGACTTAACAAAACCAGAATACGGCACAATTAAAGCCGATGATGGTCAAGTTATGCATTACCGTTTATTTAAGCCTAGCACCATTGCTGATGGCAAAAAGCACCCTGTTATTGTTAACGTATACGGCGGCCCGCATGCTCAACGAGTGACGAATAGCTGGCGCAGTAAAAACTTGTACTTTCAGTACATGGCGCAACAAGGTTATGTAATTTTTCAACTGGATAACCGTGGTTCGTACAACCGTGGTAAAAAGTTTGAAGATGCTATTTATAAACATTTAGGTGTGGTTGAAGTTGCCGATCAAATTAAAGGCGTAGAGTTTTTACGTACACTTGATTACGTTGATCCACAACGCATCGGTGTTTATGGCCACAGCTACGGTGGCTACATGGCACTTATGACTATGTTTAAAGCAGGCGATTACTTTCAAGCCGGCGTATCGGGTGCTCCTGTAACCGATTGGGCTCTATACGATACGCATTACACAGAGCGTTATTTAGGTCACCCTGATACGAATGCTAAAGGGTATGAAGACAGCGCAGTATTTCCATATGCTGATGGCTTAAAAGGCCCATTAATGATTTATCATGGAATGGCTGACGACAACGTGCTGTTTACTCATTCAACTAAATTGTTTAAACAACTGCAAGATAACGAAAAACAGTTTGAAATGATGACCTACCCAGGCTCTAAGCACAGCCTACGTGGTAAACAAGTGCAAACACACTTACATCAAACAATTACAAACTTCTTTAATCGCCATTTTGACGTTAAATAAGCAAGTAAAGTAATAACAGACTAAAGGCTGATTGATAAATCAGCCTTTTTTTTGCATTAATGGGCGTTAAGCCTAGATTAAACTCTTTTTTTAGCTACGCTTATTCTATGCGCTAAAGCGCACACTTTTTGAGGATAAATGTATGCCTAATCTACGAAGTTTTAGTATAACCCAGCGTTTTTCACTGTTAATAGCCATCGTTGTATTTGGACTAATAATACTTAGTATATCGAGCCTAACTCACCAATATAGTTCGCTAAAAGACGAGCAATACATAAAAACACAAAATGTAGTAGAAACGGCGTACAGTATAATCGAACACTATTATGCGCTTGAACAAGATAACACTCTCACTCAACAACAAGCTCAATCACAAGCACTTAATGCAATAAAAGCACTGCGCTACGACAAAACCAATTACTTTTGGATTAACAATTACCAGCCAACAATGGTTATGCACCCTATAAAACCTGCGCTTGATGGAAAAGATTTAACTAATAACAAGGACCCTGACGGCAAAGCATTGTTTGTTGATATGGTAAATATAGTTAAACGCTCTGGCGAAGGATTTATCCCTTATAAATGGCCAAAACCAGGTAAAGATAAACCGGTTGAAAAAATCGCATTTGTTAAAGGTTTTAATCAATGGCAGTGGATTATTGGCTCGGGTGTTTACCTTGATTCAATTGACGAAGCATTTAGTGAGCAACGTAACCTTATAGTCATCAGTGCAATAATTATGATTATTGCTGTTATTTTACTTAGTTACTTTATAGGTAAGAGTATTTTAATACCGACTCGCTTAGCAGCCGATATGATGAAAGATATTTCTCAAGGCGAAGGCGATTTAACCCGTAAATTAAATGAATCCGGTAATGATGAAATATCTGAACTATCACGTTCATTTAATTTATTTGCTCTAAAAATGCGAGAGTCACTTGTTCATGTAGCACAAAGTGCAAACGATGTAAGCGAACATGCGCATACAGTTGACGACTCAAGTAGAACAAGCCACTCATTTATTGAGCTTCAAAACGATAGTTCAACCCAAGTTGCAGCTGCCATGGAGCAAATGACTCACCAAATACACGATGTGAGCCGTAACGCTGAAGCCGCAGAGCAAGCAGCTAAGGATGCAGCACAAAACGCATCAACGGGTAAAAATGTGGTTGCGCAAACAATTACAGCAATAGAAACACTCTCAAGCAACATTGAAACAGTCAGCCGTGTAACAGAAGATTTAGCCAACGAGAGCCATAATATAGGCTCTGTGCTTGACGTAATAAGAAGTATATCGGAGCAGACAAACTTACTGGCATTAAACGCTGCCATTGAAGCTGCTCGCGCAGGAGAGCATGGTCGAGGATTTGCTGTTGTTGCTGATGAAGTAAGAACGTTGGCCAGTCGTACAGGGCAAAGTACTGACGAAATTCAAACCATGATCACTAAACTACAAGAAGGTGCAAAAGCAGCAGTAGAAGCAGTTAAATCAAGCCAAGCACTTTCAGTTTCTACCGTAGAGCAGGCGTCATCAGCCAATACTTCACTTAATGAAATAGAACGACTTGTTTCAATTATTACCGAAATGAACAGCCAAATAGCACGTGCCACAGAGCAACAAACGCAAGCTGCCGACGAGGTTAATTTGCGTATTAATGAGCTATCTCAATCAACTGAGAAATCATTAAATAATACTAAGCAGCTTACCGATGCCAGTGATAACCTTAAACAAAGTAGCGAAGGTCTTTCGAGCGTAGTTAATCGTTTTAAATTAGATTAATCGATAGCGTTCTCATAAAATGCAAAAGCCCTGAATTAACAGGGCTTTTTTATTACATGTAAGTTTTTAGCTTACAAACAATAACGTGCAAACAAGCTCGTTACTGATGCAGCTGTTGGCTTACCATGCTGCCAATCACCGCCTTCAACACCGCTACCTGCTATATCCATATGAACATAAGGTAGAGGCTGTGCAGAGTCATTACCGTGCTTATCAAGCCCACCAACAATAGCCATAAACGCCATAGGGAACTGATGTCCACGAGCAGTAACGGCAGATGCTGCGTTATTGCTAGATAAAACATCGTCAGCTAGCGTACGTGGTTTAATAAAGTCGTAGTCTTCACGGCGTGAACGCGATACTTCAGCGCCATCGGCCCACAAATCTCCAAGGTCAGCTATTTGACGTGAGACACCAGCACTACGAGCTGGACCATTTTCAACATACGCACCGTAAGGACCCATTGCACGTGCCGCATGACCCGTTAATGTAGCAACAGTAAACAGCGTTGGGTTAATCTCACCTTTAGCTAAATCTTTCATTTCGCTAAGCAGGTCGCCCATTGCTAAACGCCCTTCTGCATCGGTATTACCAATACGTACACGAACACCTTCACGGCTAGTAATAATTTCATCTGGCACAAAACAATCTGAGCCAATAGAGTTGCGAACAACAGCTAAGTACGATACCACTTTAACGCCTTTAGGCTGATAATCAGCAACGGCTTTCATAAAGCCCGCAACAGAAGCTGCGCCGCCTTTATCACGACTCATGCCTGCCATATGGCCGCCTACTTTTAAATCTGCACCGCCTGTATCGTATACAAGGCCCTTACCTACAAACATAAGTGTGCGAGTAATTTCTCCCTCTGGTACATATTCAAGCTTAACAACACGTGGGTGATGGCGCTCAACTGCATACGATGCGCGAGCAACTGTACTTAGCATTGGGTAGTTTTTATCGATAGCTGCAATATCATCAATTACGTCAACTGCAATGTTTGAGCCTTTAAACAATTCAACGCAGTAATCAGCAAAACGTGGGGGAGCCATACGCTCAGGTTCAGTGCCACACAGGTCACGCGCTGCATATTGGCCAGCTGCAATTGCATTAACAGCTTTAATAGTTTGCTCGCTTGCGCCAACTAAACCAATCTGTGTAATTGGTTCAATGCTTTCACCGTGATATTCACGCGCTTCTAATGGCTGCCATAAGGCTTGGCAAGCGCCTAAATAAGCAACTTCTAAAGCATGCTGATAACGGCTATCGCCATTTAAATTTGGTAAAAATAATGCAGGGTTAACACTGCCCGACGCTTTTGCTTCGTTAATTGCTAATTTAGCAGCATCAAAATAACGACGCACGTCGTCGTAATCTCTATTTAACGGACCGGTTGGCGCAAGTACAACGCGCTTGTTTTCAATTACTAATAAAGTAACTTGCTTACCGATGCGAGAATCTACGTTTGCATGAGCTAAAATAGCATCACGTAATGAGTTATTTGGTAACTGAGAAAAGTCATTACTAATAATAATAAGCGCATCATGAGATGTGCATTCAAGGCTTGCACTAACCGCTTGAGGGTATGCCATAAATAAGGTCCTGTTAGAAAACATAAGCCCCTATTATCGTCGATTTAAATATTGAAGACCAGCAAGGAGCGATGAGCTAATCACATAACCTATCAATAAATGGCAACTTGGAGTTACAGGCTTTACAGCTTAATCGAGAATACTAAGTTGGAAGTTTTGCTCTGGCTCGTTTTTAATGCCAACGCCTATGCCAAGTAATCTTACAGGCTGTTGAAGCCCACGCTGGTAAGCCTTAGTAAGTAGTTGAACAAATATTTCTGTATTTAGCTCGTGATATACCTGATCGGCTGAGGTCACTACAAAATTTGCAAACTTCACCTTAACACTCAATTTATTAATACGGTTTTGTAACTGCTGTTTATTTAGCCTTAAAACTAATTCCTCTAACAATCTTGGCAGCTCATATAAGCACTCTTGCAAACTTGTTTTGTTGTACTCGTAGGTATGTTCAACACTCAGCGATTTTCTTATACGATCTGTGGATACTTTACCAACATACTCACCTGCACATTTTTGATAAAGCGACACACCAAAATTACCCACATGTTGCTGCATCCAGTTAACGCCTTTTTCACGTACATCCTTGCCGGTATATAAGCCTTTTAAATTTAGCTTTTCGAGCGTTACTTTGCCCACTCCTGGAATTTTCCCAAGCGGTAATTGCGCTAAAAAGCCATCAACCTCATCAGGCAAAACGACAAATTGACCATTCGGTTTGTTTTCGTCACTGGCTATTTTGGCAATAAATTTAATCGGTGCAATACCTGCTGATGCCGTGAGCCCTGTAGCATTGTAAATATCGGCTCTTATTTGCTGGGCAATAAGTGTGGCACTGCCTTTACAAGCGGTGCTGTCTGTTACATCTAGGTAGGCTTCGTCTAAAGAAAGGGGTTCAATTAAGTCTGTGTAGCGGCTAAATACTTCACGTATTTGGTTTGAAGCTTCTTTGTATACAGCCATGCGTCCTGGGACAATAACTAAATCGGGGCATAATTGTTTAGCATGATAGTTCGACATAGCCGATCGTACGCCATACTCTCTAGCTATATAGTTAGCGGTTGAGAGCACGCCTCGTCGGCTATTGCCTCCAATAGCAAGCGGTACACATGCAAGTTTTGGATTATCTCGCATTTCTACTGCTGCATAAAAGCAATCCATGTCTATGTGAATAAACTTTTTCATCACCACAACAATAACTGGTTATTTATACAGTCATTATTATAGAATCACATGCGATAAGCAAGCCTAGGGCCTGTTTATCTTTCGAGGTTAAAATTTGCAGCAGTATGTTTGGTATTTAGGCAAGGCAGAGCCTATGTAGTGTGGTTATTCCCCATAAATAGGCGATAACGTAGCACAAATGCCAAACATACGCTGCCCGAAGGGTTCTGCCTAGGGCCAATGTACTCTTTGTTGCCTACATGGATGTAGGTAAGGGGCGTGAGCAGGACGCGGAAGCTTTGCTCGGTTTTTACTTAGCCCACTAGGTCACAAACCTCGCGCCGCGATTAAATAGCCCCTAGATTGAACAAATTTTAATCCTGAAAGGTCAACAGGCCCTAGTTAACGATTAAAAAAAGTGTTTATTGTCCTCTGATCTCTTATAACCACGTAGCCAATACATAACCTCAAATAAAAATCCTGCCAACATTAAAATGATAGCGCCAGATTCATTCCCCATCGCGTAACAGGTAAAAGAAGCTATAAAAACCAAACAAGCTAAGGACCAATTAATTATATTCTGCATATTTTTACCTTTGTGTGTGTTTTTGTGTGTCTGTGTAATTTAACTGTAGACCTAAAATTAAACAGGTACAATCATCTTATAAAAAAAACATGCCATTAATTACCTTGAGCTCGTAACACCATGTTGATAATCTAAGTACTTTAAAAATCAAGGGCCAATAAATAATGCAAACGTTTAAAGATCAGCACCCTATTCATACCGATATCACCGTAGCATGGGCTGATATGGATGCGCTACAACACGTAAATAATGTAGTGTATTTACGTTACTTTGAAATAGCCCGAATCGACTTTTTAAATAAAATAAATCTGTTCGACACAATAAGCCCAAACGGTGTGGGCCCAGTAATAAGCGAAAATAACGTTCGCTATAAACGCCCAGTAACTTTTCCCGACACACTCACTGTAGGCGTTACAATTACAGATCTTAAAACAGATCGCTTTACCATGAACTACACAGTTTACAGCCATGCACAAAAAGCAATAACGACTACGGGTGCATCTAAAGTTGTAATGTTTGATTTTACTACAGGGCAAAAAGCCCCAATCTCCGAGCCTCTTTTATCGGCTTTAATCAGCCATGCTCAAAACTAATTTAGTTAAGGAATTTTTATGCAATACAACCCACTAGGTAGCAGTGGCGTAAACGTATCTCGAGTGTGCCTAGGGAGTATGACTTGGGGTAAACAAAATACTCAAAGCGACGCTGATGAACAAATAGCCTACGCGCTAGAGCAAGGCGTAAACTTTATTGATACAGCCGAAATGTATGCTGTGCCTCCTTCGCCAGAGACCTATGGTAAAACCGAGGAAATTATTGGCAATTGGCTATCGCGTAATCAGCAAAAGCGCAGCGATGTGGTACTAGCTACAAAAATTGCAGGCAATGGATTATCGTGGGTACGTGATGGCGGCAATATTACTCGCCAAACAGTAATAGAAGCCGTGGATGATTCACTTAAGCGACTTCAAACAGACTACATTGATTTATATCAACTACATTGGCCAAACCGCTCTACCCCTCACTTTGGCAGACAATGGCCCGGCACTCTTAAATTTACCGACGTAAATACACAAGAGCAACAAGCTAGTATGCTTGATATTCTAGAAGGCCTTAATGAATGTGTTAAAGCAGGTAAAATTAAACACTGCGGTTTATCTGACGATACGCCATGGGGTATAAGCCAATTTTTAAGTTTGGCCAAAGAGCATAACTTACCGCGTATGGTATCTATTCAAAATGAGTTTAGCTTAGCGCACGCTAAAGACTGGCCGTATTTAATAGAACAATGTGTACACGAAGATATTGCCTACTTACCGTGGTCGCCTTTAGCAGCCGGTTTATTAACGGGTAAATACCTAAACGGTGCTCGCCCTGAAGGCTCTCGTTGGACCTTCATGCAGCGCAACGGTATTTTTAGAGATACACCCAATGCAGAGCAAGCCACTAAGCAGTATGTTGAGCTGGCTCATGCAAACAATATAACTCCAGCACAACTAGCCTTAGCATGGTGTAACCAAGTAGATGGCGTAACTTCTTCAATTATTGGAGCAACATCTATAGCTCAACTAAAGGAAGATATAGACGCATTTAGCATAACGCTAAACGACGAAATTCTTAGTGAGATTAACACCATATTTAGAAACCATCCGATGCCTTATTAAGCATGTATGAGTTAAAAGCAGCCTTGAATGAGGTTGCTTTTAACTAAAATATTTGACCCTACTACAACCAACACTATACTTTTATTAAGTTTTCTTAATTCAACGAACACTTATCAATGCTGAAAAACGGATACTATGCATTTTGCTTATTGATTGTATTTAACGCGCACGCCGTTGAGCAAAAAGTACAGCCTCTAGAAGAAATTATTTGGCTGCAAAGTTACACGCCCCCTTTTCATATAGCTAAAAGCGAAAGCGCACCACAAGGCGGAATTTGCGACAACCTAACCGAGCAACTCATCAGAACCATAACTGATGTAAAACATACTCGCTTAATTGTTCCTCAGCAGCGTATAAATAAATATTTAAATGAAGGGAAAAATGTATGTTTTCCGTGTGTTATTTATAAAAAAAATAATAACCAACAACTTAACTACTCAAATCCAACAACGGTATATCCCCCATTTTCAATTATCACGACTAAAGAGCTAAAGCCGCAATTAGAAGAAAAGCACGGCTCGCCTATTCACCTTATTAATTTATTAACCGACCCGCAATATGTATACGGGCAAGCGGCTGCACGTAAATTTACAACTAAAATTAATACAATTATTGAAAATACAAAACGAGATAAAGAGTCTTCGTTAAGTTGGAGTAGCGAAAATGAAAGTCAGGCTGTTATAGCACGCTTGAGTCACGGCTTTTTAGACTACTCAATTGATTACCCGTTTATGGCTGATTACTTTAATAAACAAGGGGAGTATACGAATATAGAAAGTGTGCCAATTGCAGAAAATGACATTCAATTTATAAGAGGAGCAATAGGCTGTGCGGCTAAAGCACCTAATAATTTTGCAGAGCAAGCCCTTAAAAAAATTAACCGCGCATTAAAAAATAATGTACTTCAATCGCCTGAGTATCAACAAAGTCAGCATAATTGGCTTAAAACCACCTTTACTGACTTTGATAAACACTACCAACAGCAAGTCATTAATTTTTACTTACTTGCCACTGATGCTCAAGCAAACACTGATCATTAGCATAAAGCGCCACTGCAAAAATACTTTTAGCTGTTACCTCACCTACGCCCGACGGTGTACCTGTCATTATTACATCACCGTCTTCTAAGCTCATAAATTCACTAATTTCTTGTAAAATTGAGTCAGGGTTGTGCAGCATAAAATGAGTATCACCTCGCTGAATCACTTCATTATTAATTTTAAGTTCAAAGGTAAAGTGCTTCATTGCATCAGTTAGCGCTACAAAATCAGTTAAAATTACAGAGCCGTCGAACGCTTTAGCACGCTCCCATGGAAGCCCTTTATTTTTTAATTTACTTTGCACAGTACGCTTAGTTAAATCAAGGCCGAGTCCAACACCTGCAAATTTTTTATCTTTAACTACAAAACATAGCTCGGTTTCATAATGCAGCGTATCGCCGTTGTGAGCTGCAAATAACGTATTAGTAATTGCGCTATTTGGCTTATTAAATAAAACCATTTGATCTGGCGTTTCGTTATTTAGCTCTGCAATGTGTGCTGTATAATTACGGCCAACACACACTACTTTTGATGGTGTTAATTCTTCAGATACTAACTTTATTGAATGCATATAAATAATGTCTCAGTTATTGGACCTGTTGACCTTTCAGGATTAAAATTTGTTCAATCTAGGGGCTATTTAATCGCGGCGTGAGATTTGTAACCTAGTGGGCTCGATAACTGCTCCTGCGTTATTCTACTGACTTACATCCCTGTAAGAATAAGTAAAAACCGAGCAACAAAGAGTAAATAGCCCCTAGGCAGAACCCTTCGGGCAGCGCATATTTGGCATTTGTGCTACGTTATCGCCTATTTATGGGGAATAACCACACTACATAGACTCTGCCTTGCCTAAATACCAAACAAACTGCTGCAAATTCAACCTCGAAAGATAAACAGGCCCTAGCTAATAAGCGTTTCAAGTAAGCTCAAATTAATAGGTTTAAGTAAAACTCGGTCAATATTTAAATCTTTTATTTCTCTTGGATCTGGCTCTGCTCCACTTACAATCACTAAACGTAATTCAGGGTATCGTTCATTAATTTGCTGTCCTAAGTCAACGCCACGACCATCAGGTAAATGCATATCTAACAATACCTTATTAAATTGCTGGTCGTGATTAAGTATTTGCAAACATTGTGCGCAGCTAGACGCAATGACGGTTTCAACGCCTAAACTTTCTAAAAGTAGTTGCGTAATTTGCGCTGCATCATGATCGTCTTCCACAAGTAAAAAGCGCTGCTTTTTCTCGGTTAAGCCATTACTACAATTTATATCTTTAGCTTGCGGTGCATGCTCTGGCGCTACCAAGTAATCTTGCAAACATTGATATAAAGCCGCGCTATCAACAGGCTTTGGTATTACATCGTTAAAACCAAGTGCAGCAAGCTCCTCATGTATGCCTTTCATAGTAGCTGCAGTGAGCGCAATTATTGGGCCTTTGTAGCCCATTTTTCTAAGCTCTATGGTAGCTTCCTTGCCGCCCATTACAGGCATATGAATATCAATAAAAATAATATCGTAAGGCGCTTTATACGCATCTGCTATGCGTACTTTTTCAAGTGCTTGCTGGCCATGTTCGGCATAATCTACGCGCGCACCACAGGTACTGATCATATGACCAACTAGCATGCGTAAATCACGTAAATCATCAACCACTAATACTCGCCCATGCACTTTGCATGGAGCCGATTTACTTTGTAATTGTGGGGCACTACTAAAATTAAGTACTTGTCGTTCTACTTCGCTAATATCACCTGGATATACCGAAATCGTAAATGTAGAACCTTTGCCTATTTCAGAGTACAAACTAATATCACCGTGCATACGCGCTAACAATTCAGCACATATTGCCAAACCTAAGCCTGCGCCACCTACAGAGCGTGATTCTACATCGGCTATCTGTTCAAATGGCTTAAATATGAGTTCTTGTTTTTCAGGGGCAATGCCCATACCTGAATCTTTAATGCTAAAAAATAGCATTTCGCGATCATCAACCCATTGCGTCCACGCATTAACAACAATTTCGCCTTTATCGGTAAATTTAACCGCATTGTTTATTAGATTTATTAAAATTTGACGAACTCTTGTTGCATCCAGTCGTGCAACCAAAGGTAATGGCTGATGTGATTCAAAGCGCAGCGTAAGGCCCTTATCAAGAACCGATACGCGCATTAGCGTGTAAACATCGGCAAGCATGCTATCAAGGTTAACTTCGCTTAGGGTAAGTTCCAGTTTATCGGCAGCTATTTTTGATAAGTCGAGCACGTCGTTTAACAAGCTCAATAAGTGTTTACCATTTCGATAAATAACACCCAATTCATTTTCAGCTTGCTGACTAAAATCGCTCTGCATTAACAGTTCGGTGTAGCCTAAAATAGACGATAGAGGAGTACGTAACTCATGGCTCAAATGAGCTAAAAATCGATCTTTTGAACGGTTTTCGGCCTCAGCTTTTAAGCGCTCTACTCTCTCGCCTTCAACATCTTTACGTGCCAAAGCATAACGAATAGCTCGCGCAAAGCGGCTCGAACTCATTTCTGTTTTAATTAAGTAATCTACTGCACCGGCATCAAGCGCCGCCGAGTCTAACTCGTCGTTTGACTGCCCGGTAAGCATTATGATGGGTCCGCTAAAGCCATTGGCAATTGCTTCTTTTAATACATCTAAACCATTCGATGCACCCAAGCGGTAATCAAGCAGGCAAATGTCGTGCTCATTTTTACTAAGCGTTGCAATTGCCTGCTCTGGAGAGCTTATCCATTGAATGTTAAACGTGTGTGAATCCAATTGGTCCAGATAGTCGCAGGTGAGTATGTAATCATCTTCATCGTCTTCTACAAGCAGCAACTGAGTCACTTTATCTAACATACAATCTCCATTAATCGTTAAATGTTGTCGGTAGCTCTACAAATTCTACCCAGTATTTTCCTAGCGTTTTCATCAAATCAACCAAACCATCAAACGTTACTGGTTTTGTAATGTAAGATGCAGCACCTAAGTTATACCCTTTAACCATGTCTTCTTCTTGTTTAGACGTAGTTAATATAACAACCGGAATTCCCTTTAAGTTAGGGTTTCCTTTTATAGCTTCAAGCGCTTCACGGCCATCCATTCTAGGCATATTTAAATCAAGTAATATAAGTCCAGGACGCGGCGAAACTGCTTTGTCTTCAAACTTACCTTTACGCTCTAAATACTCAAGCAACTCAACGCCATCTTCAACAAAATGAAGCTCGTTAAGTACACGACTTTCAGCAAGGGCATCTTGTGTTAACAAACGATCATCTTCATCGTCGTCTGCCATTAAAATAGTAATCGGTTTTACTTTTGAATAGGGCATTTAAGCCTCTCCTTGCAATGTGAAAAGCTCAGCTTCCACAGGTAGTTTTATAATAAAGGTTGCACCTTCACCGTCTTCACTTTGGGCTGTAATTGTTCCGCCGTGGCGCTCCACAATACGCCTACATACAGAAAGGCCAATACCCGTGCCTTTATATTGTGAGCGTCCATGCAAGCGCTGAAACGGTACAAATATTTTATCGGCATAGTCTTGTGAAAAACCAATACCGTTATCTTCTATGGTAATAACTTGAAAACTTAAATGAGTATTATGATCAGAGCTGAAAATATCTTCATCTTGATAACTAATTTTTATGTGTGGGTTTACGTCGGGACGCCTAAATTTAACAGCGTTCGACAACAAATTTAAAAACAGCTGCTGCATTTGGCTTTTATCTGCCTGAATAACTGGCAAATCATCTACATCAATTTGTGCTTCAGACTCTTTTATCGCTATCTCTAAATCACTTAATATATCAGCTACAACTTCATTTAAATTCGTGTCATCAAAATCTTTACCACGCGTTGTAATTCGCGAAAACTCTAATAAGTCGTTTATTAAATTAGACATACGCTGCGCTGCATTTTTCATGCGCCCAATGTAATCCATCCCCTTTTCACCCAATTCATCTTTAAACATGGTTTCAAGACGGTCGCTAAAGGCTTGGATTTTTCTAAGAGGTTCTTGTAAATCATGGCTTGCTACAAAAGCAAACTCTTCAAGCTCTCGGTTACTTCGGCTCAATTCATCTGAATATAATGTTAGCTCTTGTGTCCGCTCAGAAACCTTCATTGCTAATGTTTCGTTTTGTTTTTCAAGCTCAAAACGATATTGTGCTGCATTTCTTAAATTAAGGCGCGTCATAATAAACATACCAATAATCAGTAACGCACTCGTTATTGCTGTTATAGCGAATGTAATTTTAGCTTCATTTTTAATCTGTGCTAATTTAGAAAAATGGCTTACTTTAAAGAGTAATTCACGGTCTTGAATTTCATTAACATACTCTCTAATTTGCTTATAAAGCTTTCTTCCTTTATGCGTATTTAGTACATACAACGCACGTCTTTCTTTGTCATCTAGCGCAAGGTTTACAGTTTGTTTTAATTCTTTAATTTTACTATCTACAAGAACTAACAACTGGGCTATACGCTCAGCTTGACCGTCAATCTCAGAGTGAAGCGACTTGACATGATCTGTTTGCGCTTCAATTTGGCCTACAGCATCGTAGTACGGCGTTAAATAATCAGCCTCTTCTGTCAATAAATAACCACGCTGCCCAGACTCAGCCTGCACTATGGATAGATGCAGCTTCTCAATTGCAGTGGTTAGCATGCTAGTGTTGTCTAAACTTTTTTGGGTTTGTGTTAAGCCCTGAATCGTATTCAATGCTAAAAATGCGTTGCCCACAATAATACCTAGCACAACCACCATAAATGTCGCCCAAGTGATATTCGCTTTACCTTGCTGTTTTTTCTTGCTCATTTAGCTTCCCGAATTAAAGTTTATACAACACTTAATATTTATTGAGAGTCTGATATTTTTTGCAAACTTTCGCTGCACTGTTGGCAATTATTGATAATTTTATCAAGTGCATCTAACGCTTTTTCTTTTGGCATATCGTTTTCAAGTACCAATTTAATCAGCTCAGCATTCATCGAAATACGATTTAGCGGCCCTCTTGCATCGTGTACTAATTTATTGAGTTGCTCTGTTTGGTTATCGGATGTCATGCCCTTCCTCAAATCTATTTATATTCGCCAATACCGCCATATGCATTAAGGCGGTTATAAAGTGTTTTAGTACTAATACCCAGCATTTGTGCAGCAAGCGTTTTATTACCTTGCACCTTATCAAGCGTTGCATGAATAAGTTCTTTTTCAACTTCTTCAATTGTTTGCCCTGCTGATACAGGCTTTTCGGCAGCTTGATTATTAACGCGCGAAAAAGGTGACTCTAAGTTATCAGGTAAAATAATGTCGCTGGTTTGTGGGTCGCTCATGATAAATGCACGGTGTATAGCATGGCGGAGCTCTCGCACATTACCCGGCCATTCATAGCTTTGCAGCTCTTTGAGCTGTGCGGCAGTCCAACTAAAGGCAGTGCCGTTTTCGTCATTAAGTTGATCTAAAAAGGCTTTCGCTAATAAAGGTACATCTTCTTTTCTATCGCGAAGTGGCGGTATATCAATAGGAAAAACAGCCAACCTAAAGTAAATATCTTCACGAATAACATTATTTTGTGCTAAATCGGTAAGCGAGCGGTTAGTAGCTGAAATAACACGGCAATTAGTTGGTATTTCTCTGTTACCACCTACGCGTGTTACCTTTTTAGTTTCAAGCACTCGCAGTAAATTTGGCTGCATATCAATTGGCATTTCAGTTACTTCATCTAAAAACAAAGTACCGTTATTTGATTGCTCAAATACACCTTCTTTACGTGCAATTGCGCCTGTAAATGCGCCTTTTTCGTGGCCAAATAACTCACTACCAATTAACTCTTTTGAAAGTGCGCCACAGTTGCTAGCAACTAATGGCCCTTCGCACTGGCTTGCGTTATGAATAGCTTGAGCCACTACTTCTTTACCTGCACCACTTTCACCCATAAGCATCACGTTAGCATTTGTTTTAGCTACACGTTCAATCATGTTGTAAAGCTTTTGCATTGGCTCAGATTCACCAATCAAACCGCCAAAGTGGCGTACAATACCGCTCGACTTTGCTTTTTTAACTGCTTTTTTAGGGCCATTTAAAACGAGTTCTAAATCTTCACGTTGTAATGGTTTTAATAAATGCCCTACATTTGGCTCACACATATCAGCTAAAATACCTTTAACTGAAGGATGGCCCGAAATAAGTGTAATTTTTGGAGATTGCCCAATCGTTTTTAAGTGATCAAGTAAGTGCAAACCGCTACCATCAGGCAGCATAAAATCAAGCAGCACATGATCAAAGGCATTATTTTCAAACCATTGATGTGCTTCTTTTAAACTGGTAGCTGTGCTTATATTGTGGCCGAGGAATTCGACTATGTGGCAAACAACGTCACTAAATTCAACGTCGTCATCTACTAAAAGTATGTCTAACATGATAAATCCCTATGCTTTTTCCTTATTCTACGCATCCTAGATATTAATTTAAAGGTGCGCCCAGAATCTAATTTTTAAAATAAACTTAAGCGATTAAATGCTATTAATGTTACTAACCTAATATTTACGTATGCTGAAAAAAATCGATCATAAATTATGATTAATAATTAAAATCGTTTCTATTTATAGAATGGTAGCAACTATTATTATTAAAAACCTAAAAAAGGAGACGAAATGCAGCAATTAAAAACCTTAATACATTCAGGTATTAATATTGACCAAGGCACTCAATTTACACGCTTAACAGCTCGCGCCATTGTAATTAAAAATAATAAAATACTTTTAATGTATACAAACCGTTATGAAGACTACAGCCTACCCGGCGGTGGAATAGATCACGGCGAAAGTATTGAGCAAGGCTTAATTCGCGAACTAAGCGAAGAAACTGGTGCACAAAAAATAAGTGTAGTTAAAGCCTTTGGACTATATGAAGAGTATCGCCCTTGGTATAAAGACGATTTTGATATTATTCATATTAAATCGTATTGCTTTGTATGTAGTATTGCCGACGAGTTTGGCAAAGCGCAGTTAGAGCATTACGAGCAGCAAAATGGCATGACAGCCAAATGGGTTGATATTAACGACGCAATTGCACATAACGAGCGCACCATTGCTAACAGTGAAAAACAAGGGCTTTCTATTTTACGAGAAACTTACTTATTAAAGCGCATTGCAAAGGAGCTAATATAAAGCTCTGTGTTTGTCCCAGAGGGTGTTGTAAATTTTGCAACGCCCAGAATATTTTACTACCTCGAGCACCTCAATTTTTATATTTAAAAAATACCCCTTCAGCAAAAATCTAAATTTAACTAATAAAATCAGATGGATAAAAACAAAAGCAACTTTTTTTAAAAACTGGCTCTAGCCTTGCACCTTTTAAATAACTAAATTTGTAAGGAGATAGAAATGAGTAACACAGTTAAAACGATTAATCCCGCAACTGAGCAAACCATTGAAACCTATACACTACTTTCTCAAAAGGAAGCAGAACAGGTAATCGAAAAATCTCACGAAACATATTTAAAATGGCGATTAACGTCATTCACTGAACGTGCAAAATACCTTAATAAGTTAGCCTCACTCTTTGAAGATCAAAAAGAAGCTATTGCAAAACTCATGACCGAAGAAATGGGTAAAGTTTATGAGCAAGGCTTTCAAGAAGTTGAACTATGTGCAGGAATTTGTCGTTATACAGCCGAACAAGGCCCACAAGTACTTGCTGACGAAGAACGTGATATGGACGGCGGCCGCGCAATTATCAGCTACCAACCAACAGGTGTACTATTAGGTATTCAACCGTGGAACTTTCCGCTTTATCAGGTAATTCGCTACAGTGCTGCTAACATCATGGCGGGTAACACAACCGTATTAAAACATGCTGGTAATGTATTTGGCATGGCTGAAAAAATAGAAGAGCTATTTAAACAAGCTGGTTTCCCAGAGTATTGCTTTAACAATCTACTTATCGACGGCAAAACAGCCAGTTCTTTAATTTCGCACAAAGCAATTAGCGGCGTAACCTTTACCGGTAGTGATGCGACAGGTAAAAAAGTAGCAGAAGAAGCAGGTAAACACGTTAAGAAAACAGTGTTAGAGCTTGGTAGTAACGACGCTTACTTAGTACTTGATGATGCAGACCTAGAGCTTGCAGTTAAAACCTGTGTAACCGGGCGCATGATCAATAACGGTGAAACGTGTGTTTCAGCTAAACGTTTCGTTGTTGTAGAGTCACTTTACGATGACTTTAAAGCGCAAATTAAAGCGCAATTTGAAGCCATGAAAATGGGCGATCCAATGGCTGACGATACAGACTTAGGCCCAATGGCACGTGAAGACTTACGCGACGGCATTCACGACCAAGTAATGGAATCAGTTAAAGCAGGTGCAAACATAGTAACGGGCGGCGAAATACCTTCGCAAACAGGCTATTACTACCCACCTACTCTACTTGATAACTTAGCCCCTGGTATGCCAGCCTATGACGACGAATTATTTGGCCCAGTAGCTTCGCTTATTAAAGCCAAGGACAACGACGATGCAATGCGCATCGCTAACGACTCTCGCTACGGTTTAGGCGGCGGTATTTTCTCTAAAGATGAGAAAAAAGCCATTGAACTAGCTAAAAAGTACTTTGACACCGGCATGATCAATATTAACGGCTACGGTTTAGCACAACCTAACCTACCGTTTGGTGGTGTTAAAGAAAGTGGCTACGGCCGAGAGCACGGCGGCTTTGGTATGCGCGAATTTGTGAATATCAAATGTATTATGATCAATAGCTAATTTAGCTTTAAATACTAATACATTAGAAAACCTAAAAGTGGGTAACCGCTTTTAGGTTTTTTAACTTTAAAATTAGATTAAAGAAGAGCTTAGTCTCTACTAAGTTCAAACCACAAAGCAACTACACAGTAATAACTGTAAATGAGCAGTTTACTTTTTAATCATTATCAACATAAAAGAATAATATAATAAATTCAGAGGCACTAATTGCAGCTAGCTGCATTATCAGCAAAAACATAATACCAATCCCAGCCTGAGGGTCAGGTTCAATACCAAAGACAAGTACTGGCGCTAAAGTAATAGTACATAATGCAGCTATAATTCTAATAAAAATGAGCCGTTTATTTTCATAGTTCTTAGCGTTAGCTAAAAAATATAGAAGCAAATAAGGCAACAGCATAAACGCAAAGCCAATTTCAGTTGGCATCCAGTACTTAATAGCAACAGCAACTAAAGATAAAACAGCAAGCGCTCTTACCGGATAATACATTTTTTTATAATTCACATGCTTTCCTTTGCACGCAGTGCTTTATTAGCACCAAATAAAATATCGCCGAACAATATAAAAACTTTAACTATGCAATGCAATCTATTTCACTAGACTTAACCTGACAGGCAACAATGAGTGATAAGCGGTCATTGAGATAGTAGTCACTAATTTAGTAAGAATAAGAGGAAACTTTCCCATTTTTTTACATGTTTATATAAATAACAGAAAGCATAATATTTATAGCTGGCAATGACTTAAACTGTTTGCTATTAATGTAAGTTCACAAAATAAGGACGTTTTCGCGCTAAAATAGGGAAAGTGTCCTCTGATAAAGTGTCATAGGGATATCAAGTATGGGTGCAAGTGAAGAGCTATTGGAGTCAACTAAAAACTGGCGAGATATCGTTCAGTTAAATGCAAGAACTGATTCGCTAAATGCCTTCGTTGATGCAATTGTTTCATCAAGCTCAGAGGTAGACAAAATCTCTAGCTGGACGCTTGGAGCTGGCGGGGCAATCGCTGGTCTAATTATCGCAAACATTGATAAGCTTGGAGCTAAGCATTTTGACATCGCTGATATCAAAGTCATGTTGTTAATTCTAACTTCTTCTATTTTATGTGGTTTAGCGCAAAAATCATTAGCCCTTAAATGTGCAGTTCACGTACAAGTTAAAGGCGTATTATCTCTAAAATTAAAAGAGATAATGACTGTTTTTGAATTATATGAGGAGAAAATTGAGCAGCAGATTAATAAGCATAAGTTAGATCTAACTATAGATTTTAACCTGCAAGAGGTAATAACTAGGTTTGTTGAGTTATCTCCTTTTTATATCAAGTGGTTAGTTAAAAAACAAACATCAAAGACAATCGCCGACCCTGAATATGGTCCAAGGCTAATATTAAAAATCTATTACAGACAAAACTTATGGTTTGTGCTTCAAGCTATAGCATTTATAGGCTTTATATTGTTTACAGTACTATCCCTATAAGAAGAGTCTAAGGTTACGACAGTCTGCTTATTGCACTTTCTAGCCAATTCATTATTTTTGTCGGATGGCGTGGCTTCGCCACTTATCCGACCTACACTGCCTAATAACTATAACTTTTCCTCAAACCTCGGCACTTTTCGCTTGTCTGCCTTATTCATAGCAAGCTCTTGGATTTCTTCATGCTTTAGATCTTCGGGTTTATCTTCTAGTGACTCCTGATTGGCGTTCTCAAAAGAAAGCTCAGTCAGTAGCGCAAAGTGATCAGAGCCATACTTAGCTAAGCGCTTAATACGCTTTACTTTAAAGCCTTCGCTGTGAAATAAGTGATCGAGCGGCCAACGCATAAAAAAGTAACTTGCATGAAAGGTGTTATAAAAACCACGGCCTTTTCGAGGGTCTAAAAAGCCACTTATTTGCATAAACAAACGAGTGCTGCGCGACCATGCTACGTCGTTTAAATCTCCGGCAACTATAGTAGGCCGTGTAGGGTTTTTAAGTGCTTTAGCCACCATTATTAGCTCTGAGTCGCGCGGACGCGATGAGTCTTCCTCTGTCGGGCTTGGCGGTGCTGGGTGAATAAAGTGCCCTTGCATTTGCAGGCCTTCATCGTTTTCAAACAGAATATGAATTGAAGGAATATCTTCTTCTATTAGCTCACATATTTGTGCATCGAGTATTTTAAACTTGCTGTATAAGTGCATGCCATAACGATTGTCTTTAGGGCATTCTATGTAATACGGGTAATTTTTTTTAATGACTGATAATTTATTTTCCCACCAGCTATCGCTTTCAAGCGTAATGAGCAGGTCGGGTTGGTGCTCATCTACAAGGCTAATTAGCTGCTCACTTTTATGGTTCGACATAAGTACATTTGCCGACATAATTCGTACGCTGTGGTCTATATGCTTTGGTGCGCTTTGCACTTCTTTTTTAGCAAGCCACGTATACGGGTAAATCCATTTACCTTGTAAAATCATTATAAATAATGAGGTTAAGGCTATAAATACATAACCTATTGCGCTACTTTGCCATAATAAAAACAACGATGTAACGGCTACAAAACTGGCAATATAAAATACTTGTAAGCGCACAAAGTCGCAGCTACGCACTAAGTAATGCTGGCTGTACGACATAGGCAACAAGGTAACCAGTAAAAAAAAGCCAATAATTATAGCCAGCGCAATAAGCATTTTAATATCCTTATAAAGTTAGTTTAGCGACTTAAGATTGAAAGTATTTCTCGGGTATCGTGCACCATGTGAATAACTGTACGGTCTATTTCAATACTCACTGTACCATTATCTCTAGAGCGTTCAATCACTCTACCTCGTTTATATAAATCACGATCTAAATAGTCGCCTCTGTGGTAGCTTTTACTTAGCCCTGGTGGCGTCCAACCTGCGCGAATTAACTGCTTTGCCTCTTTTTTAGAAAGGTAGTCATTGTCGTTGTGTTTATGTGAATGATGCTTATTATGGCCGTGTTTATGACCATGCTTATCTTTATGCGGTTTCGCATCTGCGCTTATTGAACATAAAGCCAATGCTATTAGTGTTGTGTATGTTAGTGCTCTCATAAATAATCTCTAGCGTAATTAATAGCTAAAGGTTAACAAACACGGCTGAACATCATATGAAACAGCTTACACTTATTTAACGTTGTTTATATTGTGTTTTACAGTGGCTTCGCATAATAGCGGGATCGCGTAATTTTAAGTGTTTTGTTTTACGACCAGCATGGCGTTTACGCCACACTTTAAAACTGCCTTTTGAAATATGTTCGCGCATAAATACCACCAGCTGCGGGTATTTTAATCCGTATAACTGCTCTATTGCCTCAAAAGGGGTTCTATCTTCCCACGCCATTTCGATAATGCGTGACTGCTGCTCTGCGTTAAACATGGTATATCTCACAAAATTTAACTTATACGCTAGGTAAAAATACTTAGATCAATGCAATTAAGCTCAGTAACTGTATAATTGGCGTTCAATTTATGTATTTTAAAAGATATCGAATTTATATTTATGCGCGCAATATTTCTGTTTTTAGCTTTAACTTTACCTTCGTTGTTACTTGCAGCGCCAAGTAAAACCCTGCGCTGCGTAACAACTCACTACCCGCCTTTTACTATTTACGATGAAAAAGAAGATACATTCACAGGTTTAGATATTGAATACTTAACCTTTATTGAGCGTAATTTAAATCTTAAAATTGACGTAATTCATCTGCCATGGGCGCGCGTTAAAAAAGAAATGGCGCTGGGCTACTACGACTGCTATTTCTCTTTGGCCAATACAAAAGAGCGAGCAGAGTATTTAGATTTTACAAGCGTGCCCTTGCATACTACTAAGTATGGTTTATTTGCTTTAAACAAAGATAAATTGCTCACTGACGATTTATCAAATACCCCAATAGCAATGCTGCGCGGCGTTCCTGTGCCTGAGGTTATTGCTAAAAAGTATAACCTTGATGAGAATAATCTGCTTCGTTCACTTTCAACTAAAGACACTTTTGAGCTGCTAGAAAAAAATCGCGTTGAATACGCAATAACTAACTATCAAGCGGGTTTGTGGTACTCAAAGGAATATAAAAACGTATCCGCTAGGCAGCTCAATGAGTTTACGTTTCCTACTTACATTGCTTTTAAGCGTGGCGTAATAGATACAAAATTAGTTGATGAGCAAATAAAGCGTTTTAAAGCGCAAACTCAATAATTAACACTGTACACGTTAAGAGATAACCAATGTTTACAAAACTACCAAAGTGGGTTGAATATGGCGCGTTTACGCTCGCATTTATAGCGGGCATAGTAAACGCTGTAGGCTTATTAGGATTTGAGCACCAGGCTATTTCGCATGTATCTGGCTCTGTTACTTTACTTGGTATCAAAGCAATAACTAATTCTAGTACTGCCTTATTGTTACTTTCAATAATTGTTAGCTTTATGTTGGGTTCGGCACTGTCGGGCTTTTTGCTCTCTGGTGGCTCATTAAAACTTGGTCGTCATTACGACACTTTGCTTTTTATTGAAGGATTGCTACTACTTGCGAGTGCTTATTTACTCAAAAACACATTCGTTTACGGCATTGTTTTAACGTCTGCTGCGTGTGGGTTACAAAATGCGCTAGCAACTAATTACAGTGGTGCTGTTATACGTACGACACATTTAACCGGTATTTTTACTGACCTTGGTTTAATGCTAGGTAAAGCGCTTAAAGGTGAGCAATTTGATACCCGTAAAGGCGTTATGTTTTTACTCATTATTGCAGGCTTTTTACTAGGCGGTATAACCGGCTACGTTTTATTTAAGTATTACTTAGTGCTGGCTTTGGTGTTTCCTGCTGCGGCTTGTTTTGTTTTATCAATTACGTATCGGATTTATAGGTTACGTACGCTTTAACGCAACAATTTTAAATGCATATTAAAACCGCATATTATAGAGGCAATGCAATATAGATCACTTTCAAGGAATGTATGAAACCTTATTTTTTGCCGCTGATATTACCCTTTAGCCACACTGCGTTTGCCAATAATCAAAACAACGATGCAATAGAAACCATAACAACTACGGCATCACGTATTGAAGCGCTATCTACCCCAATGCCTTTATCAATAAGTACACTCAGCGAAGCGCAGCTAAATAGCATAGCGCCTACCCATATTGAAGAAGCCCTGCAACGTGTAGCAGGAGCTAATATTCAACGCGGAAATGGCCAAGAATATTTACCCGCACTTCGCTCCCCCGTACTTTCGGGCGCTGGCGCTTGTGGTGGCATATTGACTTTGGAGGATGGCATACCACTGAGAGCCGCTGGGTTTTGTAACATAAACGAGCTATTTGAGGCGCACAGCGAAATGGCGCAGCGCATTGAAGTACTAAAAGGCCCTGGCTCTGCACTTTATGGCTCAAACGCTGTGCATGGTGTTATTAATGTAATAACGCCCGACACCACACAAGGCGGTGGCTTAGTTGGTTTAGATTATGGCTCGTACGGTTATACTCGCTACAAATTACGCGCAGGGCAAGATTACGGCAACAGCGGTATAGGCATTAACGCAAGTGTTACCGACGATAGCGGTTACCGCGACGACGAAAGCGTAGAGCAACAAAAAGTAAATATTCGCCATCGCTATTCAAATAATAATTTATTACTTACCTCAGGCCTTACTTACACAAATCTTAATCAGCAAACGGCTGGATTTATTACAGGCTTTGAAAGCTATAAAAACGAAGACCTCGCGCAAAAAAACTTTGACCCTGACGCTTTTAGAAAAACACGCGCATTTAGAGCATGGAGCAATGCAACATGGCAATTAAATAACGATGATGTGCTCTCTACTACGTTATATTTTCGCGATCAAAGCATGGACTTTTTTAAGCACTTTTTACCCGGCACACCGCTTGAAACAAACAGTCAAACTGGTTTTGGCATACAATCGCTTTATCAACATAATTTACAAAGCAATGTAAAAGTAAACCTCGGGCTTGATGGCGAATACACGCAAGCCGACTTTATTCAAAGCCAAAACGAGCCAACGCAAGGCTCTGCATTTTTAGTGGCTACAGTACCCCAAGGTAAGCATTACGATTACGATGTAAACGCCACGCTTTATGCTCCTTTTGCATCTGTTGATTGGCAATTAAATAAGTGGTTACTTACCGCAGGTGTGCGTTACGAGCATATGCAGTACGACTACACCAATAATATGCTAGCAGGTAGAACAAAAGACGATGGCACAGAATGCGGCTTTGGTGGTTGCCGATACAGCCGCCCAGCAAGCGCTAAAAATAGCTTTAGTAATTTATCGCCAAAGCTTGGGGTAAGTTATCAGTACAATACAAATAACACGCTTTATGCGAACTTTTCTCGCGGTTACAGAGCGCCACAAGCGGCTGAGCTATACCAATTACAACGCGAGCAAACTACTGCAAATTTAAGCGCCGAAATAGCGAATAACGCAGAGTTTGGTATTAAAGGAATTTACGAAAAACTACGTTATGGTGTGTCACTTTACGCTATGAGTAAACACAATACGATTTACCGCGATAGCGACTTTTTTACGGTCAATAATGGCAGCTCTCGACATCGTGGTATTGAGCTTGAGCTTGACTACCAGCTAACTAGGTCGCTTGCACTTAACTTTACTGGCACTCACGCAAAGCATACTTACACTAACAACCAAGTACTTAATGGTTTAAATATAAACGGCAACGACATAGATACCGCGCCGCGTAATATTACTAATCTCGATTTAACATGGCAGGCATTAAATAACGCGCAATTTGCTTTGCAGTGGCACCGCGTTGGTAACTACTACACCGACCCAGAAAACTTAAATAAATACCAAGGGCATGATGTTTTAAGCCTGCGTGCTCAATGGCAAGTTACTAATAACCTTGAGGTGCTTGCCCGCATTATTAATTTAACCAATGAGGCTTATGCAGAGCGCGCCGATTACACCAGTTTTACCGGCGACAGGTACTTTCCTGGCAAACCTCGTAACGCCATGCTTTCGGCAACTTATACGTGGTAGTGCTTATTTAAAGACTAAGCTTATTTAAAGACTAAACTAATTTAACTGATTTAAGTCGCTCATGTATTTCATGGGCGACTTTTTCATCACTTTTTTAAACATAGTAATAAATGCACTCACCGATTCATACCCTAGTAACTCCGACACCTGCTGCACACTTTGCTTATCAGAAAGCGCCTTTAAAGCTGTAATTATATGTAATTGCGTACGCCATTTTCCAAATGTCATACCGGTTTCTTTTTTAATTAACCGCGCTAATGTGCGCTCAGTTAACGCAAACTGCTTAGCCCATTGTGGTAGTGTTTTTCGATTGTTTGGCATGTTTATTAACTGATCGCTCATAATTTGAATTACCTCGTTTTTAGATAATACAAAATCAAGAGGCTGTACGGGCATATCGATAAGTTGATCAAACAACACCTGCGCTAAACGTGCTGTTTTACTATTTAAAGCATAGTGCTGATTATGTGCAGCCAACTCGCACATTAGCTCTTTAACTAGCGGCGTAATGGCTAACGTACAGGTATTTAGTGGCATACCGCTTTTACTACTATCAATAAATAAATGGCAAAACTGCGCGTTATCAGACGCCCTATTACTATGCACCTTTTGTGCTGGGATCCAAATTGCACTGTGCGTAGGCACCATCCACATTTTTGCCGACACTTCACATGTTACATAACCATGCAGCGCTAAAATTAACTGCCCTTTTGGATGAATGTGCAGAGGGATTTCGTGACTTGCATGGGCGTGCTCTATTTTGGCTATTATGGGCTGCGCCATAGTTTCAAAATTTTTAATGTCGTCCCAACCAATTGCATCAAACATAGTTTTGTCTGTTTTTAGTTATTTAATGTCATTATCTCTAAATTATAGTTTTTGCTAAGCCTTTATACTAGCGCCCATTAAATATTAGCTTTAATGGCATCTTTTTTGTTAAATAACACACCCAAATCACGCTTTGCTGGCATATTACTTGTGCTTGGCATATTACTTATTGCCGCAAATTTACGCGCCACATTTACAGGTATTGCACCTGTGCTTGAACAAATAATTAATCACTTTGGGCTTAGCGCATCACAAGCTGGTTTTTTAACAACATTGCCACTCATTGCCTTTGCGGTTGTATCGCCAATGGCCGCAACCCTTGCTAAAAAGCAAGGGTTAGAGCGCACCTTGTTTTTGGCTTTGTTATTTATACTTGCAGGGGTTGCAGCGCGGGTAATAAATACCTCAGCTATGCTTTTTGTAGGCACCGCTATTATTGGTGTGGGCATTGCCATCGCAAACGTATTATTACCAAGTTTAATTAAGCGCGACTTCCCTGCAAAGGTTGCGTTAATGACCTCAGCCTACGTGCTTACTATGGGCGTGGTATCGGGTGGGTTTTCTACTTTGGTATTTCCGCTTAGTCAGTTAAACGGATTAGGATGGCAACTTGCGCTGGGCTCATCAGCTCTTATTACTTTGGCGAGTATTATTGTATGGATGTCGCAATTAAGTAAGCACACAAAACCTGTCAGTATTGCTCAACACACCGACACGTCAAAAAGTGTATGGCGTTATTTACTAGCATGGCAAATTACCCTACTGCTGGGCTTAAACTCGTTTTTAAATTATATAATTATTACGTGGTTACCAAACATATTAACCGAAACCGGTCACTCAGCTACCCAAGCAGGTGCTTATCATGGTGCTTTTCAAATAGCGACTGCATTACCGGGTTTAATATTAATCCCCCTATTGGCAAAATTAAAAGATCAAAGCACGCTTAGCTTTATTTTAGCCATGTTGAGTGCACTCAGTGCATTGGGGCTGCTTTACATGCCTAGCTTTGCTTTTGTTTGGACCCTAATGCTGGGTTTTTGCTCTGGAGCGTGTTTTATATTGGGGCTGTCGTTTATTAGTTTACGAACTGACGATTCGCAACAAGCAGCGTCGCTTTCGGGAATGTCGCAAAGCGTAGGTTATTTGCTCGCGGCTATTGGTCCTATGCTAGCTGGTGCATTACACACTACAACAGGCAGTTGGAGTGCGCCATTGTGGTTGTGCGCTATTGCCGGAGTACTGTGTGCTTTATGTGGTTTGGGTAGTGGTAAAAACACCACTTTAGCTAAATCAGCTAACTAGCTGCTGTAACCACGAAAATAAACCAGACGAAGGTTTACTACTCGCGTGCTTTTGCTCATAGCGTTTATTCGTTGCTTCACGCTGTTCACGGCGCTCTTGTGCTAAATTAGCTTTTGCAGCAAAACGCAAGCGCTGCTCTTGAGTAAGCTCATCATTGAAACTAATGGCTGTTTTTTTCACTGCTCGGCTGCTTTTAGGTGAACTACACATATTATTCTCCAAATGACTGACTTATAAGTAGACAGTCATTTGGTTAAATAAATTTCAAACCGCTTACTAAAAAAGTAATACTGATAACCCCAAATAACTAATTTTGTGGGGTTGTATCAAATGCAGGTACTTTGTGTAAACCGCTCAACCAGCTCAATGTTGATTTAGCCCAAATTTGTGCTGTTGGCGTAAACTGATCACGCTGATCAACCGCACCAATACGCAAGCCATATACACGGTCAGCTTTAGCTTCGTTAGTTGCATAAAGTGTTGTACCACATGTGCCACAAAAACCTTGCGCACGCTTGTTACCACTTTGCGCTGTTTTAACAAACTCTTTTGGCTCGCCTTTAGTAAAAACGACTGAGTTAGGCTCTGCAATTATGACTGCTCTAAATGGGCCGCTCGACATACGTTGGCAATCGCTACAATGGCAAACAAGTGCGTTGTTATTTTGAGACTTTGCTTGGTATTTAATTTCACCACAGTAACAGCTTCCAGTAATTTCCATTATTTAAATCCTTAATGCTTATGAAGATTGAATCGAGATATAAGACCGGCAATATCGATTCATTATTTTTAAAATATAAAAAACTGCTCGCCGGTTCATTTGTATGTTCGGTTAGATTTTTAATTTTTGAGAGTGATTTTTTAAAAGTTGAGCAAGTGCTAAAAACATGATCCGATCTTTTAAATAAAACAGCAATACCACGTTAAGCTAATAGCGTAACGTGGTGCGTCTAAATTATTTTTATACCAATTCGCTTAATTAAGTAGTCTATTTTGAGGCAATAAAACCGTGTCGATAGCAAGGCAAAAAATTCGTTATTTAGTTGTTCTATATGAGAATTTTTTAACGAAGTTAACGTGCGGTTTAATCCCTCAAATTGATTATGTACTATTGAGATTTGGTATTAATATGCGTTCAAATTATAAAATAAGAATAGCAATGTAAAACCTCCCCTAATGTTGGAGGTAATTATTTAAATGCATTGGCATTTTTAATGCTGTCAAAATCGTTAAAACGCACGTTATGTTGTTGCATCACTTTAAGTATTTTTTCACTTAGCATTTGGCGTAAATAAAACGGCTGATTTGGCACAAAGTGGTGGATGGTATGCGTTTTTCCAAAATTAAAACAAAACAAGTGAAACGGCATAAATAAACGGCTTGTTAGTACATGAGTTTGCTCAAGCATGTTATTAACGCCGCCGTAGTAATGCATGCTTGAGGTAACAAAATTAAGCGAGCTTGAGCGAATAATATTAGGCACAATAAGCACGACCATTAAAAAATCAAACACGTTCATTGTGCTTAACAACCAGCTAGGCGAATTTAGCGAAAGTGGTATAAATAAATCCACGATATGAAACACAATAACACTATATAAAACAGCAAAATAAGCAGTAGTTATCGGAAACCCTGCATTAAAAACACTCGAAAAACTAAAGCCATTAATTTCTTTTCTAAAACGTTTGGTAGAAATAACTAACCCTAATAACCCATCTACAATAACTAGCGCACGTAAAAATGGATTTTTAATACCGTTTCCCACCAAGCGTTCTTCTAGGTCTTGTTGTGTGCCTGAGGTTTTGTGATGGTGTAAATGCATTTTACGTCGGTACCATGGGCTAATAGTATTTGGCCGCATTAACCATACTACTAACATCATAAAATTATGCATAAACGGCTGGTTACTAAAGTATTGTTTATGTATAAGGTCGTGTTCTAACTCATGGGAAATAGACGCAGCAATAGCCGCAAGCACTATGCACACCCAAGCAGGTATTATGGCTAAATAATATAAAACCCCAACGCCAATAAGAGCACTCAGCGACAGCAATAAAATGATTAACCCTAAGGTATTTTGATGTGCAAGTAATGGATGCTTTTGGCGAAGTAATGCTTCCTCAGCCTTAATTGCTTTAACAATCGCTTGAATGTTCTGTTTGGCACTTAACGTGTTCATAAATAGCAACTGATAATCAAAGTTGCGCAGATCATACCCGAATAAATAAAAAGCTGCTATAGCGAGATTAGCGGTCAGTAGCCTGATAAATGCTCGTTGATTGTTTTAGCTACTTTGTAACAAGCGATTGCACCTCTATTGATCTTCTAACCTCACTCCATGTAACCTATTATAGAGACAATTAGCTTTACTTCGTTAAAACCTATTGTTTCAGTCCTAACAACATTTTATTTTTCACTATCAAATACAGTTTTAGCTAACAAGCCTGCTGAGGAGTTAGCTGCATTGCCGAGTATCCATGCAAGGGAGCATGTCGTATAAGCCTTTTAAAAAAAGGCACCTAAAATAAATAAAAATAGCATTGAAATCAATGATATGTTACCACTACTTAGACAACCTACGGTAATGACATGATTAGTTTAATTTGGAGAATTTATGTTTATTCGTTTTGTAGTTGATGATGTCTGTAAAGATTCCGAGCAACGGTTAGGGGTTTTTCAGGCTGTTAGCTACCTAAAAGAAGATAATATATTTTTTGACTATGAACTTGATCATGCCGAATATCTACTAGATTGGTTTAATAAAAACTTAGAATCACCTTTTGACCACCTTAACAAGCAAAAGCTAAAAAAGTCAGATGTTTATATCAGCTGGTTTAAGATTTCAGCAATCGAGCACATTGCCAAAGTGAGAGAGCTTGTTTCTATGCTTGAAAATAGAGATATATTTGTAGACCAAGTAAGAGCTATTAACCCTGGAAAAATAGTTTACCAAGATAATTTTCAAGTATTTGCTAAGCCATTTAAGAAGTTTTAAGTTAATCTCCTCATACGAAGAGCCATTCTGATCTAGAACCAAACAAAGTTCACTTAAAATAAACCAAAAATAAAACTTACCTGAAGCATAACTCAGCAGTTACCTACACCTTCTTACAATATTTTACAGTATTTTTTTGGGAACATCGTATAGTTGTAAATCGTATAACATATATCAAATCACAGTAGTCGAGAACAATTTATGAACAAAACAATTCTATCTCTATCAGTTGCAACCGCACTTTTAATAACAGGGTGTGGAGGTGGTAGCTCTTCTAAATCGGAGCCTATTACTAAAAGCACTATTTCAGAGGGTAAGATAACAGATAGTAATTTAGCTTTAGGTATCTTGAATATGAGAGCACAAAGTATTGACTTTGAATTTACTCTCTCAAAAAGCCAAAACAATCAAATCACAAAGATAGAAAAAAATGTATATGGAGTAGAGCCTTATATTGATAATGACGATGTGTCTATTTTAAGAATTAATGAAAGCTTAGATTTCTCGATATCTACACCAGGCGATAATAAGTTAAAAATTGTTAGCCTAGATCCAAATACTAAAGAAAGTGTTTCAAATACAGTAGAAAGAAACTTTCAATCTGCTATTGAGGAGTCAGCTCAATACGCACTTGTTGTATATTCTGATTTTGATTCTGAACAAAAAAGTTCCAAAATTAAAACTGATATCATCAAGCTGGATAATAATTTAAATGATGGAACATCTATTGAAATTGACATCTTTAATTTTACAAAGCTAGATAACATTAGCTATCGTGTAAGTTGTTCAAGTGGCAGTTCAATAGATATAAAAGCCGAAAACGAAAATTCACATGAAACAGTTGCGTGTCCTAGCGGCCAAGATTTAGCATCCATTAGTCTCTTAAATAAAGGTACAACGCTTACGTTTGGGTATAGTTACTTACCTGGTGTGAAATACTCCTTAATAATTGGACAAGACAAGGAAGGCCAAGTAATTAGCCGACTAGTTAACAAAGAAACTTTCTAGTTCTTATGCTAAAAAGTGTTTAAGCTGCACTTTTAAAATTGCAGTTAATTTAAATCAAGCATATTCCACAATATAACTACGGTTGGTTAAGTTAGCCGTAGTTATAAAAAACAGGTCTTTTAATCTGTAAAAATAATTACAGGAAACTAAGGTAATCGTCAGATCAGGTCTTATTTTGGCTTTTATGGTAAAAGGCAAGGTGCAAGACCAGACTCTGTAGAGTTTCACAAACTAATTTAAGCCTTCAAGTTCATCCTCATTTACTTCTTATTCTCTTCTCTTTGTGCAAATAATCTTTAATTGAGTTATTCACAAAAAAATTAAGAGGGGCTGTGCTTTAGGGCAATAAGTAAATGCCTGACATATTAAAGTATAAATTTGTATGCTAGTTAACTTACGCTATGCCCCTTATTATTAAACAGCCCGACTTTTAATCATTGCTAGCTTTTCAATACCGTGCTCTGGGGTCCATCGTTTAAACTCAACAAAGCCATGTTTTTTGTATAGCTTAATTGCGGGTTCGTTAACTACGGCGGTTTCAACAACAATAGTCGATAGATTGACTGGAGCAGTACTTGCAAAATCATTAAGTACAAAGTGCATTAATCTATTCGCAATACCTTGTCGAAAGTATTCAGGGTCAACCGTTAAGCTATTAATTTCTAATTGACTGTTATTAGTTTCCAGCTCAATAACCCCCGCGAGTGACTCGCTCACATACAATCCATAAAAAAGCGTTTGCGAATTTTGTATATCAGTATCAGTGCGCGATAAAGGCGGAAAATTCTGCGCACCTATTAATTCAGCTTCTATTTTATAAGAACGTTGAAAGGTGGTGTAAATTTGCTTTGCGACTGCCTCATTTGCATTGTCTAACTTTGCAGTCATTGACTGAAATCCCTATTGTAGCATTTTTAGTTGTACAGATTGCAGATAATAACATTCAGCCCGTACCATCTTTATAATTATTATTAACTTATCAACTAGCTCTTTTATAAAGTGTTTTTAAAATAGCTAGTTGAAGGAGCTGATTTAAGCCTTTTACCCAATCAGTCCCTCCTAAACTACACACTTTACTGTTGTGCTCCTTGTACACCGTAAATTGCAGGGCGCTTTAGCTGGGCACTTAAAGGTAAATAACACGCCAGTGCACCGAGGCTAATTACAAATAATAAAGTTATGAATAACATACCAAGCTGCATAATTTGCGGTACTCCATCCGCAATCAGTTGTAGTGGTTGTTGTAAAGCCAGCAATAACGCAATACTGAATATTATACCCGTTACGATTGCGCTGCCATTTTGTTTAAATACTAACAAAAACAATGCCAGTGGCTTTGCGCCAACACACAAGTGAATACCAATTTCAGCGCGTCGTAACTGCACTGAGTAACGTATAATACTCAGCAAGCCAATGCTGGTTAATACTATTGTCGCAACAATTAGCATTATCGTTGTAGCTGATACAACATACTGTCGAAACAATGCAGTATCACGCTGAGAATTTAGCGACTCAAGTTTATGCACCGAAATACCTGCATCTATTTTTTGCAGTAATGTATTGAGCGTTTGCTTTTTTAATTGTTGATTATTTTTAAGCTCTACAATAAATGAGCGATACCCTTGACGAGTCAAAAAGGCTTTTGGCTCTTTTAGTGCTTTACCTGAAATTGGCATCGCCTTAACAATACCTATAATTGTTAAGTCGTTTTCACGGCCAGATGTAATATCAAAACTTAGGCGCATCCCTAACGCATTACCATCACTTGATAACTGCTTGGCAAGTACATCATTGATAACGATTACATTAGCGTCACTTTTAACATCTTCAGCTGTAAAACTACGCCCTTGCAGAATAGGTTGTTTAAGTACTGAAAAATAATGCTCATCAACGGCTTTACCAAACGGTAGCACTTGTCTATTGTGCGTAACTTCAATGAGTGACCAAGTAATTAAATTATCATTGATAGGTGAGGATGAGCGGCTAATCTGAGCGACTTCTGGCAATAAAGCTATTTCATTAGCTGCTTGATTTAGTACTTGGTTTGCTTTTTCTCTGTTTGCTGATAAATAATTAGCTAAGTTAATTTCAACACTGGTTAGTTGCTTAATAGGCAGTGTGAAAGCTTCTTTTATATTGGCATTATTAACGTTAAAGATTAAAAGGTTAATAAATAATAAAGTACATGTAATTGCAACCTGAAATGCCACCAAACTTTGCCAAACACGCTTACTTACCTGTACAGTTTTGCCTTTTCCTGCTGACTTTAAGCCACCGATTAGTTCACGATAATTAATAATACGCGTACACAAATAGGCAAATAGAGTGCTCAGTATTAAACAGCTCAATACCGCAATGAGTACTGAGGCCATATTAACCGACAACTCGCTTGCTCGAGGTAATATGGCCTGCGCTAAATGACTCAACTCAGCCAAAATAACTGCTGATAGAGTAAGACCTATAAAGCTTGCACTTCCTATTAATAATACAATTTCAAGCCAAAATTGTTTAAACAAAATAAACCGTGTTGCGCCTACGGCAGCACTTAGTGCTAAGGTATGCTTACGCGCAGCTGTACGAACTATAAATACATTGCTAATGTTTACACACGCAATAATAACCAAACCTAGCACAGCTAAAATAAGCCAATAAATATTTTTCGGCGTTTCTTTTAATATTACATTTTGCAGTGGATTAAGCTCAAGCTGAATATGCCAACCGGCAAAAAATGCCTCTGTTGTAATATGTTGCTGCCACACGTTATCAACATACTGAGATAGCTTTTTACTTGCTTGAACTCGATTTATATTACTTGGTAATTTAGCAACAAAATGGCTGTTTGAATAACGGTTCCACCAAAAAGGTTTGGCTTCTTCAGATGTTAGATTGTAATCCCAAGGCAGCCATATAGCCGTTTCTTGTCCTGTTTTGATAAGGGCTGGAGCTTTAAAATTGGCAGCAGCTACACCAATAATTTTAAATTGTTTCCCCCCTACACCCAGCTTTTGGCCAATAATATCTTCTTTAGCAGCAAAATCATTTATCCATGTTTGATAGCTGATCACTGCCACAGGATTAAAACTATCTAGCTTCTCTGTTTGGCTAAAACCACGCCCTAAATGTAACTTAATAGCAAATAAATCAAACCACTGCGGTGTTACAAATGATGTATTTACGATGGGCAAGCCAGCCACATCATCGAGGCGTTGTTGTGCGTAATACACCAAAGCGACTTGTTCAAATACGTTATGGTTTTTATATAAATCAATTAGCGCAGGGTAATTAAATGCACGTGTATTAAGCGACCCTGTTGAGTCTATTTGCGCATACTCAGCTTTAACTAACCGTGCTTGTTCAGGATAGGGCAGTGGCTTTATCAGCATAATATACGCAAGCGTAAGTACAGTAATTAACGCAGCCAAAACAATGCTCAAGGTTGCGACAACACTTACACTATAAATTTTATGTTGTTTAATATTGAGTAATGCATTTTTAAAATTATAAGTCATTACTTCACTCCTTTGAGTAACTGATTAATCACGGTTTTTGTTTTAAATATTTTCATCTTATTCTCGCTGATAAAGAGCTACTTAAGCATTTAATGGCTCTTTTACCGCTATTTCACCAAGTAATTCACCATCAAGGAGTTTTAGCTGACGACTTGCCATATCGGCATAGCGAGGATCATGAGTTACCATGCAAATAGTTGTTCCCGCATTATTTAAATCAGTCAATATTTGCATTACTTGGTCACCCGATTTTGAGTCAAGGTTACCTGTTGGCTCATCCACCAGCAAAATTGTAGGCTCTGCTACCAAAGCACGTGCTATGGCAACACGTTGTTGCTGACCACCTGAAAGTTGGCTTGGTTTATGGCTCATTCGATGCCCAAGCCCTACCTTTTCAAGACACGCTTTTACTTTTTCAGCAATCTCATGCTTGTTTGGTTTAGAGTGATGATAGCGAAGTGGCAATGCCACATTATCAAATACACTTAGTTCATCAATTAGGTTAAATGACTGAAAAATAAAACCTATTTTAGCGTTTCTAATCTCAGCAGCTTGATTTAGTTTAAGCTTAGAAACATTCACACCATCAATAAAATATTCACCACTCGTTGACATATCAAGTAAACCTAGGATTGATAATAATGTTGATTTACCGCACCCTGATGGCCCAGATATAGACAAATATTCACCACTGTAAACTTTTAATTCAATACTGCGAAGCGCATAAGTTTGCAGCTCATCAGTTTCAAAAACTTTACTAAGTGCTTTCATTTCTAGCACGACACTTTTAAGGGCTTTATTTATTTGCTCTGCCATTGCATTCATCCTTAATTTATGTGAATTGTTTGGTTGGTTTGAGTAAGGTTGGCTAAATCTGAAATTATTAACTGCTGATCAGCAGCTACACCACCTAACACTTCAATATAACGTCCAGCTAAACGACCAAATTTCACTTTAACTAAACTAGCATCACCTGATATTGGGTTAAGCTGATATAGCGCAACTTCGGTATAGGGTTTAACGTTTGCCGGGCGCTCTATGAAGGTAACATTAGTGAGCTTTGCAACAATAATATTTGCATCAACACTTAGTTGCGGCCTCACGTTTTCGGGTAATATTTTAGGCAAAGCAAGCTCTACTTCTACCGTATTATTAACTATTACAGGGCTTATACGCGTAACGCGCGCATCAACTATACCTCGACGTGTATCTACTTGTGCGACTTGGCCTAAACGAATATCATCAACCTGATTTTGTGGAACTTGGATCAAAGCAATTAAGTTATCAACCGAGCCTATTAATGCAATTTCTTGCCCTGCGTTCACACTTTGCCCAAGCTCTACAGGTAAGCGCTGTAACACACCATTTATCCCTGCTTTTATCGATAAATCAGTAAGCTTTGTTTGTGACATAACAACAATACCTTGCTGCTGTTTTATTTGCTCCAACTGAATACTTTGTGCCTCTTTATGCACTTCTTTTAACTGCTCTGCACGCTGCTTAGCAATGGCCAATTGCTGGCTAAGTTGCTGCTCGTCAAGCACACTACGCTGGTAATTTAAGGTTGATACAATCCCTTGCTTAACAAGGGCTTCTTCTGCTTTTAATTTTAGTTTGGCATTTTCATACGCAGCATAACTTTGTGCCACATGGGAGCGCTCATTTAACAGCTCTCGCGTATTATTAAGCTTTGTTTGGCGCAAGTTCGCATTCAATTTATTAAGCTCTTGCTCAGCACTTTGTAACTGTTGATCGAGTTCAGGGTTTGCAAGTTGCACAATTACAGAGTCGCTACTGACAATAGCGCCAGGCTTTAATAAAATAGCTTTAACTGTGGCGGCTGATTTAGCTGTAAGTAACTGCTGCTGTGCCGATTTTAACTCTCCATAACCCGTCACTGTAATGTCTAATGCGCCTTGCTTTAGCGTTGCAACGATAATATTACTACGCGAAACGGATACTCCAGCTTGGTTACTTTGTTGATAAATAACCCCAATTATTACAATAACAGCTGCGGCTAAAATTAATTTTTGCCAAACAGCTAAAGCTTTTGCATTTGTTGTTTTTGCTATATCCATATTTCACTGCTTAATGCTTTGTATATTTAAGGTATAGCGAAACACGTGCCAACATTAAAAACTAAATAAATACATGAGATTAACTACAATATTACTTAGTTTACTTAGCAAATAGCAGCAATAACGGACTCCTCAGTACCAATTTGAAACTCACAACCCTAATTTGCAAATTTATATTTTTATTAACCTCCTTCGCAGTGCCGAAATCGAACCTTCACAGTCCGATTTCGGACTAATGCATGAGTATTTAGCCCTGTTTAGTTATTAACAGTTTGAAATTCAACAGATAAAATCACTGGCATAGAAATCGCTTTACGCTACAATAATTTAGCTTATCCCTTTTACTTGGAATTTTATGCCTGCCACTATTTTGATCATCGAAGATAGCCCCGAAATTCGTCTAAGCGCGCGATTTATTTTAGAAGATAGTGGTTACCTAGTACTTGAATGCAGTGATCCTTTTGAGGCACAAGCATTGCTTGAAACAGACCAAACTGTGAGTCTTGTATCTCTCATTGATAAATGATTAGCTATCATTTATCACATCGAAGTCAGTGAGCTTGCCTGTGCGTCTAGTATTTCATACTGCTCCGTAGATAAAGCCCTGGCTTTCTATTCTCACAAA